>CBDUCB010000061.1:0-15929 GCA_965365545.1 uncultured Roseobacter sp. | reverse complement strand
TGGCGAAGATGAAGAAGAAGAACGCCATCTTGCCGACCATCCAAAGCGGGCTGTCGGGCAGGAACGGGATCGGTGACAGCCAGCCGCCGAAGAACAGCAGCGTCGTCAGGGCGCACATCAGGAAGATCGCGATGTATTCGCCCGCCATGAAGAGCAGGAAGGGCGTCGAGGAGTACTCTACCTGATAGCCCGCCACCAGTTCAGATTCCGCCTCCGGAAGGTCGAAAGGCGGTCGGTTGGTTTCAGCAAGACAGCTGATGAAGAACAAAAACACCATCGGGAAGTGCGGCAGCCAGTACCAGCTGAAAAATCCATAGGCGCCATCCTGTGCGGCCACGATGCCGCCGAAATTCATCGAGCCTGTGGAGATGATCACCCCGATGATGATCAGACCCAGCGAGACCTCGTAAGAGATCATTTGCGCCGCCGAGCGCAGCGATCCGAGGAAGGGATATTTGGAGTTCGACGCCCAGCCGCCCATGATCACGCCGTAAACCTCAAGCGAGGAGACAGCAAAGACAAAGAGGATCGCCACATTGATGTCAGAGAGCACCCAGCCGTCGTTGAACGGGATCACCGCCCAGGCGATCATCGCCAGCACGAAGGATGTCATCGGCGCCAGCATGAAAACGGTGCGATCCGCGCCGGCAGGAACAACGACCTCTTTCACCACGTATTTCAGCGCGTCGGCCACCGTCTGCAACAGACCGAATGTGCCCACCACGTTTGGCCCGCGCCGCATCTGCACCGCCGCCCAGATTTTACGGTCGCCATAGACCAGAAACAGCAGTGAAATCATCACAAAGGCCACGACCGCCAGCACCTGCGCCAGGATCAGAACGGCGATGCCGCCAGGAGTGGTAAAGAAGTCAGCCATAAGTCCTCACACCGTCGGTATTCCAGCTTCCATGCAGGCCTGCGTGGTGACTTGAGCGTCGATCACAGCAAGCCCGTCAGGCAGGGTCGGCGAGATGGTGTAAACAGCATCTGCCGCCCACACGCCACCCTCTTCGGTCACATTTGTCCGCAAATGCCGCGTAAACCCGTATCCCCGCACCACAGTGTAATGCGCGGCGGCGCATTCGGCATATCTTTGCACATCAAGGCGGCTCTGTGCCTTGGTCATTGATACGTTGAACTGTACAAGATCTTCTCCCAGCGCAGTGGCCTGCACCCCCAGATAATCAGGGATGAAGTCATCTGCGACCGGGACCTGCGGCGCACAGGCCGCAAGTGCCGGAAGGGATATGAGGACGATCTGCCTCATTCAGCGGCCATGGCCTTGTCTTTGCGGGCGCGAGCGTTTGCGGAAAGCTCCGCCATCAGTTCTGAGGCGCGCGCGATCGGATTGCTGAGCCAGAAATCCGTGATCGCAGGCTCAAAGTCACCGTCCGAGAGCGACCCTTTATCGAGTTGCGGACCTTCATTCCCGGGTACCTCGTCAATCCGCCCCAGATGCGGGACCTGTTCAATCAGCGCCTGGCGCAGCTGTGCGATACTGTCAAACGGCAGTTGTGCACCGGCCTCCGCCGACAGCGCGCGCAGAATTGCCCAGTTTTCCTTGGCCTGACCGGGTGCGAAGCCTGAGCGGAGCGCAAGCTGCGGCCGCCCTTCGGTATTGACAAAAAGCCCCGGTTCTTCGGTATAGGCCGCACCTGGGAGAATGATATCCGCGCGATGCGCGCCCCGGTCGCCATGGCTGCCCTGGTAGATCACGAAGGGTCCCGCGTCGATTTCGATCTCATCCGCACCGAGGTTATAAATCACGTCCGCTCTGGCAATCGCTGCCATGCCGCCCTCGTTCACAGCGCCGATATCCAGCGCTCCGACACGTGACGCAGCGGTATGCAGAACCAGCAGTTTCGCACCGGAAGCCGCACAGATCGCCTGCGCCTGCGCGAGGACAGCAGCACCGTCAGACCCGCGCAACGCGCCCGCGCCCACAATCACGATGCCGTTTTTATCCTGCATATCACCGGCACCGGAGGCGGCTTTCTTCAGTGCTGCACGATCCGTGCCGATGTGATCGTACTCAAAGGTCAGATCCTCCTGCGGACCGACAAGACGAACCGTCGCGCCCCTGGTCCAGGCTTTGCGGATACGCGCGTTCAGCACCGGAGCCTCAACGGCCGGGTTCGCACCGATAATCAGGACCGATTTGCTGTTGTCGATGTCCTCAATGCAAGCCGTGCCAACATATGCCGCGCGGTTGTCCGCCGGCAGGTAAGCGCCATCGGTGCGGCATTCCACGACGCCGTCTTTACTTTCGATGAACTGTTTCAGCGCGAAAGCGGCTTCAACCGGCACCAGATCGCCGACCAGACCGGCCACGGATTTACCCTCAATGGCGGCAGCAGCCGCAGAGAGCGCCTCGGGCCAGGAGGCCGGGCGCAGTTTGCCGTTTTCGCGGATATAGGGTTTATCGAGCCGCTGGCGGCGCAGGCCGTCCCAGACAAAACGGGTCTTGTCCGAGATCCATTCTTCATTCACCCCGTCATGGTTGCGGGGCAGAAAGCGCATGACTTCGCGGCCCTTGGTGTCCACGCGGATGTTGGAGCCGAGCGCATCCATCACGTCGATGCTTTCGGTTTTCGTCAGTTCCCATGGTCGGGCGGTAAAAGCGTAAGGCTTTGAAACCAAAGCACCGACAGGGCAAAGATCGATGATATTGCCCTGCAGATTACTGTCGAGGGTCTGACCAAGATAGCTGGTAATTTCCGCGTCCTCGCCGCGCCCGGTCTGGCCCATCTGATGGATACCCGCGACCTCTGTGGTGAAGCGCACACAGCGCGTGCAGGAAATGCAGCGGGTCATGTGGGTTTCAACCAGCGGACCGAGATCGAGATCTTCTGTGGCCCGCTTGGGCTCGCGATAGCGCGAGAAATCCACGCCGTAAGCCATCGCCTGGTCCTGCAGATCGCACTCGCCGCCCTGATCGCAGATCGGGCAGTCAAGCGGATGGTTGATAAGCAGGAACTCCATCACCCCCTCGCGGGCCTTTTTGACCATCGGAGAGTTGGTTTTGACAACAGGCGGCTGGCCCTCGGGCCCGGGACGCAGGTCTTTAACCTGCATCGCACAGGAGGCCGCCGGTTTGGGCGGCCCGCCCACGACCTCAACCAGACACATCCGGCAGTTGCCCGCGATGGTCAGCCGTTCGTGATAACAAAAGCGCGGGATCTCGATCCCCGCCTGCTCACAGGCCTGAATGAGTGTCAGCGCCCCTTCGGCCTCGATCTCTTTACCGTCGATAATGATCTTACGCAGATCGCTCATATCACTTACCTTTGTCTCCCGGCGGTTCCCCGGAACCGCCGCCTGTTAATTCGTTGCACGCAGGAGCGCGCCGATGGCCGAGCCCTGCGAAATTTCCTCGCGACCCAGAGCGCAGTAGCCCTGACGGTCCTGCCCGTGTCCGCGGGCCTTCATATAGTCGCGCGCCCGGGCGCGCAGCCTGTCTTTTTCCGCGTCTGAATCGAGATGCGCCTCGACCTCGGTTTCCGTGTAACCCCGGTCGCGCGCCTCCTTCTCCAGCCCCTTCAGATATGACAGCGCCCGGAAGAACCGCGCGGAAATGTCGGGACAGTTTTTGCGGATCTGATCCGCCAGCCCCACAGTGAAGAGCCCGTTGTCGATCTCGGGCACATCTCGCAGCGCGGGTTTTGCGCTCACCGGTGTGGCGAGGCTCAGCATCACAGCAGCGCTCAGTATCAGTCTGGTCATTATATCTCTCCTGTCTGTTGAGACACCGGCGGATGCAGCCCGCAGGTGAACTCCGCAGATGGGAGCGGGTGCCATTGCTATGCAATAACAGCGCCTTCCGGAGAGATATGACCGGAACCGGTTCAAAGCGGGCATTCCCCCGTCAGAACAAGCGTATCATCGGCCACCGGCAGCTGATCGGCCGGCGCATCGGGACTGGTCGTCCAGATAATATCCGAGCTGCCGTATTCGGTTACACAAAACCGGATCGCCTCATAACGCGCCGCCTCCCGGGCCCCGTCGACAGAGGCCGATACCGGGCGCGCAGTCACGCGGAACTGGTGCCGTTCGCCGTCCTTTTTAAGCTTGGCACGGTAGAACTGTCCGTCAAAGCTGAGCTGATCTTCGTCCCGGCCGCAACCGGTCACGATCAGGGCAGCGGCCATCAGGGCGAGTGTAACTGTCTTCATAGGTCTCATTCTGCTGCCACCGGTGCACACCGGTGCTCTTTCCATTTTTCCGCATCTTTCAGCCAGGACCAGCCAAAAGCATGATCGCTGTCGCCGTGCGATTTCAGATGCTCAAGCCGTGCCAGCGCTTCATCCAGTGTCGGGCGGTGCCCCTCCGGCACCCACCACATCACGAAATGCATGGCACCCAGCACCTCAAACCATTCCTGGCGGCGCTCATAGAACTGTTTGTGGATTGTGCCCCAGACGAATTTTTCCAGTGTATGTGCGCTCTCCCAGACGGTCAGGTTCGATACATACCGCGGATCACCATCGATTTTGGAATCAGTATTGCCTGTACCAGGTTCACCTGATCCTTCCATCATCCAGACAAACCCCGGCATGCGCTTGCCCAGGCCGTTAATGCGATCGAGATTTTCCATGAACTCCGTCACCCGAGGATCGTCCACATCCGCGACCAGCCGGCCCACATTCAGCTCTGCGAGGTGATACTCTTTTGTCATCAGCCCGCCTTCATCAGTCTGCCGGCACCTGTGCCCTCTGCGATTTCACCTCTTGCCGCAGCACAGACCGCCGGCACGTTGTCTGAGGACAGACCGCGTTGCGACAGATGCCGCGCGGTCGCGGTTTCCACATCGGCACGGTTGATCCCGGCAACAGCGGCATTGATCGCCTCGGGCGTATGGCCCTGTGCTTCAAGCTGGTCAAAGAACTGTTTGCTGGTCTCAGTGCTGGTGCCGGCTTTCCATGCGACACCCTGGCCGAAACAGGTGCTGACGTAATAGCTCGCCACCCCGGCGTCGCGTACGAACGATTGTGCTGCCACGCTCAGGTCACGGCTGACAGCGACCGGCGCGCCGGTGCTCTGCACGACGGGTGCCGCACAGGCTGCAAGCGGCGCAGTCAGCACCAGCCCCATCGCAGTTTTGCCCCCGGAAATCATGCGCACCCTGTCCCGCTTACTCCGCCGCGACGGCGCTTACACGGCCGGTGCGTTTGTGTTTGATCCGGTCCTCGATCTCATCCCGGAAGTGCCGGATCAGGCCCTGAATGGGCCAGGCCGCCGCATCGCCCAGAGCACAGATCGTATGACCCTCGACCTGTTTGGTCACATCGAGCAGCATATCGATCTCTTCGGGCTCAGCTTCGCCTGTCACCAGACGGTCCATCACCCGCATCATCCAGCCGGTGCCTTCACGGCAGGGCGTGCACTGGCCACAGCTTTCGTGTTTATAAAATTTGCTCAGACGCCAGATCGCTTTAATCACATCGGTGGAATTATCCATCACGATCACCGCTGCCGTACCAAGGCCTGAGCGTTGCTCGCGCAGATAATCAAAATCCATGATCGCGTCTTTCATCTGCTTGCCGGGGATCATCGGCACGGATGAGCCACCCGGGATCACCGCCTTGAGATTATCCCAGCCACCGCGGATCCCGCCGCAGTGCTTCTCGATCAGCTCGTGGAACGGGATCGACATCGCCTCTTCCACGACACAGGGGTTGTTCACATGCCCGCTGATCGCAAAGAGCTTGGTGCCGGCGTTGTTGGGACGCCCGAAAGAAGAAAACCACTCCGGTCCGCGGCGCAGGATCGTCGGCACCACAGCTATCGATTCCACATTGTTCACCGTCGTGGGGCAGCCATAAAGACCGGCGCCGGCGGGAAACGGTGGTTTCATCCGCGGCATGCCTTTCTTTCCTTCGAGACTTTCCAGCAACGCTGTTTCCTCACCGCAGATATAAGCGCCCGCACCGTGCACCAGATAGAGATCGAAATCCCAGCCGGAGCCACAGGCATCTTTACCGATCAGACCCGCCTCATAGGCCTCGTCGATGGCATTCTGCAGGGCCTCTTTCTCGCGGATATATTCGCCACGGATGTAGATGTAGCAGGCATGCGCCTGCATCGCGAAGCTGGCAATCAGACAGCCTTCGATCAGGGTGTGCGGGTCGTGCCGCATGATCTCGCGGTCTTTGCAGGTGCCGGGTTCGGATTCGTCGGCATTGACCACCAGATAGGACGGACGGCCATCGCTTTCCTTTGGCATGAAAGACCACTTGAGACCGGTCGGAAATCCCGCCCCGCCGCGTCCGCGCAGGCCCGAGGCCTTCATCGTATCCACGATCCAGGTACGGCCCTTTTCGAGAATCCCGGCGGTACCGTCCCAGTGGCCACGCTGCTGCGCGCCTTTCAGCGTGCGGTCATGCATCCCGTAGATATTGGTAAAGATGCGGTCCTTGTCCTGAAGCATGACGCTCCCCTTTTACCTCTTTGCCTGCGCGTCTTTGCGCGCACGCCGTAATTGTAAAGACACCACCAGCGCCCAGACGAGCCCCGCAAGTGCCGCAAAATCAAACAGAAAGGCATAGCGCCCGGGCAGCCCGAGCATCGGTGCCAGCCACAGCGACAGCATCCAGAGTACCATCGTACCCACAATAACGAGACTGACCGTCCGGCCTTTGCTCGCCAGCGCGCGCTCGCGCTCTTCGGTGCTCTCGTTCTGCGCCGTCATCCCGGACTTGCCCCCGATCTTTTACGTTTATCCCGCAGCGCGCGCCACGGGAGCTACTGCTATCCTTTGGCCAGCTTTTTCGCCTGGCCTTTCCAGTCATCTCTTTCGATGCGGCCCTTGAACCGCAACCGCTCATCCACCCAGGCAATGTCCTTCTTGGTCAGGCCGGCGACCTGATCAAAATGCCAGATGCCGAGACTGTTCAGCGTCTCTTCGAGCTTCGGCCCGACCCCGGTGATTTTCTTGAGATCATCGGCGCCGCCGGCGCGCGGTGCGTCGCTGAGCCCTGACGGCCGCGCGTCGTCCGCGGATGCAGCGGCTTTCTTGGCCGGTGCCTTTTTGGCCGGTGCCTTTTTCTTAACGGGTGCCGGCTTTGACGCCGCCGCCGGTGCGGAGGCCGTCGCCGGTGCAGCGGATGCCGCCGGCGCGGGCTTGTCGGAGACAGGAGTGCCCACGCGGATTTCTCCGGGTGCCGGCAGTGGCCGTGTCATGATCCAGCTGATCACGCCGCCTGCCACAAGGAAAACAACGAAGCCGATGAAAGCCCCCTGCATGAAGCTCCAGCCCCCCAGAACCCAGAGCAGAACAGCAGCAAGTGCACCGCCCGCAAGCGCGATGAGCCAGCTGCCCAGAGCCATCCCGATCATTCCTTCGTTATTGTCCATATTCAAATCCTCTCCGCAGTTTTCTGATCGTCACCGGCCCAGTGTAGCCGTGTTTTGCGCACTTTGGAAAATTATCGTCTAGCTTTCCGCCGCAAGCTTTACCGCCTGCGCCACCCAGTTGTCCCGGCTGACACGTCCTTTGAAACCTACAAGGTTCTGATCAGCCCAGGTGACCTCTTCAGGCGTCCAGGACGCGATCTGGTCAAAGTGGTAAACGCCGATGTCGTTGAGCATTTTTTCAAGCTTCGGCCCCACACCGCTGATTTTTTTGAGATCATCCGGCGCACCGTCCCGCGCCTCACTCAGCAACTCAGGTTTGTCGCCGGTCACCGACCCTGTGGCCGGCTTGCCCTTTGCAACCGCGTCAGAGCCCTGCACTGCGGCGCTTTTGTCTGAAGAGGCGCCGCGCATGCGGTCGGCTTTCTTTCCGGCGTCTTTTGGCGGTGAGGTCTTATTGGCGCGCTTCTGCCAGGGTGTTGTCAGCGGCACTTCGCTGCCGTCGATGCGTTTCACCGTATCACCGATGTCCACCGCCAGCTGTGCCGACGCGTTGTACTGTGTCCTGCCGCTGTCATATTCTTTCAGCGATGTCAGCCCCTTAAGCGGCTCGGCGGCATATCGGCCGTTCTGCGGGCCCGGCACCGGCACCTTGCCGGCGGCAAGTTCGTCGATAATCTCGCCCATGCGATCAGCCGTCAGGTCCTCGTAATAATCCTTACCGATCTGCGCCATCGGGGCGTTTGAACAGGAGCCGAGACACTCGACCTCTTCCCAGGAAAAATTACCGTCTGGGGACAGTTCATGCGCATGTGCTGCGATCTTGTCTTTGCAGACCGCAACCAGATCCTCGGCCCCGCAGATCATGCAGGAGGTGGTGCCGCAGACCTGAATATGCGCAATCTTCCCAACCGGCTGCAGCTGGAACATGAAATAAAACGTCGCCACTTCCAGCGCCCGGATGTAGCTCAGGCCGAGCATATCCGCCACGGTTTCGATTGCGGGTTTGCTGAGCCAGCCTTCCTGCTCCTGCGCGCGCCACAACAGCGGAATAATGGCGCTGGCCTGCCGGCCCTCGGGGTATTTGGTGATCTGTCCCTCGGCCCATGCCAGATTGTCAGGCGTAAAGGCAAAGGTATCGGGTTGATCGGCGTGTAGTCGGCGCAGCATAGTCAGTTCGCTTCCTTCAATGTATCGAAGCCTTCAAAGTCATCAAAGCAGTTGCGGCACACCAGTTTTATCTGCGCATGTGCCTCGGTCCGGTCGTTCCATTCGTTACCGTTGGCCAGCAGATAGCTTTCGCATCCGTCGCACCAGGCATTGATCGCATCATTCCCGTCCATCACCCAGTTCACGCCGCGCGGGCGGCGGTCCGTGAGGCCAGCCAGAAGATGCTGGCAAAGGTATGCCGCCTGAACCTGTCCGTGGCGATTACACTGAACAACGCCGATATCACTCACCGGTCAATTTCTCCAAACACCACGTCCATCGTCCCGATGATCGCCGCCACATCCGCAAGCTGGTGGCCGCGTGACATATGATCCATCGCCTGCAGGTGCAGGAACCCGGGCGCGCGCAGTTTTGCGCGGTAGGGTTTGTTGCTGCCATCTGCCACAAGATACACGCCAAACTCGCCCTTGGGCGCCTCTACGGGGCAGTAAACCTCGCCTTCGGGCACATGAAAGCCTTCGGTGTAGAGTTTAAAGTGGTGGATCAGGCTTTCCATCGAGGTTTTCATGTCCGACCGGCTGGGCGGCGTGATCTTGCCGCGGGCGAGAATATCGCCCTGCCCGTCCGGTGCACGCAGCTTTTCGATGGCCTGCAGGATGATCGACACCGACTGGCGCATCTCTTCCATGCGCACCAGATAGCGATCATAGCAGTCGCCGTTCCTGCCCACCGGGATCTGAAAATCGAACTCGTCGTAGCATTCATAGGGCTGCGCGCGGCGCAGATCCCAGGCGAGGCCCGATCCGCGCACCATGACCCCGGAAAATCCATAATCAAGGATATCCTCTTCGGTGACCACGCCGATATCGGCATTGCGCTGCTTGAAAATCCGGTTTTCCGTGAGCAGCCCGTCGATATCGGCCATGACGCGCGGAAATTCATTGGCCCAGGTCTCGATGTCGTCGATCAGCTCCGGCGTCAGATCCTGATGTACTCCACCGGGGCGGAAATAGGCCGCGTGCAGCCGCGCCCCGCAGGCCCGCTCATAGAACACCATCAGCTTTTCGCGTTCCTCAAAGCCCCAGAGCGGCGGCGTAAGTGCGCCCACATCCATGGCCTGGGTGGTGACGTTCAGCAGGTGATTGAGCACGCGCCCGATCTCGCAAAAAAGCACCCGGATGAGCGAGGCGCGGCGTGGCACTTCCACACCCGTGAGCTTTTCAATCGCCAGACACCAGGCGTGTTCCTGGTTCATCGGTGCCACATAATCCAGCCGGTCGAAATACGGCAGGTTCTGCAGATACGTCCGGCTTTCCATCAGCTTTTCAGTGCCCCGGTGCAGCAGCCCGATGTGCGGGTCACAGCGCTCGACGATCTCGCCGTCAAGCTCCAGCACCAGGCGCAGCACGCCGTGCGCCGCAGGGTGCTGGGGCCCGAAGGTGATGTTGAAATTGCGGATTTTCTGTTCGCCTGTCAGGGCGTCTTCAAATCCTTTGGAGCCGTCCATCATTCGTCAGTGCCTCCGGTTACGGGGCCCGCCACGCGGAACACCTTTGTCAGCAGTTTCCAGGCCCCGTCCACGCGGATAAAGCCCAGATGATCTTCATAGCGCACAGGCGGCACATCAACGGTCAGATGAACCCGAGCTATCTCACCGCCGGCCGCATCCGTTCCGATAATCTCATACCGTGCCGGCGCCTCAAACGGTTCCCGCCCCCGGACGCGCTCAAGATAGGAGACTTTGTCCCAGAAGGTTGCGGCCCCGTTCTCAACCAGGGTCATCTGAAACCGGTCGTGACAGAGCGTTTCAAAGACCTCCGCCTTCGCGAAATATACGGCATCGCAATAGCTCAGTGCCGCATCCCGCAGCCCGTCGGGCAACTGATCCGATCCGTCCATCAGCGTTTCTCCAGTTCCTGCAGCCTGATGCTCATCCACCAGATCAGCGCCAGTGCGCCCAGAGGGATGATCCCGGCAAAGGCCCAGTATTTATGAATGCCGAAGTGCGGCAGCAGCTTCAGCATCGGAATAACAGTGGCCGCAGCCACCAGCAGCCAGATGATGCCTTCCATTACTTCGCCTCCGCCTTGCCGTCCGTTTTCTCATCGCCGGGCAGAATGTATTCAGCGCCCTCCCAGGGGCTCATGAAATCAAACTGGCGGTATTCCTGCACGAGACTGACCGGCTCATACACAACCCGTTTCTGCGCCTCGTCATAGCGCACTTCGGTATAGCCCGTGGTCGGGAAATCCTTGCGCAGCGGATAGCCGCGGAAGCCGTAGTCCGTGAGGATGCGGCGCAGATCCGGATGGCCGGAAAACAGGATGCCGAACATGTCGAAGATTTCGCGCTCGAACCAGTTGGCGGAAGGGTGCACACCGATGATCGAGGGCACCATGTCGTTTTCACGGATGCTCACCCGCAGGCGGATCCGGTGGTTCTGATACATCGACAGAAAATGATAGACGACGTCGAAGCGTTTTGCCCGGCCCGCATAATCCACGGCTGTGATATCGACGAGGCTGGAAAAACGGCAGGTCGCGTCTGTTTTCAGAAACTCCACCAAGCCGGTGATATTTGACAGGGTCACATCAAGGTTCAGCTCACCGTGGGTCACATCCCAGGCCAGCACACAGTCCGTGCGCCGCGCCTCGATATAGGTGCCCAGCTCGTTAAGTGCGTCGCTCATGGCATCATCTCCGACAGTATCTCGTCATGAAAGCTCGCCTCTTTGTCCCATGCGCGGAAAAAAGGCACCATAAAGTCCGGCAGAAAGGTCTTTTCCGGTACATCGCCTGCAAACCGTTTCACGGCAGCGATGTCTTTCCACCGCGTCATCACCGCGATCCGGCAGGGGTCTGAGCCGCGTTCTGTATGCACGGTGATGCCCCGAAAGCCCTCGACCGCGCGCATTGCCGGATAAACGCGGTCTCTGAAAGTGCTCAGCCACGGGTCGATATCATCACGCGCGATGATGGCTTCCCAGCGGCGGACGAGCGCATCTGTCATCGCACAATCGTCCCTGTGCGGCGGATTTTACGCTGCAGTTGCAGTATGCCATAAAGGAGCGCCTCAGCCGTCGGCGGGCAGCCCGGCACATATACATCCACCGGTACAATCCGGTCACAGCCGCGCACCACGGAATAGGAATAGTGGTAATACCCGCCGCCGTTGGCGCAGGAGCCCATCGAAATGACATAACGCGGCTCGGGCATCTGGTCGTAAACCTTGCGCAGCGCCGGCGCCATTTTGTTTGTGAGCGTCCCGGCAACGATCATCAGGTCCGACTGGCGCGGGCTTGCCCGCGGTGCCGTGCCGAACCTCTCAAGATCGTAGCGCGGCATAGAGGTGTGCATCATCTCCACCGCACAGCACGCCAGACCGAATGTCATCCAGTGGAGCGAGCCGGTGCGCGCCCAGTTGATAATGTCCTCGGTCGAGGTCAGCAGAAAACCTTTATCCTGCAACTCGCGGTTCAGGTCCTGAGTGGCAACCTCGCGGTCCGCTCCTGCGACATTTGCTCCGGCGGCTATTGCCATTCCAGCGCTCCTTTTTTCCACTCATAAGCAAAGCCGATCGTCAGAACGCCCAGAAAGACCATCATCGACCAGAACCCGACCATGCTCACATCCTTGAAGGCAACAGCCCAGGGAAAGAGGAACGCGATCTCCAGATCGAAGATGATGAAGAGGATAGAGACCAGATAAAAGCGCACGTCAAACTTCATCCGCGCATCGTCGAAAGCATTGAACCCGCATTCGTAAGCGGAGACCTTTTCCGGGTCCGGGTTGCGCACGGCGAGCACAACAGCGGCGAGGATCAGGACCAGGCCCAGACCAATGGCAACCGCCAGAAACATAAGGATGGGCAGGTATTCCCGTAGCATTTCGTCCAAGGGAGGCTCCTTTTCGTCTGATCATGCACTGACGCGCAATGCTGCCCCGCGGCGAAAGGGGCTCTGAATGGTTTACGCCTGTGTTTTGCGGGGGTCAACCGGAGCCCGCCCGAAAGACATCGCAAAAACTGCGAGAAAATCCGAAGGTTAGCGGAGTTCAGCGGTTGCCTGCAACCGCCCCCGCCGCGCTGTGATTTTTGTGCGGCTTCGAACAGCCAGACGCAGTATGAAACCTTCAAAAGCACCGAATATCAACACGTTAACCCTACGCGATTCTTAACGTCAGGTGTATCGTAAATTTTTCGCTGCTCTGTGATGCGTGCAGACGCCGGAGAGATACGAAGCGTGTAACCTTATCAGCACCCTGCCCGCCTGCGTCGGTATGTCAGGGGACCCGTTCGCGGATCACGCGATTCCCAGCCATAACCCACGGATCGTCGATATGCTCCGGCAGAGCAGGTCTGTGACATTATTTTGTCAGGAGTGATGCATCCGTTACGTGCGGACCCGGCCTGTTTCAGTATCTGCGCCAACAACCCTGACTTGCCGGTCAGACCATGCCGGAACGGAATGCTGGCAAGTGTAAATACCAGCTAAGGCGCCTTCAGTAGCCGGCGCGCCGGCCCCCACGAGCAGCGCGCCGGACGGCGGCGGTCAGATTTCTGCGAAGCGCCCGCTGGCTCGCCGCAGAGTGTCGCCTGGTCCGGCCGCAGAACTGTTCTTGCGGCGCAGCCCAAAAATAACCACCGGTTGAATATTATCTTCATCGGATTCTCTGGTTGTGTCAATCGCTGCGCCCGCGCGCGCGGATTTTTGCCGGTTACGATGCCGGATGCGCCGCCGCGCGCTACAGGATCATGCCCGTTCCGCAACCTGCTGTGCATAAATTATGATCCATACTGCGGCAGGCACCGTAACCAGTCTGTAAATAAATTACACCACCACCGCATAAATTGCCCGGCTACGGGTGAGGCGGTCAACTGACCAGAGGTTAAGACATGAACAGACGCTTTGCACTGAAATCCACAATCGCCGCCGGCGCGCTCGCTTTTATTGCGGCCTGCACACCCGCTGACCAGGGCAACGACATTGTCGATATTGCAGCCTCCAACGAAGATTTCAGCACACTCGTCGCCGCCGTCCAGGCCGCCGGTCTGGTTGAGACCCTCAAAAGCGAGGGACCGTTCACTGTCTTCGCACCCACCAATGCCGCGTTCGCAAAGCTGCCTGCCGGCACTGTCGACAGCCTGCTGCTGCCGGAGAACAAAGACCAGCTGGTCAAAGTCCTCACATATCACGTGATCCCGGGTGCCGTATCCGCCGCTGACGTCACCGGCGCGCGCACCAATGTTGCAACCGTTCAGGGCCAGACCATTCATGTGGACGGCACAGGCGGTGGCGTGAAGGTGAACAGCGCCAATGTCACATCCACCGACATCGTGGCAGCGAACGGTGTGATCCACGTGATCGACACTGTGCTGCTGCCGAAATAAGACCGGGTTAAACCTGTCTGAAACCAGTCCGCGGGCCCCGTTGCCCGCGGATTTTTTTTGGCCTGCTCTCTTGCCAGCCAGGCCGTGCTTTGATGCGCTACCTGACGCCACTGTCCTAAAAGCTGATGTTTTGCCGGTCTCAGCAGGTGCGCAGACCGCTTTTTAATCGGTCCACCCCGGTTTGCGTTTTGCGAAGAAAGCATCAATCCCTTCCGCCGCCTCTGCTCCGTCCCATCGCGCGGCGAGGGCGGCGATCGTGTGATCGATCAGTGCCGCATCGATCGGCGGCCCCAGATCGCGGGCCAGTTTCTTTGCCGCCGCCACAGCACCGGGCGCGCAGCTTAGATAGGGCGTCACCTCACGCTCCACCGCCTCATCAAGCTCTGACGCAGGCACGGCCCGCGCAAGGATGCCCAGATCAACAGCTTCCGCCGCGTCGAAAATCCGGGCGGACATAAACACACGCCTGGCCCGGCCCTCGCCCATCCGCGCAATCACATACGGGCCGATGGTCGCCGGGATAAGACCCAGCCGCGTCTCTGTCAGCCCGAACTTTGCGCTCATGGCAGCAATGGCCACATCGCACACACAGGCCAGACCGACCCCTCCCCCGAAAGCATTGCCCTGCAACGCCCCGATCAGCGGTTTCGGTAATGTGTTGAGAGCGTCCAGCATCGTCGCCAGTTTGCGCGCCTCCGCCGAGCGTGTCTGCGCATCCATCGACATCTGCGCGCGCATCCAGCCAAGATCGCCACCCGCACAGAAACTAGACCCCGCACCGGTCAGAACAACGACACGCACAGCGTCATCCGCGCCAAGGTCCGTCGCCGCCTGTGTAAGGTCCTCCAGCATCTGCGCAGACATTGCGTTGTGCTTGTCGGGCCGGTTCAGCGTCAGCGTCGCAACCCCACGCGCGTCGGTCTCAAGCGTCAGTGTATCAAACATCTGCAGTCTCCCCGACCGGTATCAGCTGGCGCGCATCGCGTGCGCCAGTGCGGCTGCCTTTTCAATCGCGTCGATGTCCAGCCCGGTGTCATAGCCAAGGGCCGCGAGATGCGCCGCCACAGCTTCTGTCGCCACGTTGCCCGCCGACCCGGGCGCAAAGGGGCAGCCGCCCAGGCCTCCCACCGCTGCATCAAAGACGCGCACGCCCATGCTGAGCGAGGCATCGATGTTTTCCATCGCACGGCCGTTGGTGTCGTGGTAATGCCCGGCCAGACGCCCTGCCGGCACCACATCGCGTACCGCCAGCAGCATCCGCGCAATCGTATCCGGGGTGCCTGCCCCGATCGTGTCGCCGAGGCTGATCTCGTAACAGCCCATCGCAAACAGCCGGTCGGCGACCTTTGCCACAGCGGCCGGCGAAACCGGCCCGTCATAGGGACACTCAACAACGCAGGACACATACCCGCGAACCGGCAGATCGATATGTCGCGCCTCTTCGAGGACCGGGGCAAAGCGCTCGATGCTCTCGTCAATACTTGCGTTTATATTGGCCTGCGAGAACCCTTCCGAGGCCGAGGCAAATACCGCGATCTCATCCGCACCAGCGGCAAGTGCGTCAGTGTAGCCGCGCATGTTCGGTGTCAGCGCAGCATAGCGCACGCCGGGCGTGCGCGTAATGCCGGCAAGCACATCGGCTGAACCCGCCATCTGCGGCACCCGCGCCGGTGAGACAAACGAGGCGATCTCGATCCGGCGGAAACCCGCCTTGCTCAGCTGATCGATCAGCGCCACCTTTTCCGCGACAGGGATCTCGCGCGCTTCGTTCTGCAGCCCGTCCCGCGGGCCGACCTCAAATATTTCACAGGGTCCGAGACTCACGGCAAATCCTCCCAAATCAGCACGTCCACGATCACTCTGGCGTCCAGGGCGGGTAAAAGTCACGCGTATAAATGCCATCCCCGTCCGGAAGGGCCGCGCGAAAACTCTCGCGATCCGTGATCCGGGCGTACCAGTCGGTCAGAGCGGGACAGTCACCGGTCTTCGCAAAATGCCGCGCCATATAGACAGCCTGGCCC
>CBDUCB010000060.1:0-16162 GCA_965365545.1 uncultured Roseobacter sp. | reverse complement strand
ATCAGCGTGGACCTCGGAATCGCCGTGCCGTTGGATCGCAAGATCGACCGCCTCGAGACGTTTGACCTCGTCGCGCAGGCGCGCGGCCTCTTCGAACTCAAGGTTTTCCGCCGCTTTTCGCATGTCGGTGCGCAATCCATCCAGAACGGCCTGCAGATTGCCGCCTGCCATGGGATTGTCGACCTTTGCGGTCACGCGGTTCATATCCACGTCGCCTTTGTAGAGCCCGGCGAGGATATCCTCGACGTTCTTTTTGACTGTTTGCGGCGTGATCCCGTGCTCCTGGTTATAGGCAAGCTGTCTGGCACGGCGTCTGTCAGTTTCTCCGATCGCCCGTTCCATCGAGCCGGTGATGCGGTCGGCGTACATGATTACCCGTCCGTCCGCGTTACGCGCAGCACGCCCGACGGTCTGAATGAGCGAGGTTTCCGAGCGCAGAAAGCCCTCCTTATCCGCATCCAGAATGGCCACCAGGCCACATTCGGGGATATCGAGCCCCTCGCGCAGCAGGTTGATGCCGATCAGCACGTCAAAAGCCCCAAGGCGCAGGTCGCGCAGGATCTCGATGCGTTCGATGGTATCGATATCGCTGTGCATGTAGCGCACGCGGATGCCTTGTTCGTGCATGTATTCGGTCAGGTCCTCAGCCATGCGTTTGGTGAGTGTCGTCACAAGCGTGCGGTATCCTGCGGCGGCAACTTTGCGCACCTCATCAAGCAGATCGTCGACCTGCATCTCAACCGGACGAATTTCAATCTCGGGGTCGATGAGGCCGGTGGGCCGGATGATCTGTTCGGTGAAGACGCCGCCGGCCTGTTCGATTTCCCAGGACGCGGGCGTGGCGGAGACAAAGACCGACTGCGGGCGCATCGCGTCCCATTCCTCGAACTTGAGGGGGCGATTGTCCATGCAGGAGGGCAGGCGGAAGCCGTGCTCTGCCAGGGTGAATTTGCGCCGGTAGTCGCCTTTGTACATGCCGCCGATCTGCGGCACCGAGACATGAGATTCATCTGCGAAAACAATCGCATGATCCGGGATGAATTCAAAAAGCGTGGGCGGCGGCTCTCCGGGTGCACGGCCCGTGAGATAGCGCGAATAGTTCTCGATCCCGTTGCAGACGCCGGTCGCTTCCAGCATCTCGAGATCGAAGTTGGTACGCTGTTCGAGACGCTGCGCCTCAAGCAGTTTACCGTCTTTCACCAGCTGATCGAGCCGGATCCGCAGCTCTTTTTTGATGCCGATCACGGCCTGCTGCATTGTAGGCTTGGGCGTTACGTAGTGCGAATTCGCATAGACGCGGATCTGATCGAAGGTGTCGGTTTTTTCGCCGGTCAGCGGGTCAAATTCGGTGATACTTTCCAGTTCCTCGCCAAAGAAGGACAGCCGCCAGGCGCGGTCTTCGAGGTGGGCGGGGAAAATCTCAAGACTGTCGCCGCGCACCCGGAACGAGCCGCGCTGGAATGCCTGATCGTTGCGGCGGTATTGCTGGGCCACCAGATCGGCCATGACCTGGCGCTGATCATAGTTTGATCCGACCTTCAGGTCCTGGGTCATGGCACCATAGGTTTCCACCGATCCGATACCGTAGATGCACGAAACAGAGGCCACGATGATCACATCATCGCGTTCCAGCAGAGCGCGGGTCGCGGAGTGACGCATCCGGTCGATCTGTTCGTTGATCTGGCTTTCTTTCTCGATGTAGGTATCGGACCGCGCGACGTAGGCTTCGGGCTGATAATAGTCGTAATAGGAGACGAAATACTCGACCGCGTTGTCGGGAAAAAATCCTTTGAATTCACCGTAAAGCTGGGCCGCAAGTGTCTTGTTCGGCGCAAGGATGATAGCCGGACGCTGAGTTTTTTCGATCACTTTGGCCATGGTAAAAGTTTTACCGGTGCCGGTCGCCCCAAGCAGAACCTGGTCGCGTTCGCCTGAGACGAGACCATCTGAAAGCTCGGTGATCGCGGTGGGCTGGTCGCCGGCCGGCTCGAATTCAGTTTTAAGCACAAACTTCCTGCCGCCTTCCAGCTTGGGCCGGCTGCGGACATCTGGCGCGGGGTTGGCCATGACGGCCGTGGCTTCCGAAGAATCGGTCTGGGCGTAGGGCATATGCACTCCGTGGGGGTTGTGCCTAAGGTGTCACGTTTTGCCGCGCGTTCAAGAGCCGGCGGCACACAGCTGTCAGAAACTGACAGTAAGGGCCGGAGTTTCTTTGAGAACCATGATGCCGTAAGCTCAGGCAAAAACCGGAACGTGGACGATATCATGCAGAGCCGGCTGGCGGTTATAATGTTTGCTGACATCGTGGGATTTTCCGCCAGGATGGAAGCAGATCAGGCGGGCACCGTCCGGATTGTGCGTGCGCTTCGATCAGAAACGTTTGAGCCGGTGATTACGGCGCATGGCGGCCAGATCCTCAAGCGGCTCGGAGATGGCTGGATCATCGGCTTTGCATCGGTCGCAGCCTGCGTGGACGGTGCGATGCAGGCGCAGAAAGCACTCCTGAGCGTCCCGGGCGTGCACCTGCGCGTAGGGTGTCATATCGGCGATATCGTTCAGGATGATGAGGATATTTACGGCAGCGGGATCAATATCGCCGAGCGGATTCAGGCCGAAGCCCCCCCGGGCGGTGTCATGGTCTCTGAAGATGTGCACCGCCAGCTTTCGGGGGCAGCAGCCGGGGCGCTCAGGGAAGCCGGTGTCTTCAGACTGAAAAACATTTCTGCGCCGGTCCGGCTTTATCAGTGGCGCCCGGCTGATCAGACTTCTGCGAACACCGGAGAGGCGACGTCAATCGCTGTGGCCGCGATCGAATACGCGCCACGGGATGCCGATACCGCGGCCATCGCCGGTGATCTGCGTGAACAGCTTTTTGTGCGTCTGTCGCGGCGAACCGGAATTGTTGTCTATGACGCATCGGCCCGGGATGTGGGTGATGCGACTTATGATCTGCGCAGCAGGCTCCGGGTCGCCGGGGACCGCGGCAGGCTCAGCCTTACCCTTGTCCTGCGCTCAGACGGACGGCCCGTCTGGTCGGAAAGCTATGACCGCAGCACGGCGGATATTTTCGATTTCTGTGATGGGGTGCTGGAACGTGCGGAATCAGATCTGCGGCTGCAGACAAACGCCTTCGACGGTGACCGGCTTGCGCATATCCCGGATGAAGCGCTGAGCGTGTCCGAACTGCGTTCCCGCGCGGCACAGCTCTTTTACAGGGTGTCCTATGAAAGCTGGATCCACGGCCGCAATCTGATGCGTCGTGCGCTGCAGCTGAACCCGGGGGATGGTGTGGCGCTTGCCATGCTCGCGGAGGCGGAGGTCATGCTGGCTGCCGCGCGGTACGAGCAGGTTCCGCAGGACCTCAGTGAGGAACT
This sequence comes from uncultured Roseobacter sp., assembly GCA_965365545.1. Taxonomy (GTDB): domain Bacteria; phylum Pseudomonadota; class Alphaproteobacteria; order Rhodobacterales; family Rhodobacteraceae; genus Roseobacter. The sequence goes on along the minus strand of CBDUCB010000060.1, from coordinate 12,788 downwards.
GGCGCGCGGGCTCGATCACGCGGTCGAGCAGAACCCGGGCAGTGATTATGTGTTCTGGGCGCGCGGGATATTCCGGGTGATCTGCACCGATGATATCCGCGGCGCGCGTGCGGATCTGGAGAGCTCGCGACGCAATAATCCCGCCTATACCGAAGCGCATGAACTGGAAGGCCATATTCTGATGGCCGAAGGGGACTGCGCGGGTGCGGCCAGGCAGTTTGAGGTATTTCAGAACCAGTCACAGAATCCGCTGTTGCCAAACCGGCTGTTTCTGAACGCGGTTGCGCTTTACTGTGATGGCCGGGCCGGGGAGGCGATGACCCTTGCGCGCCGGGCCGCCGATGTCAGGCCGGGCGACCGGGTGCTGCATGCGATGGTCGCCCGTGCGGCCCGGGCTGCCGGCGACAATGAAACGGCAGACAGGTATCGCGCCCGCGCCGACGGACTTGATCCCGCGCCATCGATCTGCGCCCGCGCGCCTCTCGTGCCGGAGGCGCATCAAGATCTGGTGCGGGCACTGGCCCGCGAGCAGCGTCCGGGCTGAGGCCGCGGTCAGAGCAATCCCAGTGTCCGGAAAGAGCTTTCGGCGTTTTTGCCTATAATTACGTGATCATGCACGCGGGTATCGATGGCCTGGCAGGCCAGCACGATGTTATCGGTCATCTCAATATCGGCATTGCTGGGCGAGGGATCGCCCGAGGGGTGGTTGTGCACCAGAATAAGCGCCGCCGCATTGAGCTCCAGCGCGCGTTTGACGACTTCGCGGGGGTAAACCGGCACATGGTTGATGGTGCCGCGCGCCTGCTCCTCATCAGCGATCACGACATTCTTGTTGTCGAGAAAGAGGATGCGGAACTGTTCTGTGTCGCGGTGCGCCATCGAGGTGCGGCAGTAATCAATCAGGTCGTCCCAGCAAGAGAGCACACAACGCTGCAGCACCCGGGCCTGGGCCATCCGCTGGGCGAAAGCTTCGACAAGGCGAAGCTGGAAATACACCTTGCGCGTTGTCCCGCGTACCTGCAGCAGGCGATGCTCTGATGCTGCCACCACGCCGTTGAGGTCGCCGAAAGTTTCCAGCAGTTTCTTGGCAAGCGGTTTGACGTCAATCCTTTCGATCGCATTGCACAGCAGCAGTTCCAGCAGCTCATATTCCGGCATCGGTGCGTGGCCGCCGCTGAGAAACCGGGTCCGCAGGCGCTGCCGGTGCCCGGTATAATGAGGTGAGGGCCCGCCGCCCCGGGTGGCGAATTCACCTTGTGCGAGCGGCTTTGTTTCGGCCCAGGCCGGTATGCGCTGGTCCAGATCCTGCAACCCGCGCAGGGCTTCTTCGGAAAATCCGCTGCTTCTGTTTGTCACGACCCTCGTCCCTTCTCCTGTTCACGGCCCGCGGGCGAGTGTGAAACGGGATGGTTAGCGAAAGGTTAACGCGGGACCTCTCAGGGACTTATGCGACAAATCTGCCGCAAAACGCATCTTGCCCCGGTATCCCGATACCCGGTATGCTGCGCGCAGCCGACAGGAGAGCTTCGTCATGCGCGCACGCATTTATCAGCCAGCGAAAACCGCCATGTCATCGGGCATGGCCAAAACCCATACATGGGTGCTGGATTTTGCTCAGGCCTCTGCGCGTGAGGTTGATCCGCTGATGGGGTGGACGTCCTCTGACGATACACAGAGTCAGGTCCGCATGCGCTTTAAAACCAAAGAAGCCGCGGTTGAATATGCGCGCGAAAACGGGATACCGGCCGAGGTGCAGGAGCCCAAAAAGCGCAAGCCCAATATCCGGCCAGGCGGCTATGGCGAGAATTTCGCAACCGGTCGTCGTGGCGCCTGGACCCACTGATGACGGAGTTTGTCCGCGTTCGCGCGGATGCCCCGGATGTCGCACGTTTGCTGGCGCGTCACTTTGAGCTGATGCGGTCCCAGAGCCCTCCCGAAAGCTGCCATGTTCTGCCAGGCGATGCGCTGAATGCGCCTGATATCACGTTGTATGCCCTGCGCGATGCAGATGCGCATGAGGTCGTGGCCGTCGGGGCGATCCGAAAAACCGAAGACGGTCAGACAGCGCGGGGCGAGTTGAAATCCATGCATACCGCTCAGGAGCGGCGCGGTCAGGGGCTTGCCCGGCAGCTGCTGCGCGGCATGATCAGTGAGGCGCGTTCAGCCGGCATAACTGTGCTGAACCTTGAGACCGGAGCGGGCGAGGAGCACGCGGCAGCGCGCCGGCTGTATCTGTCCGAAGGGTTCCGGGAATGTCCGCCTTTCGGCGAATATATCAGCGACCCGCTGAGTGTTTTCATGACACGCGGGATCTGACACTTGCGCCATCGCGCCGGCTGCGGCATGAGTGTCGCAGCGGTCCCTTAGCTCAACTGGATAGAGCAGCTGACTTCTAATCAGCAGGTTGAGGGTTCGAGTCCTTCAGGGATCGCCAGATTTTCACGACATGTGTAACTTCCTTAGGATGGTGGCCTCTGCCCGGGGTCAGAGCAGGGCATCGACCTCCTTCCGGGTTGGCATTGCGGGTGCTGTACCCTTGCGGGTGACGGAGATGCCGGCCGTGGCGCAACCGATCTGCACCGCGCGTTCCGGGGAAAGCCCTTCGGCCAGTGCTGCGGCGAAGGCGCCGTTGAAGGCGTCGCCCGCGCCGGTGGTTTCCACCACGTCGCCGGCGCGCACCGCAGGCACCAGACCATGGCCGCTGAGATACGCGCCCTGTTCGCCCATCGTGATGATCGGTCGTTTCACACCAAGCGCAATCAGCGCGTCGCAGGCTTTCTGTGCATCATCGGTGCTCTGCACCACGACACCGGTCAGTGCTTCACATTCCGTCTCATTGGGTGTGACGTAATCGCACAGCGCCAGCATACCGTCCGGCAGGGGTGCGGCGGGGGCCGGGTTCAGCACCGTTGTCACACCGGCGGCGCGGGCAATCTCAAGTCCCCGCACAGCAGCTTCCATCGGTTGTTCCAGTTGCGTGACAAAAATATCGGCGCTGCGGATCAGGTCTGCGTGGTCTTCGATGTCCTGCTCCGAGATCAGCGCCGCGGCGCCCGGAGCGATAATGATGGCATTGTCGCCGCTGCTCTCTTCAATGAAGATATAAGCGGCCCCGGTATAGCTTTCCGCGGTTTGCTGCACATGGGCGATTACCCCGGCCTCTGCCCAGGTATCCAGTGCGAGCTTGCCGAAATCGTCCTGGCCCAGACGCGATATCATATGCGTTTCCGCGCCGATCCGCGCGCAGGCGACGGCCTGGTTTGAGCCTTTTCCCCCCGGACCCAGGGCAAAGGAATTGCCCATGATCGTCTCGCCCATGCGCGGCATCCGGTCAGCGCGATAGGCCGTGTCGGCCACGAATACGCCCAGGATCACAACGGTCCCCATCCCTCAGCTCTCGTCCGGCGGAATAACGCCCTTGCGCAATGCAAAACAGCCGTAAAACCGCCGCTCGCCGGTCTGGATCACCGCATAGGCCTGCTTTGAGCGGTCATAAAAGGCAAAGCGTTCGATGCTCATCATTTTCGGCCCCCCGGCTGCGGTAACCTCGGCCTGAACCTCCTCCATCACCGGCAGGATCGTGTCAGGCTCGTCAACAACTTCCATACGGGCGGCGGCGTCATCGACAAAGGTGTCGATCGGATAGACCGAGAGTACGGCCCGGACCACTTCGGCGGCGGAACAGTCGATGCGCAGCACGTGGCCCAGAACGGTGTCACGGGCAACGCTGTCGGAGGGAAAGTTCGTATCCGCGATGATCAGATCGTCCCCGTGCCCCATGGCGCGCAGGGCATAAAGCACATCGGCGTTCAGCAGGGGATCAAGTCCTTTAAGCATTGGTCGGGTCCTTTCCGGTTATGGATCGAAGGTCTTTGCCACGGCGCGGGCCATGGCGGCACCGATGGCGGCATGGGCGGTGGCATCGAGGTGCACGCCGTCCACCGGGTCAGTCGCGGCTGCGTCGTTCATATCGGCAAAGCCTGCCTGATTGTCCTCCGCCACGGCGCGCAGCAGGTCGGGCAGGGCTGCAGATTTCGCGGCCGCCCCGGCGAAGGTGTCCATGAAGACACCGGTCTCCAGCACCCGCACCGGCGCGGCGAGCAGCACGGCAGGGGCCGCGCCGTCAGGGCCACAATCAGACCGGCGGATTTCCTGCACCACGCGCTGCAGACCCAGCGATATGTCATGTGCGGAAACGCCAAAGCGCGCCTTGAGATCATTGGTGCCCAGCATCACAATCACCAGATCAAGCGGCCGGTGTGTTTCGAGCAGTGCCTGCAGAACGCGCAGCCCGTTTTTATGCGAGCCCTCGACCGGATCGTCGAAAACCGCCGTGCGTCCCGGGTGGCCCTCGGAAATCACCTCCCAGCCGATGCCAAGAGCCTCTGCCATCACAGTTGTCCAGCGGTCTTTGCGCTCATGCCGGCGCCGGTCCGTGGCCCACCGCATTGCCCGGGTGCCGTGGGTGTTGCTGTCGCCAAAGCATAGGACGGTGCGCAGGCTCATCGGTCAGGTCAGCCTTTCGCCCGTACCGGCGTCAAAGCAGTGGATGTGGTCGGGGTCCGGGGACAGGTTTATGGTACTGCCGGGCGCAAAGGCGTGGCGCTCACGGAACACGGCCGTAACATCCTGGCCTTTGTGGTTCAGGAATACCATTGTCTCAGAGCCGGTGGGCTCGACCACTTTGACTTCCATAGGCAGCCCGTCGTCACGCAGAATCAGATGCTCGGGCCGCACGCCGAGTTTGACATCGCCGCTGCCGGAGGGGCCTGTAAAACTGTGATCCCCGATCTGCAGCCGTCCCGCATTCAGGGTTGCAGGCAGCAGGTTCATCGACGGCGCGCCGATGAAGGTCGCCACAAATTCATTGGCAGGGTTGTCATAAAGATCGAGCGGTGTGCCCACCTGTTCGATGCGCCCGCCCTGCATGACAACGATGCGGTCGGCGAGCGTCATCGCCTCGATCTGATCGTGGGTGACGAAAACGGTCGTCGTCTTCAGCCGCTGGTGCAGTTCCTTGATTTCGGTGCGCATCTGGATGCGCAGCTTGGCATCCAGGTTCGAAAGCGGCTCGTCAAAGAGAAACACCTGCGGGTCGCGCACAATCGCGCGCCCCATCGCCACGCGCTGGCGCTGTCCGCCGGAGAGGTGGCGTGGCTTCCGGTCGAGATATTCCGTCAGGCTGAGGATCTCCGCGGCCTCTTTCACCCGCCGGTCGATCTCTGACTTGCTGGTTTTCGCGACCTTCAGCGCAAAGCCCATGTTCTCAGCGACGGATTTATGCGGATAGAGCGCATAGGTCTGAAACACCATTGCGATATCGCGCTCAGCGGGCGGCAGATTGTTGACCACACGCTCGCCGATGGAGATCGTGCCGCTGTTGATCGGCTCGAGCCCGGCAATCATCCGCAACAGCGTGGATTTCCCGCAGCCCGACGGTCCGACAAGGGCCACAAACTCGCCGTCTGCAATATCCACATTGAGGCCATGAATGACTTCGACAGATCCGTATGATTTCCGGATATCTGTAATTCTGACGTCTGACATGAGCCCCCCGCTCCCGATCTCATCGCGATGCTAGAGAAGGGAAATCTGGCTGTCCACGGCTCATGCGGCTTTTGTTGACACAATTCGAATCTCGACCATACTCGGGGCTCTGCGGGGGGAATAACCGGTTCTGGCTGTCGCCAAAGATAACAATCTGCGATGCCTGCTGTCCGCCTGCTTTTTAAAGATCTGATTTTTCCCGGGAGGACACACATGAAGGTCGAACTCTACAACTACATCCGTGCCGCGCAAAAGATGAACCGCCGCCAGATGCTCAAAGGATCTGCTGCAGTGGGCGCCATGGCAATGATGCCAAAAGGCGCGGCGATGGCCGATGCGCATGGTAATGTCCGTGCCGAGATTCTGAAGATCCCCGGCGTGGGCGCAGGGTCTCCGACCGACAGCGACTGGCAGAAAGTCGGTGAGCTGTGCCTCGGAGCGACCAGAGAGAACGTGGCCGAAGGCGAGTTTGAAGGGGTCGAACTGACCTTCATGGGTCTGAACAACCAGAACCTGCATAACTTTCTCTTCCGCGGGTTCCTGAAGCCCTGGGAGGCCTATACCGGTGCCACGATCAACTGGATCGATCTGGCGCAGGCCGATTACAATGCGCGTTTGCAGCAGTCTATCGCGACAGGCACGGTTGATTTCGACATCGTCGAGATGGGTGCACCCTTTGAAGGCGACGTGCTGGGCAAGGGTCTGGCCTCAGAGATGCCCGACTGGGTAAAAGAGCAGATCGACATGGACGACTATGTCGATTACCTCAAAGAGCCGGTTGGTACATGGGACGGAAAAACCTATCGTGTCTCCATCGACGGCGACTGCCATTCGTTTGCTTATCGTACCGATTATTTCGGCGAGGGCTCTCTGACCGGCCGTGAGGTGCCCACCACGTGGCAGGAGATTAACGAGGTCTCCAAAGAGCTGATCGGCAAAGAAGACCCGCTGACCGGTCTGCCGGCGCATGGCTATCTTGATCCGCTTAAAGGCTGGGGAGGTTTCGGGTTCTATTTCCTTGAAAACCGCGCATCGGCCTATGCAAAGCACCCCAACAGCCCGGCATGGCTCTTTGAGCCGGACACGATGAAACCAATGGTCAACAACCCCGCCTGGGTTCAGGCCATTCAGGATGTGATGGACCTCATTGAGGCCGGTGCTTATCCGGCGGACCAGATCAACGCCGATCCGGGCACGACCGCGTTCCAGCAATTCCTTGCGGGGACAGGCTCGATGCTGATGTGGTGGGGCGATGTCGGCTCATCCGCGCGCACGTCCGACACCTCGGTGGTTGGCGATGTCGTGGGCTTTGGCATCAATCCGGCATCCGATCGCGTGTACAACGCGCAGGCCGGCGAATGGGAAGAGACGCGCAACGAAGCGCCCAATATGGCCTATATCGGCTGGGGCGTTTACGTGATGGCCACGGTTGAGGGCGACGAGAAGAAGAAGAAGGCCGCCTGGTCGGCCGCAGCCCATCTGGGCGGCAAAGACCTGTCGCTCTGGGCTTCGGCCTATCCGTCGGGTTTCCAGCCTTACCGCCAGTCGCACTTCCAGTATGAGGAATGGGAAGAAGCCGGCTACGACCGCGCCTTTGTAGAAGATTATCTTGGTTCCAACGCGGACAGCTACAACCACCCGAATGCCGCGATCGAACCGCGTATTCCGGGCATCTTCCAGTATTACTCCGTTGCTGAGGATGAACTGGCCAAGGGCTATGCCGGCCAGTACGGATCGGCGCAGGAAACTGCGGATGCCATCGCGGCGGCCTGGGAGAAGATCACCGACCAGATCGGACGCGAGAGCCAGATCGCACTTTATAAGGCGTCGCTCGGTCTCTGATACTGCGGCTCAGCTGGCTTAATCAGGATAAAAGGCGCACGGGGTTTCGTGCGCCTTTTTTCATCGTCTGGCGTTTGTCTGCGGATATTTGCCGGGTCTTGCTTCCGGGCAGTGCGGTCACGGTGTGTAGGTTGAGCAGGTCTTATGCTATTGTTTTCTCACATCAATACGCACACGTCAGGGTCGTGGTTTGCAGGCGCGGTTTCCGTATATGCGCCACATTCGCGCCACTTTACGATGTTAGCGCTGTGCCGCACTGACTGAAACAAACAACCCTCGGAGTACTCTGATGCCTGACGCCAGCATTTTTCTTATCATCGGGATGGTCCTCATCCTGGCCCTCGTCGCCCGCATGGCGCGCCGCAATCGCGACGCCAAAGCAAACCAGGACGTGAACGACTGAACCGTAATCCCGGGAGACTGATACCTTGACAGAGGATTTCTTCAGCCCCGGGTTACGCGCCTTTTTCGACAACCCGGGCAACGGCATATTCATTGTGCTTTTTATCGGCGTCGTTATCTGGCTCGTCCACCAGCTCACCCACCAGCCCGGGCGCAAAGGGAACGACGGCGGCGGCGGTTGGTATGACGGTGACTGTGGTGGCGGTGCCGATGGCGGCGGTGATTAACACACTGCACCATTTACAGGGTTAACAGTCGCCGTGCACGCGGCTAACCTGGGGCAATGAGTACCCAGGGCGATCTGCTGCATACCGTCACGGCGGGGGATATCTCCGATGCGCGGCGGCGTACCGGTCGCTGGATGGTGCGTGCAACGGGCGCGCTTGTTCTGCTGCTTGCCGCTGTTCAGTTTGCCCATGAAACCGGCCGCATCGCCTTTGGTTTTGAGACCTGGCGTCCGGTGCTTTATGCCTACATGCTCTGGGCCACAGCCCTGTGTGCAGCCCAGGTCATCGTGAACGGCGAGCAGGGCAAGCGCACACTTTTTGTGCTGCCTGCCGCGCTCTTTGTGATCAGCCTTGTGGTCTTTCCGCTGCTCTTTGCCGGATATATCTCTTTCACGGACTGGAACCTTGCCTCTCCTGATGGTCCGCAGCCCAATGGCTGGGACAATATGCGTGAGATGTGGAACGACGGGTTTTACTGGAACGCGCTGAAAAATATGGTGTATTATGTGCTGGCTGTCAGCGTGGAATATGTCATCGCGTTCGGTCTGGCGCTTTTGCTCAACGCGCAGATCAGGGCGCGGAAATTCTTTCGCGTGGTGTTTCTGCTGCCGCTGATGCTCAGCCCGGTGGCCGTTTCCTGGATGATCGGCAAATCGATGATGGAGATCCGCTTCGGGCCGATCTCGCGGCTTGCCCGAGAACTGGGCTGGGACAATCCGAGCTTTTTCGGCTCTCCCGAGATCGCGCGTTTCATGATCATGGCGATGGATGCCTGGACGTTTATCCCCTTCATGATGATCATGCTGCTGGCCGGTTTGCAGGCGCTGCCACGCGAAGTTATCGAAGCCTCAAAAGTCGATGGCGCGAGCGGTTGGCAAAGCTTCAAGGAGGTGATTTTCCCGCTGATGCTGCCGGTTTCCGTGACCGCCGTGGTGATCCGGATTATTTTCAAACTCAAGCTGGCGGATGTGATCATCAACGTCACATCCGGCGGGCCGGGCGGGGCCACTGACAGCGTCACAAGTTTCATTTTCCGCGAATACCGCGACCGGTCCAACGTTGGCTACGGGACGCTGCTGGCGATGGTATATCTGGTGCTGATCATCATATTCGTGACCCTGCTTCTGAAGCTGGTCAGCCGCTGGATGGAGCGACCGGCATGAGCGCCGTTTTTAAAGATCACCCGTCCGACCGGCGCATGAAAACCCGCTGGTGGGCCAGCCGCGTGGCAATCTATGCCGCGCTGATGACCTGGGCGGTGATCTGTCTGTTCCCGATCTTCTGGACGATCACCACCTCCTTCAAGCTCGCGCCTGACGTGATGAAGGGCAACCTCATACCCTGGTGGGATTTCACGCCGCGCTGGAAAGGGTGGGAATCCTTAGGTCTCTCGCCGCGCCTCATCGGTGAGGTGTCTACCGTGCGCGAAGAATTCCTCAAGCGCTTCTGGAACAGCACTGTGGTCGCACTTTCCGCCTCGGCCCTTGCGGTCGTGCTGGGTTCGCTGGCGGCCTACGGTCTGTCGCGGTTCAGCTTTAAGTTCGGTTTCATGCGCAATTCCGATATCTCGTTTTTCTTCCTCAGCCAGATGATCCTGCCACCGGTGGTCCTGGCGCTGCCATTCCTCGTGCTTTACCGTTCGCTTGACCTGCTCGACAGCCGCGTGGGGCTCATTCTGCTCTACACGCTGATGGTGCTGCCCATCGTTATCTGGATCATGCGCGATCAGTTTGAGGGCATCCCTGTCGAGCTTGAAGAAGCGGCCCTTGTCGATGGCCTCGGCATCTGGGGCGCATTTATCCAGATCGTTCTGCCCATCGCGCTGCCTGGTATGGTCGCGGCCTTCATCCTGAGCCTCGTTCTTTGCTGGAACGAGTACTTCTTTGCCGCACTGCTGACGTCGACGGATGCCAAAACCCTGCCTGTGATGGTGGCGTCCCAGACCGGCTCTCAGGGGATCAACTGGTGGTCGATGGCGGCGCTTTCTTCAGCGGCGATCCTGCCGCTGGTGGTGGTCGCGATCTTTCTGGAAAAATACATCATCAAGGGCATGGCCGCGGGGGCCGTGAAGTAGGGCACAGGCCCGTTTGCACCGGGCGATGGCCCGTTCGGAACCTTTTGACACTGTCGCGTGTTCGCTCAGAGTGCAACGACAGGAGCCGGTATGACGCTTGCCATTCTCTACATCGTGACCTTCGCGGTGTTTCTGGGCCTTGATTTTATGGGTCTTCGCTACATCGTGAAACCTGTGTTTGAGCGGGATATCGCCCCTCTTCTGCTCGACAGTCCGCGCCTGGGCCCGGCTGTGATTTTCTATGCCTTTTACATCGGAGTTCTGCTCTGGTTTGTCAGCTGGCCTGCGCTCCAGGACGGGCGCGCGCTGCTTGCGGTGTTTGGTTCGGCGGCACTGATCGGTGCGATGGGTTACGGAACCTACGAGTTCACAAATCTCGCCACGCTGAAGGACTGGACATGGCGTATGGTGGCCACTGATCTGATCTGGGGCACGTTGCTGACGGGGGTCTCGGCCACCGTGGGTGTGGCCGTTTCGCGCTGGTCCGGCGCCGTCTGAAGCCGGTTATGCCGGGGGCTGTGCAAGCGCCTCTGCGATGTCCTTTGTCTGCGTATAGAGCCGGCGAAAAAGCCCGTGTGCTTTTTCGTAAACCGGGTCGGGGCGGGCTGTGACTGTCCGGGAAACCGGGTTCCATTTCGTGATGTCGCTGCGCTCGACGAGGCCCACAGCGAGGGCCGCCATGAAGGCATCGCCAAAGCTCGCGCCGGTGGTTTTTTCACAGACGATCTGGTCGATGCCGGTGATATCGGAGGTGGCCTGCAGCCAGAGTGCGTTCTGCGTACCGCCGCCTACGGCGAGCAGCCTGGCAGGGGACTGGCCGAGGTCTGCGAAGGTTTCGGTAACGTGGCGGGTACCATGTGCGATCCCCTCAATCAGCGCGCGGTACATATCGCCGCGCGTGTGGGTAAGGTTGAGACCAAAAAGCGCCCCTTTGGCGTTCATGTCGTGAATCGGGGTCCGCTCGCCGGAGAAATAGGGCAGCATCAAGAGCCCGTTTGCACCGGGCGGGCTGGCGGCGGCCTCGGCCGCCAGTGCGGGAAAGGCATCGCCCGCATCGAGATCGCGCGCTACCTGTTCGCGGAACCAGTGGGTCAGTGTGCCGGAGGTCGCCAGCCCTGCCATCGAAGCGTGTTCGCCTCTGAAGAGCCAGGGCGCGTACCAGATGCGCGGATCGGCCGTGAGAGACTGCGTTCGCAGGATGATAAAGATCGTGGACCCGTACATCATCATCATATCGCCGGGCTGATCGACACCCACCGAGAGCGCCTCGGCGGCGGCATCAATGGTGCCTGCGGTCACGGGGGTTCCCGGCGCAAGCCCTGTGGCCCCGGCCGCAGCCTCTGTAATCTCCCCGGCGATCTCGTCCGACCACAACAGGCGGGGAAGTTTTTCTAACGGGATGATGTCATCGGCCAGGTCATCAACCCAGTCCTGCCTTTGCACATCATAGAGAGGCGAGAAATTTGCCGCCGTATAGTGGTCGATCACGACCTCACCGGTCAGACGCTGCACCAGAAAGCTGGTCGAGGTCAGGATATGCGCCGTCTTTTCGTACAGATCCGGATGGTTGCGTTTCAGCCAGAGGATTTTCGGCCCGACGGATTGTGATGTCAGCGCGTTGCCGCACCGTGCGATAATCTGCTCTTCGCCGATGCGGTCCGTGAGTTCCCGCACTTCGACAGCGGCACGGCCATCGACGCCATAGAGCACGCCATTCATGAGCGGATCTCCCGCTGCATTCACCGGCAACATGCAGGGGCCGATGGCGCTGCAGGAAACGGCGCGGACGGCGCCGGGGGCAATACCGCTTTCTTCCAGCAGCTTGCGACAGACAAAAACGAAATCGCCCCACCAGTCTTCTTCCGGTCGGTGTTCTGCCCAGCCCGGACGCGGCACCAGCATTTTGTGGCCACGGGCCGCTTGTGCGACGACTGTTCCGGTCATATCGACCAGAACGCCCTTGGTCTCATAGGTGCCGATGTCGATGCCGAGCGTATAATCCATCAGGTGTAGTCATCCCTGTCGAGCGAGAAGTCCGGGCCGATCCGGGCGAGCGCGGCCGCAAGCAGCCGCGTCAGCGCGCAGAGGTCTTCCAGATCGCAGACCTCACGGGCAGAATGCGAATAGCGCATCGGAAAGCCCAGATCGACGGATGCCACGCCTTCGCCGACCAGCTGCACATAGGACAGATCGGTCAGCACCCCGGTCTGTGCACTGCGCTGCAGCGGGATGTTCTGCGCCTGCGCCGTTGTCTCAAAAAGATGCACCATGGCGGGGTGCGGGATCACACCATTGAGCGTGCCGCGTCCGTGAAATGAATAAAGGCTCATACCCGGCCCGCCGCACAGCACCATATCGCCCCGGTCCGCCATATCGGGCGTATCAGTCGCCAGCATCAGATCGATCTGGATGGCGATGTCGGGTTGCAGTTTCTGCGCCAGGGGCAGGGCGCCGCGCAGGTTGAATTCCTCCAGCACGGTAAATGCAAGGTGCACCGGGGGGCCGCCCTCGCGGTCCTTCAACAGCCGCGCGACTTCCAGCAACACGGCACATCCGGCGCGGTCATCCACGCTTGTCCCCGTGATCCGGTCGCCGGCCAGATCAGTGGCTTGCGGCGCATACACAACCGGCGCACCGAGGCGGATGCCAGCTTCTGCAACGGCTTTGGCCGAGCCGAACCCGGGATCCACATAAAG
>CBDUCB010000059.1:0-16479 GCA_965365545.1 uncultured Roseobacter sp. | reverse complement strand
GCAACGGCAACGGCAACGGCAACGGCAACGGCAACAATACAACCTCAGCCGCAGCTGCAACAGATGATACGCATGAAACCACGATCGCGGTGAACGGGTTCAGCGTGCTGGGCAACGCTGCCAAATCCAACGCGCCCGCGGCAAATGGTGGCCTGCTGCGCATTCACAGTGGCACAGATGTTTTCGAGCCCGACGACATTATCGTCCTGACCGTTCAAAACACAACTGCTGAAGGAATGCTCACGGACGATTCCGTGATTACCCGCATTGAGGTTTACGAGAATGCGTTTGACTATACCTTCGGGGAGCCGAAATTCACCTATGACGGCACAGCGGATATCGATGTGGGCCGCCGCACCATGGGCGACCGATACCTCGAGTTCGCAGCCGACGGGCTGACCAGCGATGAAGACGGCGCGCCAGCGCTTGAAGAACTGACCATTGTCGCCGGTGTAAATATCCGCCAGGCACTGGATGCCAACGGGCGCATTGACGTGCCGACCATCGAAGACATCGACACCGATGGCGACGGTACGGTGACCCCTGGCGACGGAATATTCTCCGCTGACCTGGAAGAGCTGCTGGTTGTCTGTTTCGCCGCAGGCACGCTCATCGAGACGCCGGACGGGCCGCGCTATATCGAGACGCTGACGGAGGGGGATCTGGTCAACACCCTTGACGACGGTCCGCAACCGGTCAGGTGGATCGGACAACAACGCATGCCGGGAACAGGTCCCAATGCGCCGGTGCACATCAGGGCCGGTGCGCTGCGCAATCTGCGCGATCTGAAAGTATCCCAGAACCACCGGATGCTGGTGACGGGCGCTGAAGCAGAGCTGCTTTTTGGTACTGGTGAGGTGCTTGTCGCAGCCAAACATCTGGTCAATGGTACCACGATCCGCATTCAGCCCTGCAACGAGGTTGAATACGTGCATTTTCTCTTTGACGCGCATCAGATCGTTTTTGCAGAGGGCTGCCCGTCTGAGAGCCTTTATCCGGGGCCGCAGACGCTCGGGATCGTCGATGACGAGGCGCGCGATGAAATCATTGCGTATTTCCCGGAGTTGCAGGATGCGCAGTTCCGCCCGCCGATGTCACGCTATGCGTTGCGCCGGTTCGAGGCCATGGCGCTGAGGGCCATCGCCTGAACCTCAGAGCGGACCGGGACGGCGTTCTTCGCTGAGCAGGACATTCGCCTCGACCTCACCCACGCCGGGCAGCGTCATAACGCGGCGACGCAGCACCCTTTCAAAGTCGGGTATATCGCGTGCGACAACACGCAGACGGTAATCATAACGTCCAAGCACATGCTCCACGCGCTGCACTTCCGGAATGGCGCTGACGGCGCGCTCGAAATCCTCAAGGCTCACCCGTCCGCGCGTTGCCAGTTTCACGCCCAGAAACACGGTCACGCCAAAGCCAAGACTTTCCGCATTGAGCCGCAACCGCCGGCCCTGCAGTACGCCGGCCTGCTCCAGCTTCCGGATGCGCCGCCAGGCGGCAGGTTGAGACAGCCCGAGGCTGCGCCCGACGGCCCCTGCGCTCTGCGCCGCGTCACGCGCCAGCATCCGCACAATCGCACGGTCCGTATCGTCAAGCCCGGTCACAGCGGCAGCGCCTCTTCGGCCTTGATGCGCGCAATCTGCATCAGCGCCTCAATCTCCGCGATATGCGGCAGAGTCAGAACGCGGCTGCGGTAGATGTCCTGATAATGCGCCATATCCCGCGCGATGATGTTGAGGCGCACGTCCACGCGCCCGAGAAACGTCTGGATTTCCGTGACCTCCGGTACCTCGCGGGCCGCCACCAGAAAGTCGTCAAAAGCCCGCGCCACGGTTTTATCCAGAGTGATCCGGAGCGAGACCTCGACGCTGTAGCCGAGCATGGTCCAGTCGACCAGTGCGCTGATGCCCTCGATCACGCCGGCGTCCTGCATCCGGGTGATCCGTCGCGCGGCCTTGCCGGGTGTAACCGCACAGCGTTCGGCCAGTTCCGCCGGGCTGAGAGATGTCTCGGCCTGCCATATGCGCAGAATACGCCGGTCCAGATCGTCGAGCATTAAATCCACGCAAATTCCTTTTGAAGCGAATGACTTTCCCTAATTCTCCGATTAATTCTGCAGACGCAACCGTATTTTTCTCAGTTGCTCGGTTCTATGATCACGCCAGCAAAATTAAGCTGCAACTAAAAAAGGAGCGCCGGTATGCGCGTTTATTATGATCGCGATTGCGATGTGAACCTCATCAAGGACATGAAAGTCGCCATTCTTGGATATGGCTCGCAGGGCCATGCCCACGCGCTGAACCTGCGCGACAGTGGTGCCAAGAACCTTGCCGTGGCGCTGCGTGAAGGGTCGCCTTCCGCTGCCAAAGCCGAAGGCGAAGGCCTGACCGTGATGGGCATCGCCGAAGCGGCGGCCTGGGCGGACCTGATCATGTTCACCATGCCCGACGAGCTGCAGGCGGAAACGTATCGCAAATACGTGCATGACAATATCCGGGAAGGTGCCGCCATTGCGTTTGCACACGGTCTGAACGTGCACTTCGGTCTCATTGAGCCCAAAGAGGGCGTTGACGTGATCATGATGGCACCCAAAGGTCCCGGCCACACCGTGCGCGGCGAATATGCCAAGGGTGGCGGTGTGCCCTGCCTCGTGGCTGTCGATAAAGACGCTTCAGGCCGCGCACTTGAGATCGGCCTGTCCTATTGCTCCGCCATCGGCGGCGGCCGGTCGGGTATCATCGAAACCAACTTCCGTGAAGAGTGTGAAACTGACCTCTTTGGTGAGCAGGCCGTACTCTGCGGTGGTCTGGTCGAGCTGATCCGGATGGGCTTTGAGACACTGGTTGAGGCGGGTTATGCACCCGAGATGGCCTATTTCGAGTGTCTGCACGAAGTTAAACTTATCGTGGACCTGATCTATGAAGGTGGCATCGCAAATATGAACTATTCGATCTCGAACACGGCCGAATACGGAGAATATGTCTCCGGTCCGCGGGTCCTGCCCTATGACGAGACAAAGGCACGCATGAAGGCGATCCTTGATGACATCCAGACCGGTAAGTTCGTGCGGGACTTCATGCAGGAAAATGCCGTGGGTCAGCCATTCTTTAAGGGGACGCGCCGTCGCAATGACGAGCACCAGATCGAAGAAACCGGTGAGAAACTGCGCGGCATGATGCCGTGGATTTCGGCCGGTAAAATGGTCGATAAATCACGTAACTGATGCTTTTTCCCGGGGCGCTCACCGGCGCCCCGGCTCTGCCTGCCCGTGCGGGATCAGACGTCTGTCGGCTTGCCGTCGCTCGCCTTGTCCGCCGCAAGCGTGGATTTGGGAGCGTTCGGGTCGTCCAGACGCTCTTCGGTCTTGTGCTTGCTGTACAGTGAGAAAACGATTACGGCGAGCATTGTCATGAGCGCCAGAATAACGATGATATATGTCGCATCCATTTGAGGGACCTCCTTTGGGTAAGATATATCCTCAACGCGCGGTGCGGCCCCGCCGTTCCGTACACCCGCCGCGCAAAAGGTCGCAACCTTGACATCACCTCCGCAGATCACTGCTTTGAGCTGGCTGCTCGTCGGCGTCCTCGGCCTTGTCTGGGGCGGCACCTTTATGGTCATCGAAATTGCGCTGCGCGGGATTACGCCCTTCTGGCTGGCCGCCGGGCGCATCAGTTTTGCGGCCTGTCTGATGCTGGTGATCTGGTCGTTTCAGGGATTTAAACTCTTTGCGACGCGGCCTGGTCGGGGCACATGGGCCACAACCGCCGTGATCGGCGCGCTCAGTGCAGCGGTGCCTTTCATTCTGCTTTCATGGGGGCAGCAGTTTGTGACCTCGGGATTTGCCGGCGTTTCCATGGCGACGGTCTCCCTGATTGTTCTGCCACTGGCGCATTATCTCGTCCCGGGCGAGCGCCTGAGCCCGCGCAAAATCACGGGCTTCCTGCTCGGTTTTGCGGGCGTCTGTGTGCTCATCGGTGGTCAGGCCTTTCAGAGCAGCGGTGCTCAGCTTGAAATACCGGGGCGCATCGCCTGTATGATGGCCGCGTGTTGCTATGCGGTCTCGTCGATCCTGATGCGCCGCCTGCCGGCAGTGGACCCGATCGGCCTGTCGTCTGTCCTGTTTCTGATCGGCTCGGCCATTGTGATCCCGGCGGCCGTTATCGCCGAGGGGCCGCCACCCCTGCCCGACGGTCAGACGCTGCTGGTTCTTGCATTCCTTGGGCTGGTGCCGACGGCTGCGGCCAGTTATCTGCGCGTCATCGTCGTGCGCTCTGCCGGGCCGGTTTTCATGTCTCTGGTCGGGTATCAGGTGCCGCTCTGGTCCGTGATCCTCGGCGCGCTCGTTCTCGGAGAGGCGCTGCCGCCGTCACTGCTCGGCGCGCTCGCTCTGATCCTCTCCGGGGTGGCGCTCAGCCAGTTCGGCGCGTTCAGGCGGCTGGTGTCAGACGTCAGGTCGCGCTGACCGCATCCGCCACGGCGTCGACGACGCTGTCCACTGCGCGGATCATTACATCCTCGTTTTCGTGCTCGGCCATGACCCGCACAAGTGGCTCCGTTCCGGATTTCCGGATCAGCAAACGGCCTGCCCCTGAGAGATCCTTTTCCGCCTGAGCGATCGCCGCTTTGACGCCAGTTGCATCAAGCGGGGTCTGACCCTTTGCAAAACGTACGTTTTTGAGAAGCTGCGGCACCGGCTCAAAGCTTTTCAGAAGCGCGCTTGCAGGTTGGCCCGAGCGCACCATTTCAGCAAGAAACTGCAGTGCCGCCATCAGGCCGTCGCCCGTGGTTGCATAATCGGTCATGACAATGTGCCCTGACTGCTCGCCCCCGAGATTAAAACCACCCTCGCGCATGCGCTCCACGACATAACGGTCACCGACAGCGGTGCGTTCAAGGCGCAGCCCCTTGTCGCGCAGGAAATTTTCCAGCCCGAGGTTCGACATCACGGTGGCCACAAGCGCGCCCTGCGCAAGTTGCCCCGATGCAGCCCAGGTCGCCGCCATCAGCGCCATGAACTGGTCGCCGTCCCCTACCTCACCGTTTTCATCCAGCAGGATCACCCGGTCCGCGTCACCGTCAAGGCAGATACCTAAATCCGCGCCGTGTGCGCGCACGGTTTCGGCCGCCATCTGAGGACTTGTCGATCCGCAATCCTTGTTGATGTTTTTGCCGTCGGGGCTGACGCCCACCGGGATAACCGTCGCGCCAAGCTCCCAGAGGGCGTCCGGTGCCACACGATATGATGCCCCGTTCGCGCAATCGACGACCACTTTGAGGCCATCGAGCCGCATCTGGCGGGGAAAGGAGGTTTTCACACGTTCGATATAGCGAAAGCGCCCGTCATCCACCCGTTTGGCGCGGCCGATACCGGCGGCCTCTGCGGGGCTGACGCCTTCGGCAATCAGCTGCTCGATATCGTTTTCCATCTGATCGGAAAGCTTGAAGCCGTCCGGTCCGAAAAACTTGATACCATTGTCTACGGCCGGGTTGTGGCTCGCGGAAATCATAACGCCCAGATCCGCGCGCATCGACCGGGTCAGCATGCCCACAGCCGGCGTTGGTACCGGCCCGAGCAGCAACACATTCATACCGGTCGAGGTCAGCCCGGCTGTGAGCGCGTTCTCGAACATGTAGCCCGACAGACGCGTGTCCTTGCCGATTACGACACGGTGTACCGACGTCGTATCCCGGCTAAAATACCGCCCGACCGCAGCCCCGATGCGCAGCGCCATCTCGGCGGTCATGGGATGTTTGTTGGCGGTCCCGCGAACGCCGTCTGTTCCGAATAACTTATCCATGATCTGTACCTGCCACGGTCGCCTGCCAGAGTGCAATGGCCTGTGCTGTTTCGGGTACGTCATGGACGCGCACAATTTGTGTCCCGTGTTTCAGTGCCGCGAGCGCCACGGCCACAGACCCCGGCATCCTCGATGAGGCGTCGGGTGCGCCACCGATGCTGCCGATGAACCCTTTGCGCGACGCGCCCAGAAGAAGCGGCACACCGAGGCTGTGAAAAAGAGACAGCCGGGACAGCAGTGCCAGATTGTGTGCGATGGTTTTGCCGAAGCCTATGCCCGGGTCGGCGATGATCCGGTCGGTGGCAATGCCCGTGGCGGCAAGTGCTCTGATCCGGGCCTCGAGGAAGTCATACACGTCAAGAAGCACGTCATCATACTGTGGCGCCTTCTGCATCGTCGCCGGATCGCCCTGTGCATGCATCACACACACGGGAACGCCCCGTTCTGCGCAGAGCGGCGCAAGCCCCGGGTCGTAGGTGAATCCCGAAACATCGTTGACGATGTCTGCGCCCGCATCCAGTGCGGCCCCTGCAACCGCAGCTTTGCGCGTATCAATCGAAACCGGCGCCTTGATGCCGGCCTCGCGCAGTGTCCGGATCACAGGGGCTGTGCGTTCGGTTTCTTCAGCGGGCGGCACAGAGGCGGCGCCCGGCCGCGTGGATTCGCCACCGATGTCGAGAATATCAGCCGCGCCCATCGCCAGGGCGCCCTGCAGCGCGGCATCGACTGCAAAGTGCTGCCCGCCGTCGGAGAAACTGTCCGGCGTGACATTAAGAATACCCATAATGCGCGGCCGCCCGAACGACAGCCCCGCCATGGGTGCGCGCGGCCCTGTGAGCTGCTGTAATTCGGGTCCTGAAAGCTCTGAGGCGGGCATGACCTGAGGGGCAGCAGCGCGCGACAGAACCTCGACATGGGTGAACCAGGTCCAGCCGCCCGCAAGATCAAACGCATCCGCCGGACGACCGGGACCGGATTGCGGCAACGGTCGGACGTAGCGCTTCATAGATCGAGAGCTGCGCTTTCCGCAGAGACATGGCGCAGCGGCACGGATGAGGCGACCTCGCCCTCCTGCCCGATCACCAGCATTTCGCCGGCGTCAAAGGTCGCCGCGAACCATGCGGCCAGAGCAACGGCGTCGCTGGGCTGTGCCGAGGGGCCGTCGACCGCATCCAGAACGATTTTGGAGGGCGCCCAGACGCAGGATTGTCCGTTGCGCATGGCCCAGTCCAGTTCTGTCCGCGTGGAGACAACCACACAGCGGTCATCGCGGGCAGCCAGCACCCAGGCGTTCTGCTCAATGGCCAGCAGATCAATACGGCGCTGCGCCATACGGTGTGGCACCTGTGGTGCCGGCGCACCGGGTGCCCCGACACAGAAAATCAGGGGCCGGCCCAGCGTGGCAAGCTGATCAATCCAGCCGTTAAGATGGGACGAAGCAATGGCAGTATTGCTGAGAAAGACGAGTTCAGGGCGCAGTGTTTCCTGCGCGGCATCGCGTTCCGTCGCACCCTGCCCGCGTGCGCGCACAATCTCAACACCCAGTGCGCCGGGGCCGCGGTCCAGCTTTTCGATCCGGACAAAGGCGCGCATGGCCTGGGGTTCGAGAAGAATGCGTTCCGCGACACGTTCCGCAAGTGTTTCAAGCAGATTGAGCCGCTCGTCGGCAAGCTCGGTTGCGATCGCTTCGGTCACCTTGTCATAGCTGAGGATGCGGTCCACATCGTCATCTATCGGTCCGGTCAGCGGCTGCACCTCAACGACGACATTGAAACAGATCCGCTGCGTGACCCCGCGTTCGGCCTGAAAAGCGCCGATTTCCACCTCGACGATATGATCGCGCAGAGAGATCCGGTCCAGCGTGCCGGCATCGGCCGTGGCCTCGGACCGCTCGGACGGATGGGCAAAGGCCAGTCTTATTTCGGAACTCATCGTCGCTGCCTTTCAAACGAAACGGGCGTGGTCCCGAACAGACCACGCCCTCTCGTTAACAGTCCCGTCACCGGCGTGCCAGCAGCCGAATGTGTCAGTTGCTCGCTGTGCGCCAGGTATGACGATAGAAAATGTGATCCCCGATGGCGGCGGTTTTCTTGTAGACCCGCGCCCACTTCGGGTTGACCGCCGTGGTGTGATAGTGCGTTGCCCCTTCGGTCAGGTCGGGTGCCCGGCCATCCAGAACCGCACGGGCCACTTTGGAGACACGCTCAAAAGCGCGCGGCTCTCTGATCACCTCTTTGTGGCCGTCACAGGTGTAGGTGAACTGGCACTGATATTTTTTGCCTGTGCCCTGATTGATCACGCCACAGGCAGAAGCCGGAAAGCGCTCTGACGTCACGCGGTTCATGATAACTTCCGCCACCGCAAACTGCCCTTTGACTGTCTCACCGCGCGCTTCGAAATAGAGCGCTTCGGCAAGGCACTTCCATTCGTCACCGCCCGCGGGCAGCGGCTGGTTGTCCAGCCAGTTGCGCGAAAATTCGATTTTCGGCTGGGTAGTTTTCAGCAGTTTGTCGCGCATGCGATTCTCTGTCACCGTCTCCAGCGTCCGGTTCTGTTCGCGGCCTTCGCCGGCGGCCAGTGTAACCGTTGGAAATAACACGAAAATGCCCAGGTTCAGGCCTAAAAAAAGCGCCATGGCGCCTTGGAAATATCTACGGACCATATTGTCCCCCACGAGTCTTCAGTTCGCGGTCGTCTACCGAGTTAAAAGGTTGACGTAAAGTTTACGGGCGTCATCAGGGTTAATGTGAGCGCCCTATCGCTCAACACGCTTAACGGGAACACACCATATCTGGTGCCTACTCCCCGCCAGACCGCGATATCTGGTCCGCAATCGCCAGTTGTGCGGCAGCTAGTCGCGCCACCGGAACCCGGAAGGGGGAACAGGAGACATAGTCAAACCCTGCGTCCCGGCAAAAAGCAATCGATTCGGGATTTCCGCCATGCTCTCCGCAGATCGACAGGGTGATGCCCGGTTGCGCAGCGCGGCCGCGCTCCGCCCCGACCTGGAGCAACTCGCCCACCCCTTCGGTATCAAGGACGTGGAACGGGTCTTCACTGAAGACGCCCTGCCGGACGTAATCCGACATGAACCGTCCCGCATCGTCGCGCGACAAACCATAAGCCATCTGGGTCAGATCGTTTGTGCCAAAGCTGAGAAACGAGCAATAGGGCGCGATGTCAGCCGCCCGCAGCGCCGCCCGTGGTGTCTCCACCATCACGCCAAGCCGGTAGTCAAAGCTTTTGTTCTGTTCGGCCCGCACCGCGGCAGCCACAGCATCAATCGACAGTTTCACAAGCTCGACTTCACGCTTTGCCGACACCAGCGGGATCATGATCTCAGGCACCACCGCATCACCGTCCTTGCTGGCTTCGAGCGTGGCTTCAAAAATCGCGCGGGCCTGCATCTCATAAATCTCAGGAACCGTGACCCCCAGACGTACACCGCGCAGACCCAGCATCGGGTTGTACTCGGACATGGCGCTGATGCGCCGCGTCACATCAGAGAGCGGCAGATCCAGTGCCTCGGCCAGTTCGCGCTGCCCCACACGGTCGGCGGGCAGGAATTCATGCAAGGGCGGATCAAAGAGACGTATGCAGACCGGTTTGCCTTCCATCAGACTGAAAAGCTGGGTGAAATCCTCGCGCTGCATCGGCAGAAGACGTTCCAGTACTGCGCGCCTGTCCTGCGAGGTCTCGGCAAAGATCATCTCACGCATCACGGTCAGACGCCCGGAATCAAAGAACATATGCTCGGTCCGGCACAGGCCGATCCCCTGTGCTGCGAAATTCCGCGCGGTGCGCGCATCAGCGGGTGTGTCGGCATTGGCCCGGATGTCGATATCGCGCAGCTCGTCGGCCCAGTCCATCAGCGTCTGGAAACTCTCGTCCAAGGCGGCCTCACGCATTTTCGACGCGCCGGCGAGCACCTGCCCGCTGGTGCCGTCGATGGTGATCACATCGCCCGCCTCAAACACGCGCCCGTCTTCCGCGATCAGCTGTCTTTTGCTGCGGTTAAAGCGCATGGCGGAAGCACCCACCACGCAGGGCAGCCCGATCCCGCGGCCGATCACAGCGGCGTGGCTGGTGATGCCGCCGCGTTCGGTCAGAACAGCATGGGCCGCGTGCATGCCCCGGATGTCTTCGGGCGATGTTTCGCGGCGCACCAGAATGCAGGGGTCGCCCCGGGCCGCACTCGCCTGGGCTTCGCTGGCTGTGAATACGATCTGACCGGTGGCAGCGCCGGGGCTCGCGGCAATACCGCGCCCTATCACGTCGCGACGCGCATCCGGGCTGACCTGGCGGTGCAGCAACTCGCTCAGCGTGCGCGGCTGCACGCGCATCAGCGCCTCGGCGCGGGTGATGATCCCGTCTTCGGCCAGACGCACAGCGATCCGCACAGCAGCCTGGCTTGAGCGTGCCACGCGCACCCCGTCGAGGATGCAAAGCTTTCCGTCCTCGATGGCGAACTCGACCTGCATTTCTTCGCGCAGTTTCGACCGCATCAATGCTGCGTGTTCCTTGAGCGCGGCGAAAACTTCCGGCGCCAGTTCCTCAAGAGACGTGCCGCGCGGGTCTTTGCTGAGATACACGGCTTCACTGTCCGCCTCCAGAGCATCGCGGCCCTGGCTCTGGCTCAGGTAGCGGCCGGTGATCTGCGGCAGACCGGTCTCGTTGTTGACCAGCTGCAAAACGCCTGAGCCCGACTGACCGAGCCCGACACCGAGGGCCATTTCCTGAACCACAAGACCCAGGCCCGCCTCCGCAGGTGCCCCCTTGGCCTGGCGCAGCAGCCGCGCGGATGTGCCGTCCCAGGCCCGCGCCATAGATTTCAGAACCGCTGCGAGCTGTTCGGCCGGGTCAGACGGAAAGGGTTCTTCGTATTCCGATTCATACGCATAAAGAGACTGCTGCAGACCGCGCACGCCGTCATCCGTCACATCGTCAAACATATCCGGATCAAGTCGTGCCACATCGACTGCATAAGACTGTACGAAGCGCGTGAAAATGGCGCTCGCGGCCTCTTCACCGAGGCTCGCGGCCAGATCTCTGTACCGTGCTTCGTTCATACCGATGTTCAGCACAGCGCCCGGTCCGCCCCAGTCCGGATCTTCCGATGAAGGGCGCACACAGAGCAGTACATCCGCGGGGAACTGTGACACGATCGCCTGAATATCGGGCATTTCGCCGCGGGCGATACGCTGCACTGCGTCAAAGGACAAAGCAACTGTGCGCGGGACCGGCAGATCCAGCCTGACAAGCCTTTGCAGGCACTTGGCGCGCCCGCCATGCGTATGGTTCGCGATCGGCGCGGCGGGCGTTACCAGCGTTGTATTCGGATTATTCTGCACTGCGGCACCTGTCCTGTCACGGGTGCAGCATAGGGTGTAAACCGGACGTGACAAGGGTTGATGCCACGGGGGTCTGACAGGTCAGAAAAGGCTTCAGCCCGCAATCCGTGTCAGGTCGGCCACAGCCCCGCAGATGCGGGTGATCCGGCTCAGCAGGTTCAGCCGGTTGCGCCGTACGGTGGCATTATCATCGTTGACCTGTACGGCAGTAAAGAAGGCGTCGACCGGCGCGCGCAAGCCGGCCATCGCGGCCATGGCCGTGGTGAAATCCTGCTTTTCCATGGCCGGAGTAATCCGGGCTTCGGCCACATCAAG
This sequence comes from uncultured Roseobacter sp., assembly GCA_965365545.1. GTDB lineage: Bacteria > Pseudomonadota > Alphaproteobacteria > Rhodobacterales > Rhodobacteraceae > Roseobacter. The sequence continues at coordinate 5,009 of CBDUCB010000059.1, read as the reverse complement.
CGCTTCAAAAAGAGCGCGCTCCTCGTCCGTCTGTGCAAATTTCGGGTCTGCCCCGTATGAGTATTCCACGCCGTCGGCTTCTTCGGCCTGGGTCAGGATGTTATTTGCGCGCCGGAACGCCTGGATCAGGTTTTCGCCGTCTTCGGTATTCAGCACCTCCGACAGTGCCCGCGCACGCCTGACCAGAAGCGCCAGATCATCATTGCCCGGCATCGCGATGCAGGCGTCGATCACATCGTGACGGATGCCCTGATCGCGCAGGTACACTTTCAGTCGGTCGTGGATAAAGGAAAGGAGGTCAGCGGCGTCCGCAGCCCCCGCATCCTTAATATCGGCTAAGGCCCCGGCAGCCGCATCAATGGCATCCGACAGCCTGAGCGCCAGGTCATTTTCCAGCACGATCCGGATCACGCCAAGTGCTGCGCGGCGCAGGGCAAAGGGATCTTTGCTGCCCGTGGGTTTTTCGTCAATCGCCCAGAAACCGGTGAGTTTGTCGATCTTTTCTGCCAGCGCCACGGCCACGGAAACCGGTTCTGCGGGCACATCATCGGTCGGGCCAAGCGGCGCGTAATGATCCCGGGCGGCGTTTGCGACCGGCTCTGCATACCCCGCCTCGCGCAGATAATACCGCCCCATCACCCCCTGCAGTTCGGGAAACTCATAAACCATTTCGGAAGCCAGATCAGTTTTGGCGACCCGTGCCGCCTGCGCGGCCGCGTCCGGGTCAGCACCCACCATCGGAGCCAGTGTGCGCGCCAGTGCCGACATCCGCGCGATCAGATCCGCCTGGGTGCCCAGTTTGTTATGAAAGGTCACATCGCGCAGTTTATCCATCCAGGGGGCCATGCCGTTGCCTGAATCCGCCCGTGCGACCCGCAGATCATTGTCCCAGAAAAATTTCGCATCTGCCAGCCGGGCAGAGAGCACTTTCTCATTTCCGGCAAGGATGGTCGCGCCATTATCCTTTGTTTCGCGATTGGCAACAGTGATAAACTGCTCAATGCGCCCGGTCTTCGGATTGCGCACGGAGAAAAATTTCTGATGCTCTTTCATTGAGGTCTGCAGAACCTCTGCCGGCAGATCGAGAAAATCTTCCCCGATCCGGCCCATCAGCACCACCGGCCATTCCACAAGACCAGCGACTTCCGCCAGAAGCCCCTGATCTTCCACGACCTCAAGGCCCGCAGCAAAGGCCTGGTTGGTCGCGTCATTCCATATTGCATCCGCCCGTTCTGCCGGGTCCAGCACGACAAAAGCACGTTTCAGCTTCGCGGCGTAATCCTCAAAAGATGTGACACGGAACCGGTCGGGCCCCATGAAACGATGCCCCGCTGTTGCGTCGCCCGAAACAATCCCGTCGACATCAAGTGGCACGATCTCTGCACCGGCCTCATCGGTCAGCAGGCACAGGATGCTGTGCAGCGGCCTGACCCAGCGCAGGGACCCGGACCCCCAGCGCATGGATTTGGGCCAGGGAAAGCTGCGGATGGTCGTGGCCAGCACTTCTGCGATGATATCGGCGGCCGGACGCCCGGGCTTTTCGATCCGGGCGAAAAGCACCGGACCTTTGGGCGTGTCGCGTTCTTCGAGGTCGTCGCGGGCGAGCCCTGCACCGCGCAGAAACCCCTCAATCGCCTTCTCCGGCGCATCGGCTTTCGGGCCTTTACGCTCTTCGACCGTGGTCGGACTTTCGGGCAGAAGGCCTTCGACGGTCAGCGTGAGCCTGCGCGGTGTGGAAAAGGCGCCGGCGGAGGCATAGGTCAGACCAGCCTCAACCAGCCCGTTCGTCACCAGCTTTTTCAGGTCATCCGCCGCGCGGCGCTGCATGCGGGCGGGGATTTCTTCGGAGAAAAGTTCGATCAGCAGGTCAGGCATCAGTTGGTATCCCGATCAGGGCATTCTTCGCCTGTGACGGTTCCGTCATAGGCTTTCTCGCCGCAGTCATTGAGTTCGTGCCAGATGTATCCGCGGCCATCTTCGGTGATTGCTACGATACGGTCCACGCCAAAGGCCACGTTCTTTTCGCCGAGAAAGGCAAGCGCCGTGCCGGCTTTGAGCTCATCCGCGATCTTTCGGGCGTCAAAGCAGTCAAACCAGTCGGGCGCATTGCGCGGCACAACCCGGTCAAGTCCCACGTAGGTTTCCGTCAGCATCGGAAGGCCCGAGGGCGTGGTGAAACAGGCCCGGAAACGGATCGGGGAGCTGTCCGCATCAATGGCCTGAATGTTCTCAGCCAGGATCGGCACGGGCGCATCTGAGGTGAATGGCATCAGCCGCACCTCCGCGAAATCAGCCGGGGCCTCCTCATAAAAACCGTATATCTGCAGGTAATAGAGTAAAACACCGGCAACGAGCGCTGACATCATGATGAATACTCCGACGATTTTGCCGCTCATAGCCGGACGTATCCGATAGCCATATCCGACCGTCCGTCACCCGACGATACTGAGGTCTTCGACATACCGGCTGACGGCGCCGCTCCGCGCAGAGCACACCGGCTTGTGGCTTTGCAGGGTGCGTGCGATGTGGAAGCGCTGCGTATTATCCTCATGCCGCGCTCTCCGGCGTCCATCCACCCGCCCGGGTCTGCACAAAGGCATCCGCGCAGAGCTTTGTCAGCGCGCGGACCCGCCCGATATAGGCCTGGCGCTCGGTCACCGAGATCACGCCGCGTGCATCGAGCAGGTTGCAGATATGGCTGGACTTGATCGCCTGGTCATAGGCGGGGTGCACCATGATGATGCGCCTGCCGGTTTTCGGATCGGTGTGCTCAGCTTCAAGGATGGTGCGGCAGTGGGCCTCGGCCTCTTCAAAGTGGCGCAGCAGAACGTCGGTATCGGCCGTGTCAAAATTCCAGCGAGCGTATTCTTCCTCCGTCTGGCGGAAGATATCGCCATAGCTCAGCGGCACAGGTGTCTGCGGGTCGTTGAACGGCATGTCCATCACGTGATCGACGCCCAGAATATACATCGCCAGACGTTCCAGACCGTATGTGAGCTCACCCGAGACAGGCGCGCAGTCATGCCCCCCGACCTGCTGAAAGTAGGTGAACTGGCTGACCTCCATCCCGTCGCACCAGACCTCCCAGCCCAGCCCCCAGGCGCCAAGCGTTGGGCTCTCCCAGTCGTCTTCGACAAAACGGATATCATGCAGTGCCATGTCGATCCCGATCGCTTCCAGCGAGCCCAGATAGAGTTCCTGCAGATCGGGCGGGCTCGGTTTGATGAGCACCTGATACTGATAATAATGCTGCAGACGGTTTGGGTTTTCGCCGTAACGCCCGTCGGTCGGGCGCCGCGACGGCTGCACATAGGCCGCAGCCCAGGGTTTGGTGCCGAGGCTGCGCAGCGTGGTCGCCGGGTGAAAGGTACCCGCGCCCACTTCCATGTCGTAAGGCTGCAACATTGCGCAGCCCTTCGACGACCAGTAACTCTGCAGTCTCAGGATGATTTCCTGAAAAGATCGGGGAGTGCTGACGGTCTCAGACATGCGATGGCCTCGGGATTTCCTGCGCGCCTTACCTACGTGCGTGCAGAGAGGGCGTCAATCAGGCTGCACGCGATAATTTGACCCCCTGTCTTATGGTCAAAGCACTGATTTCCTGTTTATGTGTGCGCGTTAACCAAAAGGCTGGAGCAGAGACGGAATGATGCGCTTACTGATTGCGGTTTTATTGTTTATTCCCGGGATGTTGTCATCGGTTTCTGCCCAGGGGGCCGGGGATGTGGTCTGGGTGCAGATCGAGGCGCGCCCGGATGCTGCTCAGGCAGCTGAGCGGGCAAGATCCTACGCCGGTCTGCTAGAGGACGTAAACGGCTTTGCGCTTGGCAACGGGTGGTACGCGATTTCGCTTGGCCCATACACGCCGGACGACGCCGATCAGGTGCTGAATGCCTACCGCCGGCAGGGTCTCATTCCGCGCGACAGCTATATCGCACAAAGTTCCGCCTATGGCGCACAGTTCTGGCCTGAAGGTGAAAATATTCTGGGGCTCGGCGGACTTTCCGTGACCCCCGGTCAGGTGGCCGAACCAGAGCCGCCCGCAAGCCCGGTCATTGCAGATGCACCTGCCCCGCAGGCGACCGCTCTGCCGGATGAAACCCGGGCAGAGGCGCGCCGCAACGAACAGCTTTTGTCGGCGGCTGAGCGCCGCAACCTGCAGGTCGCACTGCAGTGGGCCGGGTTTTATAATGGCGGTATCGACGGCGCCTTTGGCCGCGGCACCCGCGGATCGATGGCGGAATGGCAGCGTGCGAACGGTTTTGCGCCCACCGGCGTACTGACAACTCAGCAGCGTGCGGTTCTGCTCGGGCGCTACAATGCCATTCTCGCAGATCTCGACCTGCGCCAGGTCCAGGACCAGACCGCGGGGATCGACATCAAAATACCGGCAGCAAAGGTCAGTTTCACCGGATATAACCCACCCTTTGCCCGCTTTGATGCGACCGACGGGTCGGACGCGGCAGTTCTGCTGATCAGTCAGCCGGGCGACAGAGCAAAGATGGTTGCTCTCTTCGAGGTGATGCAGACGCTCGAAATCGTGCCGCTGGAAGGTCCGCGCGATCTGCGCAGAAACGGTTTCACGCTGATCGGGCGCAATGCGAAGATTGTGAGCGAGACGCGGGTCACTCTCGCGGATAATCAGATCAAAGGGTTCACGCTGATCTGGCCTGCGGGGGATGAAGAACGCCGCACCCGGCTTCTGGGTGAGATGGACGCAAGTTTCGCCAGCCTGGGTGGTGTAATGGATCCGGCAACCGGCTTTGATCAGCAGATCGACCTCGTGTCCGGCCTTGCGATCCGCAAACCACGGCTCTCGCGCTCGGGGTTTTATCTCGACCGCAAGGGCACAGTACTGACAACGGCGGACGCGGTTGAAGGCTGCTCCCGCATCACGCTCGATAATTCGTATGAGGCAACACCGGGCGCTGTGGACAGCGGTCGTGGTATTGCGATCGTGCAGCCGAAGGAAACGCTGGCACCGCTGGCGGTTGCGCTGTTCAGCCCCG
>CBDUCB010000058.1:0-16615 GCA_965365545.1 uncultured Roseobacter sp. | reverse complement strand
CTTAAATCCGCCCGGAACATTGACGAAGGCATTGCGGCGGGAAAGACACCGGGGGTGCTTGCGGGCGTGCCCTGCACGACCAAGGTTAATGTTGATCAGAGGGGCTTTGCCACCACCAACGGGCTTTCCCTGCTGAAAGATGCTGTCGCGACCGAAGACAGCCCGGTGGTCGCAAATATGCGCAAAGCGGGCGGCGTGATCACCGGGCGTACGAATACGCCTGCTTTCTCGCTGCGGTGGTTCACGAAAAATAACCTGCACGGGCAGACGCTGAACCCGCGCAATACCGCCATCACGCCCGGCGGCTCCTCAGGCGGGGCGGCGGCGGCTGTGGCCAGCGGTATCTGTGCCGTGGCCCATGGCACGGATATCGCAGGGTCGGTGCGCTATCCGGCCTATGCCTGCGGGATACACGGTCTGCGACCTACCTTCGGGCGGGTGCCGGCCTTTAATGCCACTGGCGGAGACCGGTTTATCGGCGCGCAGCTGATGGCCGTCTCCGGACCGCTGGCGCGCACCATCGAAGACATCGGGCTCGCGTTTACGGCCATGTCCGCGCCTGATCCGCGCGATCCCTGGCATGTGCCGGTCAGCCATGCGCGGCAGCCCTTTGAGAAACGCGCGGCCCTGACGCTGGCCCCTGACGGGATGCCCGTGGTTCCGGAAGTGACGGCAGCGCTGAAGGCCGCAGCTCAGGCGCTCGCGGCGGAAGGCTGGGCGGTCGAGGAAATCGCCTGTCCGCCGATGCGTGATGCGGCCCGTATCAACGCCACGCTCTGGATGGCAGAAACGCAGTTCGCTGCGCAAAAGATGATCCACGATGAGGGCGACCCGGATGCGCAGTATGTCTTTGAGCTGATGCGCCGGGATGCGGGGCCCGCTGATCTGGAGGCCGTCATGAAGGCGTTGCAGCGCCGCGTGGGGCTTATCCGGGAATGGGCGCTTTTCTTGCAGAAATATCCGCTGCTCCTGTGCCCTGTCTCTGGCGAACTGCCGTTTGATCAGCAGTCGGATGTGCGTTCGGAGGAGGATTTCCACCGCATTTTCGAGGCGCAGCTGACCCAGCGCGGGTTGCCCTCACTGGGTGTGCCGGCCCTGTCGGTGGCGACCGGCATGGCCGGCGACAGACCGTTGGGTGTGCAGCTTGTAAGCGACCGGTTCCGTGAGGATATACTGCTTGAAGCAGGCGCGGTCATCGAGGCGGCACATCCGCCACTGCCGGTGACCTGAGCCCGCTCAGACCACCGCGGCCCCGTCCTGCCGGCGGCGCAGGAGATATGTATCCATGATCCAGCCATGCTCTGCACGTGCCGCCGCCCGGCGTTCAACGATGCGGTCAGACACATCGCGCAACCTGCCGTGCTCGATAATCTGTTCCGGCATCCCGAGAAACGCCCCCCACCAGATGTCAAATCCATCAGGATCGAGGCGCTGAAACTCTGCCTCGCCGTCGAGCATCACAACCAGCGTCTCCGCCCCGGCAGGCCAGCCGTGATCGCGCAGACGCCGGCCGGTGGTGATTTCCACCGGGCCATTCACGGTGTTGAGCGGGATGGCGTGAGCGGCCGTCAGCGCCTGAATTGCGGTGATGCCCGGCACCACCCGCAGCACCGGCGCGGGATCAAGCCGCTCTGCGATGCGCATGGTGCTGTCGTAAAGCGACGGGTCCCCCCAGACCAGCAAGGCGACCGGCCCCTCCGGCGGGGTCTGAGCAAGTGCCGCCTGCCAGCGGCGGGCGATCTCGTCATGCCAGGCACTGACCCGGATCTGATAGGGAAGCGCCGGATCCCGCTCGGGGTAGTCGAACGTTACGATCCGGGCATTGGACCCGCTGTCGCGGATCAGACGGGTGCGGATCCCGGCAAGATCATCTTTGCCCGGGCCCTTGACCGGGACGAGGATGACCGCCGCCTCCCGCAGCGCATTCCGTCCCTCAAAGGTCAGATGCGCGAGGCTGCCCGTGCCGATGCCAATGAGCCAGAGGTGCCCGATCACTGCTGTTTCCCATAAAAAAGGCCCGGACCTGTCGCCAGGTCCGGGCCGGATGGTTCAGCGCTTATGCGCCCGCGTAAAGGCGCGGCGTGAAAAGACCGCCCAGCGAGGTCCCACGCAGCTTTTTCGCTGCCGCAAGGACCCCCAGATCTGCCAGAGGCTCGATCAGAACGACCAGCATATAGGCGGCACCGAAGGCACCGACTGCCGCGAAGGTTTCAGCGCCCGCGCCCTGACCGTAAAACGCCCAGAACGCGACCCATGCCACAACACCGCCCTGGTAGACGGCGGACATTTTCAGCACGTCCGAATAAGCGAGATCAACGTAGGCCCGGTCACGCGGGATATAGCGCCGCGCCAGTGCATCGACCGCAAAGAGCGGCACCAGAACGGTGGTCAGGTTCACAAAGAACATCGGCAGATCGGTCGGCGACAGAAATGCACCCTGGATCAGCAGTCCCAGCGCCAGGCCGAGAGCCGCAGGTGCCGCGCCGAGCAGCAGAAAGAGCGTGGTGCCCAGAATGAAGTGGACCTCGGAGATACCTGCCGGGAAGTGCGGCAGTATCTCGAAAAAGGCGAAAACACCGACCGTTGCCAGCACCGTGCGGGCGGCGAAAGACGCGATGTTGCTTCTGGCCAGATCGCCCATGACGAGTTTGGCAGAGTAGCCCGCCGCACCGGCGGCAGTGCCATACGCCAGCACCATTTTTGCGCCGTCAACGACGCCCGGTTCGATATGCATTGATAGTCCCTTTCATGTGACTGCCCCTCCGGCAGCGGGTGCCCACATGCGTGAGCAGGATTTCGTTGGTACGGCAGGTCTCCTGACTTGCGTGTCGCAGCGCGCCGGTCCTTCCCGGATTTGGTTTCCCAGTGGTTCTTTCCGTCGCGCTCTCCGCTTACAGTTGCGGGGGCAGTCCGGGAGTTTCACCCGGTTCCCTGTTCAGCCACAGATGTGACACCGTAGCCTGACAGTACGGTATGTCAGAAAGACCGCACAAGTTAAAAAACGACCCTCACGGATCTGCCAGCGGCCCATAGAGTATCAGCGCGGGGTTTGTGCCGGTCCCGGCCTCAAGTTTTGCGGCCAGGGCGTCGATAGTGGTCCGGGTGATCTGCTGATCGGGGGTGCTGACATTCTCAGCGAGAATCGCAGGTGTCGCGGCCGGCAGGCCACGCGCGATCAGTGCCTGCGCCAGTTGCGGGAAGGTGCGTTTACCCATGAACACAACAGTGCAGGCGGCCGGGTCTGCGAGGGCATCAAGGTTCAGATCGTCAGGCAGGTTGCCGGTGACATCGTGTCCGGTGAAGTACTGCACCCGCCGCGCGGTCATCCGGCGCGTAAGCGGAATGCCGGCGGCCGCGGCAGCAGCATTCGCAGACGGCACCCCCGGGATAATCTCATAGGGGATCCCCGCATCGCGCAGCGCGTCGAGCTCCTCTTCGAGGCGTCCGAACAGACCGCCGTCCCCGGATTTCAGCCGCACCACGCGCTGATCGGTCTGTGCATACTCCACCAGCAGCCGGCTGACGTGATGCTGTTTGGGCGAGGCGCGCCCTGCCCGTTTGCCAACGCCCACAAGGTCCGCGTCCGGGCGCGCATAGCCGAGGACCGGCCCTGAAGAGAGATCATCAAAGAGCACCGCATCCGCGCGTTTCAGGCGGTCCACCGCCTTGAGGGTCAGAAGTTCCGGATCGCCGGGGCCCGAGCCCACAAAGCTCACAAAACCGGTCATGCGGGCTCCTCGGCGGTGATCAGGTGAAAGAAAGTCCCCGTCACACGGCCCCGGCGCGAGCCTGTTTCGGGTACCGGATTGCCATCGGCGTCCGAGACCTCTGCCAGTGCGTCATCAGGCTGCTCCAGGATGGTGGAGTAATGAAATTCATGCCCGCGTAACCGCGACCCCGCCGTATGTCCCGGCAGGTCCGCGAGCAGCCGGGCCTGGCGGTATCCCAGATGGAATTTGCGCTTTTCATAGCTGGTCACGAGGCCCAGCAGACCGGTCATTTCGTAGCGCTGGCCGTCCTTGTCGATGAGGCCTGCGCCCAGCACCATGTAACCACCGCATTCGCCGTGTACCGGACGTGTCTGCGCATGGGCATGCAGGCCCGCGCGGAAACTTGCGGCGGCAGCAATCCGGCCGGCGTGCAGCTCCGGATAACCCCCTGGCAGCCACACAAGATCAGCGTCCGGGTCGGGTGCTTCATCTGCCAGCGGGGAGAACGGAAGCACCTCGGCACCTGCCGCGCGCCAGCCTTCGACGAGATGCGGGTATGTGAATGAAAAGGCCGCATCCTGCGCAAGTGCGATACGCTGAGCGGGTGGCTCTGGCAGCGGTGCCGCGCTCTGCCCGCCCGATGCACCGCGTGCCGCCGCGCGAATGGCTGCAAGATCCACGTGCTCGCGCAGAAAAGCGGCATAGCCCGCGATCGCAGCTTCCAGATCGGGGTGTTCCACCGCCTGAATGAGCCCCAGATGACGTTCCGGCAGCGCCAGATCCCCGCGCCGCGGCAGCGCGCCGAGCACCGTAAGGCCCGCTTTGTCCATGCCCAGCCGCGCCAGGCGTTCGTGCCGCGGAGAGGCCACGCGGTTCAGGATCACACCGGCAAAGGGCAGATCCGGGTTATAGGCCTGAAACCCCAGTGCTGCGGCAGCAGCCGATTGTGCCTGTCCGCTGACATCCACCACCAGAATGACAGGCCAGCCCATGCGCGCGGCGGTCTCGGCGCTGCTGCCAAAGCCGCTTTGTCCCCGCGTGGCGACCCCGTCATAGAGCCCCATGGACCCTTCGGCGATACAGATGTCAGCGCCGGTCGCGCGGGCGGCAATCGCGCCGAGAAGCTGCCCGCCCATCGCCCAGGTATCAATATTGAAAGAAGCGCGACCGCTGGCCGCACGGTGAAAAGCCGGATCGATGTAATCCGGCCCGGATTTAAAGGGCTGCACAGCCATGCCGTCCTCTGCCAGCGCGCGCAGAAGACCCAGCATCACGGTGGTTTTACCTGTGCCGGACGCCGGCGCGGAAACCAGAAGGCCGGGGATATCAGTCATCGCCATGGTTCCATCCGGCCCAGGGGCTTTGAGCCGATTGCGGCCGGTAGCGTCGGTCATAGTCTGTTGCGTAGAGACAGGATTCGTCGAAACCTTCGCCTTCGAGCGCACGCCCGACGAGGATCAGCGCAGTACGGGTCATGTCGCTGTCGACCCGGTCTGCGATATCGGCCAGCGTGCCGCGGATGATGCGCTCATCCGGCCAGCTTGCGCGCCAGACAATCGCCACCGGGCAGTCCGCGCCGTAAGACGGTGTCAGCTCTGTCACCACCCGGTCGAGATTCTGCACCGACAGGTGCAGAGCCAGCGTCGCGCCTGTGACCGCAAAATTCTGCAGGGTTTCGCCCGGAGGCATTGTCGAGGCGCGCCCCTGGGTACGCGTGAGCACCACCGATTGCGCCAGCCCCGGCAACGTCAGTTCCGCACCCAGTGTCGCCGCGGCAGCGGCAAAGGACGGCACCCCGGGTGTGACGGATACCGGAATGCCCTGAGCGCGCAGGCGGCGCAGTTGTTCACCCATCGCGGACCACACCGACAGATCCCCTGAATGCAGCCGCGCCACATCCTGACCCGCGTCATGGGCGCGGCGCATCTCGGCGATGATCGCGTCGAGATCCATGTCGGCGGTGTTCACAACCCGCGCGTCGTCAGGGCAATGCTCCAGCACTGCTTCAGGCACCAGAGACCCCGCAAAAAGGCAGACCGGGCAGGCCGCGATAATGTCACGCCCGCGCAGGGTCAGCAGATCGGGCGCGCCCGGTCCCGCGCCGATGAAGTGGACTGTCATATCGTTTCTCCGATTGCAAAAGCGCAGGTTGCCATGCGGTCATCCGACACAACACGCGGGCCGCACAGCCGTGCGCCGGGTCCCGCGGCGGCGAGCGCTGCCGCCTCTGCAACGCTGCCTGTGTCCCGGGCAGCCCGGGACTGCGCCGACTGTGTAACGGTAGGTTGCGCCGCAAGCTGCGTAGCCGGCACCGCAATGATGCGCAAACCGGTCTGCGCGGCCAGATCCCTGAGCGCGGCGCTCTCGCATTTTCCGGCAGCGGTCGCGAATGCATCGGCGGTCAGCCCGGCTGCTGCGCGCTCAAAAGCGCTGCGCAGACTTTGCACGCTGGCGTCCGTGCGGAACCCGAGACCCGCGACGATCACAACACCGCACTCCACTGCACCAGCGGATAAGCCGCCTTCCATCCCGTTTTGTTACCCAGCGGTGCGGCGCGCGCGATCTCTGCGCGCAACAGCGTACCGCCACGGGCCGCCTGCGCGCGCACCAGTACCGCTTCGCTTTGCAGCGTCACGGCATTGGCAACGATCCGCGTGCCGGGTGCCAGATTGCCGGCAAGCCATTCCAGCAGTTCCTCAGACAGCCCGCCGCCGATAAATACCGCATCCGGCGGCGTCAGACCCGCCAGCGCATCGGGTGCTTTGCCGGTGACAATCTGCAACCGGTCCTGGCCAAGCCGGTCCGCATTGGCGCGGATGCGCCCGGCCCTGGCGTCTCGCGGCTCTATCGTTGTCGCGGTCAGCGAGGGATGCGAAAGCAGCCACTCGATGCAGACCGACCCCGACCCGCCGCCAATGTCCCAAAGGTGCTCGCCGTCGCGGGGTGCAAGTGCCGAGAGCGTGAGCGCGCGCACCGGCTGTTTGGTCATCGTGCCGTCGCTTTCGAACCAGTCGTCGGAGCGCCCTGAGGCGCGCGTCAGCACAGCGCCCTCGCCCCGGACGAGGATGCCCGCGCAGACCGGATGGCTGAAACTTCTGTCCCCGATGGCGCGGGCCGTGAGATCACTGCGCCGTGCGCGGGGGCCGCCCAGTGCCTCAAACACATGCAGATCAGAGGCCCCGAAACCGGCGTCAGTGAGATATTCCGCGAGTTCGGTCACAGCCTCGCCGTCGCGCAGCAAAACGATAATCTGCGCGCCGGGGGCCAGGGCCGGGCGCAGACGCGACAGGGGTGCCGCATGGAGCCCGAAACAGGCGGTGTGCTGCAGCGCCCAACCGAGGCGCGCGGCGGCCAGAGAAAAGGTCGAAGGCCCGGGCAATGCCGTCCACTCGCCCGCGTCGAGCTCTTTGCAGATCGTACTGCCCGCACCGAACCAGAAGGGATCGCCCGAGGCCAGAACAGCCACGCGCCGTCCGCGCAGGCTCAGAAGCACCGGCAAACCATCGCTGAAGGGCACAGGCCAGGCGATCTGTTCCGCCAAGAGATGCGGCAGAAGCGCCAGATGACGGGGCGGCCCCATGATGATCTCCGCGGCCTTGAGTGCGGCAAGGCTTGCACCCGACAGCCCCTCCGGCGCATCTTCGCCCAGACCAATGATCGTCAGCCAGGGAGCGTCAGGCATGGTATCAGACATGGCACCCAACCTGCTCATCCTCGGCGGGACCACCGGGGCGACAGCGCTCTGCCGGGCGCTGAGCGAGGCGGGCATCGCCGGCACGGTATCGCTTGCCGGACGCGTGGCCCGTCCGGTGCGCCAGCCCCTTCCCCTGCGCAGCGGTGGGTTTGGCGGTGTTGAGGGCCTCCGGCAATATCTGCACGACCACGCTATCACCCATGTCGTCGATGCCACACACCCCTTTGCCGCGCAGATGAGCCGCAATGCCGTCGATGCCTGTGCTGCAGCAAAGGTGCCCCTGATTGCGCTGACCCGCCCGCCGTGGACGTCCGGTGAAGGCGACCGCTGGCAGCATGTTCCGGATATTGCGGCTGCGGTTGCCGCACTCCGGGGCCCTGCCCGCCGGGTCATGCTTGCCGTCGGGCGAATGCATCTTGCCGAGTTTGCCCCGAATCCGCAGCATTTTTATCTGTTGCGTCTCGTGGACCCGCCTGATGCTGCGCTGCCGTTTCCCGGCTGTGAGGTCATCCTTGACCGGGGTCCCTTTACTGTCGATGGCGATCTGGCACTGATGCGTGAACACCGGATCGACCTGGTGGTGTCCAAGAACTCCGGCGGCACCGGCGCGCAGGCCAAACTTATCGCAGCCCGTCAACTGGAACTGCCCGTACTGATGATCGACCGGCCATCTTTGCCGGCACGGCGCGAAGCCTCCGGCGCTGAAGAAGTGATCGCCTGGCTGGCTCATTCGGGCACCGACCTCGGCGTATAGACCACCGGTGCATCCGCGCGCGTAATCACGCGGGTATTGGATGCGCCGACGATCACAACCGTGCGCATATCCGCCATATCAGGTTGCGTTTGAGTGAGCGGGACCACCCGGATGCTTTCATCACCGGTCGAAACAGCCCGGGCGAAGATCACCGGCCTGTCATCACCGCAGGCTTCTTTGAGCAGGTCCAGCGCGCGCCCGAAGCCTTCGGGCCGGGATTTTGAACGCGGATTGTAAAACGCCATGGCGAAATCCCCCTCGACCGCAAGCCGCAGGCGCTTTTCGATGAGCGCCCAGGGTTTGAGGTTATCACTGAGGTTGATCGCACAGAAGTCATGCCCCAGCGGCGCACCGACCCGCGCGGCAGCGGCCAGCATCGCAGTTATGCCGGGCAGAACGTCGATCGGTATATCTGTCAAGGCCGCGCCAGCGGCCTCAACTGCTTCATAAACCGCTGCTGCCATTGCAAAAACACCCGGATCACCTGAGGAGACGATCACCACCCGCCGGCCTTCGGCGGCCATCTCAAGCGCATGGCGCGCGCGATCCAGTTCAACGCGGTTGTCGCTGGGATGCAGGCGCAGCCCCGGGCGCGCACTGACCCGTGCCACATAAGGAATATAACCCACGACATCCGTGGCGTCTGCCAGCGCCGCCGTCACCTGAGGCGTCACCAGATCAGGGTCACCGGGGCCAAGGCCCGCAATTTTCACCCATCCGCTCACGGTCTGCGGCCCTGGCCGTGCACGATGACGATCGAGAAATACGGGGTCACTTTTTCGCCGGTTTCGCTGAGCTTCTGCACTGTCTGGCCGGGCATGCTGGCATATTCGACCAGCCAGGCATCATCAAAGCGGCCCGCGCTGTGAAGAGCGCGGCGCACCTTGTCGATGTTGCGACCGATTTTCATGACCACAATCGCGTCAGCGGCCTTCATATGGCGCACCAGTTCGTCTTCGGGCAGCGTACCCATCAGCGTGCTCAGCACATCGTCGCCCCAGGTCACCGGCTGGTCCGTCGCCGTCCAGGCCGCGGACATGCCGGTGATCGCGGGCACCACGACAACCTGAACCACCTCCTTAAGGCGGCTGTGTAAGTGCATGAAAGAGCCGTAGAAAAACGGGTCTCCTTCACAGAGCACCACAACGTTCTGCCCGCTCTGCGCGCGCGCCCTGAGCTGCGCGGTACACTCAGCATAAAAAGCAGAGAGGATTTCATTATACCGCGGATCCGAGAGCGGGATTTCGGTCGTGACCGGATATTCCATCGCGATCTCTTCTGCGCCTTCGGGGATCAGGTCCTGTGCAATCCTGCGCGCCTGCCCGGGCCGGCCGGCCTTGCGGAAATAGGCAACGTGCTGCGCTCCCGTCAGCAACCGGTGCGCGCGCAGGGTCATCAGATCCGTATCTCCGGGGCCCAGTCCGACGCCATAGATCGTGCCGCTGTTCATTCCGCACGACTCGCGATGGCGTTGATCGCGGCCACCGTAATCGCGCTGCCCCCCAGGCGCCCCTCAACGATGCAGCACGGCACCGGCTGGTCCGCCCAGAGCGCGTCTTTGCTTTCGCGCGCGCCGACAAATCCGACAGGGCAGCCGATGATCGCCGCCGGGCGCGGGCAATCAGGGTCTTCCAGCATGTTGAGCAGATGAAAAAGGGCTGTCGGCGCATTGCCGATCGCCACCAGCGCGCCTGCAAGATGCGGGCGCCAGAGCTCAAGGGCTGCTGCCGAGCGGGTGTTTGACATCGCGGCCGCCAGGTCGCGCACCCCCTCGTCATGCAGCGTGCAGATGACCTCGTTTCCGGCAGGCAGACGGGCGCGGGTGACGCCTTCGCTGACCATACGTGCATCGCACAGAACAGGCGCGCCCGCTGCAAGAGCGGCACGCGCGGCTCTGGAAAACCCCGGCGAAAGGCGCACATGTTTTTCCAGCCCCACCATGCCGGCGGCGTGGATCATGCGCACAACGACGGGCTCTTCGTCCGGGGTAAACGCGCCCAGATCGGCCTCGGCCCGGATCATGGCAAAGGACTGGCGGTAAATTTCAGCCCCGTTGGTTTCGTATGTATATGTCATTGTCCCTCAATCGAGCCCGGCCCCCGGCAGATCGTCCGGCTCTATCCCCCTGCGCAGGGGCGTATCCCCTGCCCGCCCGTCTTTGACAAGGTCAAACCGGCCATCACGCCCAACCAGTGTGATATCTGCAATCCGCGCCCACGCGCAGCCTTTGACACCCCCAGAGCCATACCGCGTGCCATGCCCATGTGGCGCCAGACGGCTGGCAAGAACACGGGTTTCAGCGCCGGCCTGGAGGCAGGCGGGTGCTCCCGGGCAGGCATCGACCCTGAGGAGCGGATTTTCCGGATCAGTTATGAACGCCGGATGATCCGGAGCGGTAACGCCGGCAAAGAGAAACGCCCGCCAGGGCGTGACGCGCACTGTGCTGATGCCCAAGGGTGTTATGCTGTCTCTGAGATCGCGCGCGCGGATCTGCCCGAATGCGACGCCGGCAAGAGTGCCCTGCGCGCCGGTGCCAACTTGTGCGGGGCCTGCGGGCGGCGTTGCCGGAACCTCGCACCAGGCGGCGGGCATTTCATGCGCGGCGCAAAGAGGGGCCATCCGGCGCAGATCCGGTGTCTGATGCGCACAAAACCACCGCGCCATCCCGATCAGCGCATCCACGGCGGTTTCCGGTGTTACCCGAAGGCCGCGGTCCATGCCGTCTGCGCGCAGAATGAGCCCGTCGCCACCTGTCTCAAAGCGGAAATCGGCCGGGTCCTTTGTCAGAACAGGTGCTTTACCCGCATCCACAGCGATCCCCACCTTGGCCGGCAGGTCAGGCAGGTCACTCAGTCGCGAAAGGACCGCCCGGGCCAGCTGACTGGTCGCATCCCCCTCCTGCCAGAACGGGCTCACAAGCAGGTTGCGCCTGCGTTCTGATGCAGGGTCGGCATCCAGCAGCCCGATATCGTGCAGATCCCGCAGCAGATTCTCATGACCCTCCCGGGACACGCCGCGGATCTGCAGGTTCGCCCGGCTGGTCAGGTCGATAAAACCGTTGCCATAGCGGTCAGCAAGATCGCACAGCCCCAGCACCTGGGCTATGGAAAGCTCTGCGAGAAGGGGGCGTACGCGCACAACCAGCCCGTCGCCCGAGGCCATAGGCTGCCACGCGCCGGGGCACCACCCTCTGACGCGGTGCGCAGCGGTCATTCTGCCGCTCCCGGTTCGGCCAGCACCGAGTTTCGCCGGGTCTGCCACAAGCCCGCCTTCAGCAGAGCCGCGAACCGCGCCTGCATGGCCGCATGGGCCCCCGGGTTCGCATCGCGCAAAAAGGCATCGGTGGCCGGATCGCCCAGAGTGGCGTCGTGGTAAAGGTCGAAGAGATGCGCCGGAACGGCCGCCGCCAGATGCGCAAACGAGGCCATGTGATCGAGGGTGGAGGCGATTTCTGCAGCCCCGCGGAAGCCGTGGTTTTTCATGCCGGCGATCCAGCCGGGATGGGCTGCGCGGGCCTGGACCACGCGGGCGATTTCCTCGGTAAGGCCACGGGCCCGGGGGCGCGCAGGGTCGGTGTTATCCAGGTGATAAAGGGTGGCCTGCCCGCCTGCAACGCTCTGCGCTGCGGCAAATCCCGCCTCGTGGGTTGCGTAATCGCCCGCCAGCAGCAGGTCGGTCTCCGGCAGATCCTGCAGGTGCACAAAGCTGTCGGCGGCCCCGACACGGGCGCGGATACCCTCGTTGTCTTCCCGCGCGGCGTCACCATCCAGCGCCCAGGAGCTGGCCCGCAGCCAGGCCTCTCCGGCACGGTGACGGGCGGTTTCGGTGTACTGATCGACCGCGTCGCCCATGCTCAGACCGAACTGGCCCGGCGCGGGGCCGTAGACCCGCGCAAGGTCGGCGCGGCCCGCATAGGGGTTCCAGTCAGGTGCTTCATCGCGTGCCGCCAGCGCCCGCACGGCCTGCCCGAAGAGTGCCGACAAGGTTGGAAAAACATCGCGGAAAAGCCCTGAGACACGAAGCGTGACGTCAATGCGCGGACGTTCGAGCTCGGTGACAGGCAGAACTTCAATGCCCGACACGCGCTCCGAACCGGCATCCCAGACCGGCCTGCAGCCCAGAAGGTGCAGCGCCATGGCAAACTCTTCGCCCGCTGTGCGCATGGTGGCCGAGCCCCAGAGGTCGACGATCAGTCCCCGCGGCCAGTCGCCTTCTTCCTGCAGGTGACGGCGGATCAGCTCGTCAGCGAGCCGCACGCCCTGTGCATATGCCGCGCGCGTTGGAACAGCCCGGGGATCGGTTGTAAAGAGATTGCGCCCGGTGGGCAGCACATCGCGACGGCCGCGGTACGGCGAGCCGGATGGCCCCGGAGATATCCGCCGGCCTGCCAGAGCATCAAGCAGTGATTGCCGTTCGGCGGCGGGCGAGCCCGCGGTTTCTGCCGGCGCGTCACCCCGGGGCGCACGGCCCCAGATGTGCAGCCCCTCGCCGAACTGGCTTTCCTTGATATCGCAGACGAAGCGGTCAATGCGGGTGATTGCCTCGGCACTGCAGGTGGCCCGGTCGAGCCCCAGATCCTGCTCCACGCCCTGCACCTGCGCCTCGTCGCGGATATCACCCTGAAGCCGGTCGCGGCGCCGCGGGTCGAGCCCGTCAGCATTTGAGAACTCATCGAGCAGCGCCTCCAGACGCGCGAGGCGCTCAGGCGTGCCGCTGTCCCGCAGAGGCGGCGGAATATGCCCCAGGGTGACCGCCCCGATGCGCCGCTTGGCCTGGGCGGCCTCTCCGGGATCGTTGACGATGAAGGGGTAGATAACGGGCATGGCACCGGTCAGCGCCTCTGGCCAGCAGGCCGCAGAGAGGGCAACGGATTTACCCGGGAGCCATTCCAGCGTGCCGTGGGCACCCACATGCACCAGCGCATCCGCCCGCGACTGAAGCCAGAGATAAAAGGCGACATAGGCATGGCGCGGCGTGCGGGCCAGATCGTGGTAGGTATCGTCGCGTGCCTCCGGCGTGCCGCGTTCCGGCTGCAGGGCGATCGTGACTTTGCCGCGCGCAAGCGCCGCGAAGTGAAAGGCCGCGCCGTCGCAGTCGGGGTCCTCTTCCGGTGCGCCCCAGGCCGCCGCCAGATCGTCGCGCAATGTCTCAGGCAGGCGCGCGAGGGCCTCCTTGTAATCATCAAGGGGCCAGCGGGTGGCGCGGCCCGGCAGCGCCTCATTCAGGGGTCCGTCCGGACACGGCGTATCATAGCCCGCGCCGTGCAGATCATCGAGAATGGCCAGAGCAGAGGCCGGCGCATCGAGGCCCACGGCATGCCCCATGTTCCAGTCCTTGCCGGGATACGTAGAGAGCACGACGGCGACACGGCGGGCGGCTTCGGGCATCGCAGCAAGACGCATCCATCCGGTTACGCGGTCGGCTGCGGCTTCGACGCGGTCGCGCACGGCCTTGTGGGCAAAGCGGGAATACTGCAGATGCGGGTCACGCTGGCCGGGTTGTTTGAAGGAAGCGACCCCGGCGAAAATGCGCCCGTCCACCTCCGGCAGCACCACGTGCATGGCGAGATCGGCGGGTGAGAGGCCGCGTTCTGCCTCGCGCCACATCTTTTCTGTGTTCGTCGCGAGTGCCACCTGAAAGACCGGCACGCCGGCGGCGTCGAGCGGCGAGGTACCATCGTTACCTTTGCCGGAGAAGGCCGTCGCGTTTACGATGGCTGCCGGGCGCAGATAAGCTGTCTGACGACGCAGCCAGCCTGCAATCTCCGGCGCCTTCAGCGTCGGCGCGAAAAGCGCTGTCACATCGCAGCCCCGCGCCCGGAAAACGGCAAAGAGCGCGTGCAGAGGCGCCAGATCAGCAGCCACGAGGTAGGAGCGGTAGAACACCACCAGCACGCGCGGCTTTCCGGCGAGTGCCGCGGGTTCCGACATCGCGAGAACCGGGCAACAGGCCCCGGCCTCGGGCGTCCAGGCGCCGACCGGCGGCAGGCCTTTGCGTCCCTTTACCGGGCCGGCAGAAAGCCCGGCGGCCAGAGCCAGCTGCGCAAGAGCGGCCTGCGCCGCAACCGACCCGCCGGTACTGCACAGATGCTCCAGCCGGCGCAGCGTCGACACCGGCAGCGTCGAGAAGGCATCAAGGCGTTCGTCGGGCCGGCCATCGCCGGGGATCACCGCCAGGGCAATGCCCTCGCGGTCGGCCATCGCCCTGATCTGCTGCAAACCGTAAGGCCAGTAGGGCACGCCGCCAATGAGCCGGATGAGAATACCCTTTGCGCCCGAAAGCGTCTTTTCGACATAGGTATCCACCGACAGCGGGTGCTTCAGTGCCACGATATTTGCAAGACGCAGCGTGGGCAGACGCCCCTCCGGACCGCCCCCGGTGTGCCAGGCCTCCGCGAAAGCGCCAAGGTCGGAATCCGAAAGCGACAGCACCACCAGATCGGCAGGGTCCTGCCCCGGATCCATCGGCGTTTCGGTCTCTTCCAGCCCGTGGCTTTCGCGGAAAACGACATGCATAGCAGGTTACTCAGCAGCCTCCGTCCGGCGCACATCAAGTGCGGCGCGGATCACATCCGTGTTGATGTCGTCATGCTCTGCGATGACCACCAGACGGCCCGCCCGCGCCTCATCCGGCGCCCAGGCACGGTCATACTGGTGCCGCACCCGCGCGCCCACTGCCTGCACCAGCAGCCGCATCGGTTTACCCGCAACCGCCGCATACCCTTTGATGCGCAGAATGTTGTTTTCACGGGCCAGTTTCTCAATGGCACGCACGAGATCGGCAGGGTCCGCGATTTCCGGAATATCCACAACGATCGACTCAAAATCCTCGTGATCATGGTCATGCGGGCCGTCGTGATGCGATGGCCGCGCATCCATGTCGTCTTCCGCGGCGGCTTCCAGCCCGAGAATGATGCGCGGATCGACCATGCCTTCGGCAACTTCGACCACGGGCAGCGGACGCGGCGCTTCGGCGGCGATCACCGCACGCGCTTTTGCGACACCTTCAGGACCCGCAAGGTCGGGTTTGGTGAGCAGGATGATATCCGCACAGGAGATCTGGTCCTCAAACACTTCCGACAGCGGGGTCTCATGATCGATGCTCTCATCGGCGAGGCGCTGCGCGTCGACAGCGGCCACATTCGGGGCAAACCGGCCTGCCGCCACGGCTTCTGCATCAGCCAGAGCAACCACACCGTCCACCGTGATCTTTGAGCGGATATCGGGCCAGTCAAACGCCTTGAGCAGTGGCTTTGGCAGTGCCAGGCCGGATGTTTCGATCAGAATGTGATCCGGGCGCGGGTCCAGCGCCATCAGCGCCTCAATGGTCGGGATGAAATCATCCGCCACGGTGCAGCAGATGCACCCGTTGGCCAGTTCCATGATGTTTTCCGCCGGGCAGTCGGGGATTGCGCAACTTTTGAGGATTTCGCCATCCACACCAACGTCACCAAACTCATTGACAACGATGGCCAGGCGTTTGCCGCCGGGGTTCTGCATCAGCTGCCGGATCAGAGTGGTTTTACCCGAACCCAGAAAGCCTGTGATCACAGTCACGGGGAGTTTTGCCAGATCAGCCATTATTCAGTCTCCATTGGCGGGATACGCGCCACGCAGTTTCGTTTGAAGTGTTCAGGACGCTCACGCCACGGGATCAGCCCGTCGGTCGTGGCATGATAGCGGGCCGCACCATCGAGGATCATCTCCGGGTGCGACATCTCATCGACGTTTGCGAACACATAGGTCCAGCGGTTGCCGCCCCGCAGAGCCACTGTGCAGCCAAAATCGCAGTTCTGCAGACATTCGACCGGGCGGATGCGCACCCCTTCGGGCGCATCCATGGCACTCAGCCGGTCATAAAGGTGCTGGCCGGGGCGCGTTTCCGTCTCCGGCACCTCGCGCCCGCGCCTGCATTTGATGCAGACCAGCATTTCGGTCGTCTCGTTCATTCCTCTGCCCCTCGCAGTCAGGGAACGGAACACGGGTGGCGAGGAAGACCCTTTGGCAGAGCACACCCCGACACCGGAACACCCCGTCCGGTCAAGTCGTCTTTACGCGGGCAGGTCTCCCGGCTGGCGGATCCCGGTGCCTGTGGCACCTTCGGTGGTCACCCTTCCCGGCCCTGGGGCCAGTGGCGCTGAACACCTTTCCGTTTACGGTCGCGGGGGCGGCTGTGATTGACCGGCAAAAAGACGGCTGCACATTCCCTTTTCACCTGTTTACACAGGCACCAGCGTTTCGGCAGTTGCGCCGAATCCCCGAACCTTGTCAAGCAAAGGACGCGTCCCATGAGCGAAGACGTAAACGCCCGCCACGCAGATAAAATGCGCAAAATCAAAGCGGCGCGCGATAAGATGATGCAGACCAAGACCGAGGAAAAAGGTCTGATCATGGTGCACACCGGTCCGGGCAAGGGCAAATCCTCCTCGGGCTTCGGGATGATCATGCGCTGCATCGC
>CBDUCB010000057.1:0-16645 GCA_965365545.1 uncultured Roseobacter sp. | reverse complement strand
TCCAAAAGCGCTGACCGCCGGGCATCTTTCGCAGGTTGCGCATCAGATGCTGCAAGAGGGGGTGCCCTGGCCTGCCGAACGCGCGCTGTGGCAGGCGTTGCTGAACCGCACCGCACCCCGATTTGTCACCGCCGAGGTTGCGCGCAGGGCACGTGGTACGCCTGCCGTGCTGGAGGACGCCGCAACCGGAAAACTGGTCTGGCAGGATCCGCCTTTTACCCTCACGGCGCGGGCCGACCGGATTGATCTCGCGCCGGATGGTGCGGCACTCATTTACGATTACAAAACCGGCAGCGTGCCCTCGCGCAAACAACAGGCGCAGTTTGACAAACAGCTGCTGATCGAGGCCGCAATGATCGAAGAAGGCGCGCTCGGTCTGCCAGGCCCTCACCCGGTGAGAGAGGCTGTTTTTATAGGATTAGGCTCTGATATGAAGGAGGTCGCAGCACCCCTGGACGATGAACCCCCCGCCGTGGTGCTGGCAAAGCTGCGGGCGCTGATCAGCGCCTATCTCGATCCGGGACAGGGGTTCACCGCGCGCCGGATGATGGAAAAAGACGCCTATGGCAGTGACTATGATCTGCTGGCGCGTTTCGGCGAATGGGATGCCACGGATACGGCGGTGCCGGAGGATCTGAAATGACCGCGCGCGATGAGGCGACCGAGGCACAGATCCGCGCCGCGCGCCCCGATGCCTCGACCTGGCTTGCGGCCAATGCCGGATCCGGCAAGACCCGGGTGCTGACCGACCGGGTCGCGCGCCTTCTGCTCGACGGTGTCGAACCACAGCACATTCTGTGCCTGACCTATACCAAGGCCGCCGCTTCTGAGATGCAGAACCGGCTTTTCCGCCGCCTGGGCGAGTGGGCAATGCTGGAAGATGTGGCTCTCAGCAAGGCTCTGGCAGAGCTGGGCATTAACGCGGAAACCGGCGCGGACCGTCTGCGGGATGCGCGCACGCTTTTTGCCCGCGCAATCGAGACGCCGGGCGGTTTGAAAATCCAGACGATTCACTCGTTCTGTGCCTCACTGCTGCGCCGTTTTCCGCTGGAAGCACGCGTCAGCCCGCAGTTCACTGAAATCGAGGACCGCGCCGCTGACCTTCTGCGCGCGGAGATCGTCGAGGAAATGGCCGATGGCCCTGACGCCGCGCTGGTCGCACAGCTGGCCGAGCATTACAGCAACGAAGGTTTCACAGAGCTGACGGCGGATATTGTGCGGTATCGCGAAGCCTTTGGCGCCCCGGTAACGCGCGGCGATCTGCTGGCGCTATTGGGGCAGCCTGAAGATCTTGATGAAGACAAGCTCTTCGGAGAGGTGTTTGATGGTGATGAGCAGGATATTCTCGACGCGATAATTCCGGTGATGCAAGCCTCAGGTGTCACAGATCAGAAAGACGCGGGCCGACTGGCCGTTATTGACCTTTCAGATCTGCAGGCATTGCCCGCTCTGGAACAGGTGTTTCTTTATGGTTCGGGCGACAAAGCATTTCAGGCAAAGACCGGCGCAACGTCACGACCGGTGCCGACAAAATCTGCCCGAAAGAAACTACAGGATACAGAACCTGCGCTCGACGCCTTTATGACCCGGGTGGAACATGCGCGCGAGGCGCGCCTTGCCCTCGCATCGGCGGAAAAATCGAAAGCGCTTCATGATTTCGCCGGGCGTTTTCTGGAGTTGTACGCGGCTGAAAAACTAATGCGCGGCTGGCTCGATTTCGATGATCTCATCCTCAAGGCGCGCGCTTTGCTGCGCGACCCCGAAGTCGCCGCCTGGGTGCTCTTCCGGATTGACGGCGGCATTGACCACATCCTCGTGGACGAAGCCCAGGACACCAGCCCCGCGCAATGGGACGTGATCCGGCAGCTTGCGACAGAGTTTTACAGCGGCGCCGGTGCACGCGGCGACCTTGCGCGCACACTTTTTGTCGTGGGTGATAAAAAGCAGTCAATCTATTCCTTTCAGGGGGCTGATCCGCGCGAGTTTGACCGCATGGAAAGCGAATTCTGCGCAAGGTTCACAGAAGCTGATCTGGTGTTTCAAAGAGAGGCGCTGGCCTGGTCTTTCCGCTCGTCAGAGGCCGTTCTGCGGCTGGTCGATAATACCTTTACCGCCGAAGAAGAGGCCGGCTTCGGCGCCGATCCGCACCGCGCCTTCAAATCGGACCTGCCCGGGCGCGTGGATCTCTGGCCGCTGACGCCAGAGCAGGAGGATGATGACGACAGGGCCTGGCACGAACCGCTCGACCGGCCTGGCACGCAGCATCACGATGTCGTTCTCGCGCGGCAGATCGCAGACCGGATTGCGGATATGATCGCCACCGGCATGACCATCCCGGACGACAGCGGGCCGGGTGGTGTTCTCGTGCGCAGGCCGCTGAGGGCCGGCGATTTCCTTATTCTCGTGCAGCGGCGCGGCACGCTTTTTTCCGAGATCATCCGCGCGTGCAAGAACGCGGACCTTCCGATTGCCGGCGCGGACAGGCTGAAGGTGGGCGGTGAACTGGCGGTCCGTGATCTGGCCGCATTGCTGGCCTTCCTTGCCACGCCGGAAGACAGCCTGTCGCTGGCGTCTGTGCTGAAATCGCCGCTTTTCGGATGGAGCGAGCAGGCGCTTTTCACTCTGGCGCAGGGGCGCGGGCCGAAGCATTTGTGGGAAGTGTTGCGGAACCAGCAGGCCAGGCACCCGGAAACGCTCGCCGTGCTGCACGATCTGCGCGCCAATGTTGATTTTCTGCGGCCCTATGATCTGGTGGAACGGATCCTGACCCGGCATGACGGTCGCAGAAAACTGCTCGCACGCCTGGGGACAGAAGCCGAAGACGGGATCAACGCACTGCTGAGCCAGGCGCTGGCCTATGAGCGCACCAGCATCCCCAGCCTGACCGGGTTTCTGGTCTGGATCGAAACCGATGATCTGGAAGTAAAACGCCAGATCGACACGGCCTCCGATCAGATCCGGGTAATGACGGTACATGGCGCCAAGGGTCTCGAAGCCCCCGTCGTCATTCTGCCCGATGCCCGCAAACGCGATATTACAATCAATGACAGCATCCTCACGATGGAGGATGTACCGGTCTGGAAAACCCGGGCCGATGATATGCCCGCCGGCATGTCACAGGTCGTCGATGAGATGAAAGAAGCCCAGCGCCGTGAACGGCTGAGGCTGCTTTATGTGGCTCTGACACGGGCGGAAAAGTGGCTGATCGTGGCGGCGGCGGGGAAATTATCTGACCGGGGCGAAAGCTGGTATCAGATGGTTGAGGCCGCTCTGGACGCTGCCGGTGCAGAGGAGGCGGACTTCTTCGGGATGCCGGTCCGGCGGCTCAGCCACGGCGACTGGGAGGCGCTGCCGCTGGTCACTCCGGAAGCCACCGCCGAAGAGGCAACCGCCCTGCCTGCGTTTTTCCGACAGCCGGCACCGGACCCCGCCGTCACGGCGGAAACCCTGTCACCTTCAGACCTTGAAGGCGCCAAGGCGCTGCCCGGGGAGACCGGCCGGACCGAAGAAGAGGCCAAAGCTTACGGCACGCTTGTGCATCTTTTGCTTGAGCATCTGGCCGGTGCGGGTGCCGAAGCCGGCGCGGCACTTGCTTTGTCGCTTGCCGACGGTCACCCCGATGCGGAAGAGGCCCTTGCAGAAGCGCACGCCGTCCTGGCCACACCTGATCTGCAGTTTCTTTTCGGTGACGATGGTCTGGTCGAGGTGCCGGTGTCCGCCGGGTTGGGCACCCGGAGAATTTTTGGTACGATTGACCGGCTGATCGTGACAACGGACTCCGTCCTGATCGTCGATTTCAAAACCAACCGTGCGGTACCCGGGCACGCCGAAGACTGCCCCGAAGGCCTCTTGCGGCAGATGGGAGCCTATGCCCACGCGCTGGCGCAGATTTACCCGGAGCGGCGCATTGAAACGGCGATTTTATGGACGGCGCGGTGCAGTCTCATGCGCCTGCCGCACGAAATCGTGAGGGACGCGCTGGCACGCACGCCATATCTTGACGCTGCGGCCCCGGATACATAGGTTCAGCGCTCAGACACATGCCTCAGGAGACCATCATGGCAACCCATGCAGTAACCGACGAGACCTTTGACGCTGAGGTCAAACAGTCCGACATTCCCGTTGTTGTCGATTTCTGGGCGCCCTGGTGCGGCCCCTGTAAACAGATCGGCCCCTCTCTTGAAGAACTCTCCTCGGAGATGGACGGCAAGGTCAAAATCGTCAAAGTAAACGTCGATGAAAACCCCAATGCCCCGGCCCAGATGGGTGTGCGCGGCATTCCGGCGCTCTTTATCTTCAAAGACGGTCAGGTCGTCTCGAACATGGCAGGCGCCAAGCCGAAAGCGGCGTTGCAAAGCTGGATCGAAGACTCCATCTGATCCTCTGATGTCAGCATTTTCAGGGCGTCCCGCTGCGGGGCGCCCTTTTTGCTGTGCGGTACCGGCCCCGCCCCGGCCCTTGTGCCACGCCGCCCTGGCCGCCATATAGGCCGTGCAAAACGACAGGAGAGTACTATGGCCCGCGAAGAGTTTCCCGGATGGCACGGCACCACCATCATCGGCGTCAAAAAGGGCGGCGAGGTTGTCATTGCAGGCGACGGGCAGGTCTCTCTGGGCCAGACCGTGATCAAGGGCTCCGCGCGTAAGGTGCGCAGGCTCTCGCCCGGTGGCTATGACGTGGTTGCGGGGTTTGCGGGGTCAACGGCGGATGCCTTTGCGCTGCTCGAGCGGCTGGAGGCGAAACTGGAATCGACGCCCGGGCAGCTGGCCCGCGCCAGTGTTGAGCTGGCCAAGGACTGGCGCACTGACAAATACCTGCAAAAGCTCGAAGCGATGCTGATTGTTACGGATGGAGCGGAGATTTTTGTGATCACCGGCGCGGGCGATGTGCTGGAGCCGGAACATGATGTTACTGCCATCGGGTCGGGCGGCAACTATGCGCTTGCGGCCGCGCGCGGCATGATGGACAGCGACCGGGATGCCGAAACCGTGGCACGTGATGCGATGGCGATTGCCGCCGACATCTGTGTCTATACCAACGGCAATCTGACGGTCGAAAAGATCAGCAAATGATCGGGCGCGACGACCTGCGCGCCTCGGTCGCTGCCGGCCTGCTGACCGAAGCGCAGGCCGCGGCACTCACCTCGCTGGCAGACAGCCGGAGGGGCGCGCGCGAAAACCTCGACCCGGGCGACGAACCCTTTGAGCTTTTCCGCGGTTTCAACGAGATTTTCATCGTTGTCGGCCTGATTATCCTGACCACCGGATGGATCGGCGTCGTCACCTTTGCCGCCATTGAGAACATCTCTGATCTGCGCAATGTGCTGATCGGATCGGGCCTGATCGGCGCGGTCGTTGTCTGGGCGCTTTCGGAGTATTTCATCCGCACCCGCCGGATGGTCGCACCGGCAATTGCCCTGTCGGTGATGTTTGCGGTGAATGCCGCTTACGGATTTTCCGGTGGCATTGCCGAACTGTTCATGGTGGCCCAGGGTGATACAGACAGCCTGCCGCTGCCTCTCGCGCTTGCCACCGTGTCCCTGCTGATTTTCTGGTACCGGTTCCGGGTGCCCTTTGCGCTGGCGATCATCGCACTCGGCGCCTTTGGCGTGTCTGTGCTGATTGCCGGCAATATGTCAGGCGCGCCACAGGACATGCGTGATCTTTTTCTGCTCTCCGCCGACGGGCCCTTTGCGGTGATCACTCTTGTGCTTGGGCTTATCGTTTTCGCCATCGCGATGCTGTTCGACATGTCCGATCCGCACCGCGTGACACGGCGCGCGGCCAACGGGTTCTGGCTGCATGTGGTGGCGGCCCCGGCGCTGGTGAATACAATCGCGCTCAGCCTGATGGACCGGGATGCGGCCTGGTCGAATGCCGTGCTTCTGGCGGTGCTTGCTGTGGTCGCGATGATTGCGATCGTGATCGACCGGCGCTCGTTTCTGATCGCGGCCATCGGATATATCGTGATCCTGAGCAACACGGTTTTTGACGAGCAAAGCGCTGTCTTTACCGTGCTGTTTCTGGGCATCTTTCTGCTGGTGCTCGGTGCGCGCTGGGAACGGATCCGCGCGCGGCTGATGCGCATTCTGCCGGGGGTCATTCCGCGTGACAGACTGCCACCGTCGATCTGAATTCCGCGCCGCAAGGTGGCGTGATTTCACCTTCGCGGTTGCGTTTCCGGCACCACTCCTTACATCGCTTCAGAGAACTGACTTCAGGATATTCCCTTGACTGACCTTACGCCCCGCGAAATCGTTTCCGAACTCGACCGGTTCATCATCGGACAGAAAGACGCCAAGCGCGCCGTGGCTGTGGCCCTCAGAAACCGCTGGCGGCGCAAACAGCTGAGCGACGATCTGCGCGATGAGGTCTATCCCAAAAATATCCTGATGATCGGGCCCACAGGGGTCGGCAAAACCGAGATCAGCCGCCGTCTGGCGAAACTGGCGCGTGCACCGTTCCTCAAGGTCGAGGCCACAAAATTCACCGAAGTCGGATATGTGGGCCGCGACGTGGAACAGATCATCCGCGATCTGGTGGACAGTGCGATCACGATGGTGCGCGATCATATGCGCGAGGACGTCAAAGCCAACGCGCACAAAGCCGCCGAAGAGCGCGTGATCACGGCCATCGCTGGTGAGGACGCCCGCGAAAGCACCCGCGAGATGTTTCGCAGAAAGCTCAAATCCGGTGAGCTTGATGATACCGAGATTGAGCTTGAGATTGCCGACAGCTCCAACCCCTTTGGCGCCATGATGGACATCCCCGGACAGCCCGCGATGGGTGGCGGCATGATGAACCTTGGCGATATTTTCGGCAAAGCCATGGGCGGGCGCACCACCCGTAAACGCATGTCGGTGGCGCAGAGCTATGAGATTCTGATCGGCGAAGAGGCCGATAAGCTGCTGGACGATGAAACGGTGACCCGTGCTGCCATCGAAGCGGTGGAGCAGAACGGGATCGTGTTTCTCGATGAGATCGACAAGGTCTGCGCCCGCTCGGATGCGCGCGGCGGGGATGTAAGCCGCGAAGGGGTGCAGCGCGATCTGCTGCCGCTTATCGAGGGCACCACGGTCAGCACCAAACACGGACCCGTCAAAACCGATCACGTGCTCTTTATTGCCTCAGGCGCCTTTCACATTGCCAAGCCCTCTGATCTTTTGCCCGAACTGCAGGGGCGTTTGCCGATCCGGGTGGAGTTGCGTGCACTGACCGAAGAGGATTTCGTGCGTATCCTGACCGAAACAGACAACGCGCTGACGCTGCAATACACAGCGCTTATGGACACCGAAAAGGTAACCGTGTCGTTTACCGAAGACGGTATCGCAGCGCTCGCAAAGATCGCCGCCGATGTGAACCAGTCGGTCGAAAACATCGGCGCGCGACGGCTTTATACAGTGATGGAACGGGTCTTTGAGGAACTGTCTTTCACAGCCCCGGATCGTGGCGGTGAGGAAATCGTGGTCAATGCGGAATTTGTCGACGCCAACCTTGGCGAGCTCACGAAATCCACGGATATCAGCCGCTACGTGCTTTAAGGCTTCCCATCGGGCTGTGGTCCTGCAACACCTCTGCGCATGGGCTACATCCGCTTTCTGATCGACAACCGGCTGTTTTTGCTGGCGGGGTTTCTGCTGACCTTTACCTCGTCCTACGGGCAGACCTATTTTATCTCGCTCTTTGCCGGAGAGATCAAAGAGACCTTTGGTCTGACCGATGGCAGCTGGGGCGGCATTTACACCATCGGCACCACACTGTCGGCGATCACGATGATCTGGGCGGGCGCGCTGACCGATCGTTTCCGGGTACGGCATCTGTCGCTGGGCGTGATGGTATTGCTGGCGATGGCCTGCGTGGCGATGGCCCTGGTGCCGACGGGGTTTTTACTGGTGTTTGTCGTTTACGCCCTGCGCCTGACGGGCCAGGGGATGATGTCGCAGCTCAGCGCGGTTGCCATGTCGCGCTGGTTCGTTGCGGCGCGCGGGCGGGCGATTTCGCTGGCGTCTATGGGTTTTGCCGCAGGTCAGGCGCTTTTGCCGGTCATTTTCGTGGCCCTGCTGGTACGCTTTGACTGGCGTATGCTCTGGGTTCTGGCGGCGGTCTGCATTCTGGTGACAATCCCGGTGATGCAGATGCTGCTGCGCCAGGAACGGACACCGCAATCCATGTCGGACAGCACTCAAAGCCTCGGGATGGGCGGGCGTCACTGGACCCGCGCCGAACTGCTGCGCCATCCGCTCTTTTACTTACTGATCCCGCTCATTCTGGGGCCCGCCGCCTGGGGCACAGCATTGTTTTTCCAGCAGGTGCATCTGACGGAGGTTAAAGGCTGGAGCCTCGTCTCATATGTGGCGCTGATGCCGGTTTATACGCTGGCGACCATCGCTTTTACCTTTATCACCGGCTGGGCCGTGGACCGGATCGGCGTGAAATGGATCGTGCCGTTTTATCTGGTGCCCTTTGGTGTGTCGTTCCTGATCCTCGCCTATGCGGATACGATTTTCATGGCCGGTGTCGGCCTTACGGTGTTCGGGATCGGGCAGGGGATGCAGGCCACGGCGATCACCGCATTCTGGGCGGTTTTCTATGGCACGCGCAATCTGGGATCGATCAAGGCGGCAGCAGCGGCGCTGATGGTTTTCGGCTCCGCCATCGGCCCGGGGATCACAGGCGCGCTGATTGATGCCGGTATCGACTTCCCGCAACAGATGATCCCGATTGCCGTTTATTATTTCGGCGGAGCTCTGCTGGCAGGTTTCGGCATCCTGCGCTATCAGCGCGATCTGCCTAGCGGTGCCGCCTGAGGTAGACGTAATAGGCGCCGCCGCCGCCATGGCTGATATGCGCCTCAGAAATCTGCATCACCACACCGGCCAGCGGTTGCGTTGTCAGCCATTGCGGCACCTGATGACGCAGCACGCCGAAGCGCACCGGGATCGGGCCGCCCTCGTCGCGATCTTTGCCTTTGCCGGTGATCACCAGCACCAGCCGTTTTCCGGATCCGTGCGCGGACATGATAAACCGGTTCAGCGCGGCATGCGCACGATCAAGCGTCATGCCGTGCAGATCGATCCGCCCCTCAGGTTTCAGCTTGCCGCGGTTCATTTTGCCAAAGGTTTTGCGGTCCATCCGGACCGGCGCTTTGCGCAGACGGTCAGGCAGGCCCGGTGCCAGATCATAACTGGTTTTACGCGACGCCGGTCTGGGCGGTTGTATCGCATCGCCAAAAGCCTGGCGCACTTTGCGCGGGGACTGAGGCGGTTCATTGCGCACAGGTTTCGGAGCCACCGCGTCAGGATCAAAAGTTTCGCGTTTATCGAGCCGTTCTGTGCGGTCCGCCACCTGCTGCCAGAGCGCGATCTCATCCGGGCGCAGTTTGCGCCGGCTCACGGTGCGTTCTCCGGCAACAAGGCATAAGCCCGCTGAATGGGCAGCAGCACGACCATCCGCCCGGGGTCTCTGAGCCGCCCGGCCGCGCGCCCCGCGTCATCGCCGGACCCAAAAAAGATGTCCGCCCGTTGCGCGCCTTTGATCGCAGAGCCGGTATCCTGGGCGATCATCAGCCGGCGCAACGGATCTTCTCCGTCTTTCTCGATCCAGACCGGTGCGCCGAGCGGTGTGAAAGCAGGATCGACCGCAATGGTGCGCATCGGCGTGACCGAGCGGTTCATGGCGCCAAGCGGGCCCAGATGCGCGGGCACTTCGCTGACCTCGCGGAAAAAGACATAAGACGGGTTGTGATACAGCAGCGCCTCGCCCTCAACCGGGTTACGCCGCACCCAGGACCGGATGACATCGGCGCTTACCTGATGCGCCTCGTAAACGCCTCGGCGCACCAGTTCCTTGCCGACCGAGCGATAGGGATGTCCGTTTGCCCCGCCATATCCCACGCGGATTTTGCCGCCATCAGGCAGGGTAATCCGGCCCGAGCCCTGGATCTGCAGAAAGAAAAGCTCCACCGGGTCATCGACGTATGCAATCTCAAGACCACGCCCGGCCAGAAGATCGTCATCCAGCAACTGCTGGCGGGAAAACCACTGCTCAACTTCCAGCGCCTCGGGCGGCATGGCATAAACCGGATACCGGTAGCGCGCGTCCGGGGTCAGTGCGCCTTTGAGTTCCGGTTCGAAATATCCGGTGAAAAGCATGTCTGCATCGTCTTCGATCAGCACCGGCCGGAAGAACAGCTCGAAAAACGCCCGCGGCTCCGGATTGCTGGTGGCATAGGCGCAGACAGCGCGCCAGTCGGGCGCGGTCAGATCAGGACAGGTCTGGTTGAAAACATCAAAGGCCGCGGCATGGTCATCCGCGGCCCAGCCATCGAGATCATCAAACGACAATATCTGCGTGCGGGTATCCGGCATCGCGGTATCAGCCATGAAAACCAGCCCCGCGCATGCCGCACAGACCGCCGCACTCAGGCGTCTGTGGATACCAGCAACCAATTGGGATCATCCGCGCCCATGGTCCGCGCAAAGGACCAGGTATCTTTCTGCCGCTTGATTTCGGTTGTGCTGCCTTCGATGATCTCACCTTCGGCATTACGCACCGCCGACGTCATCTCGCTGGTAAAGCGGATGGTCAGCTCGGCCTCATTGGTGTCTTGGTCGAAAGTGGCATTCATAAGCCTGATCTCACGCACACCGATGAAGTTTGCCTCGATCGTCAGACCGGCGTCTTCGCGGGCGGCGACACCATCGACGAAGGAATCATAGATGTCTTCCGCGAGAAACGGCTGGATCTGATCAAGCTCGCCGTTCTCATAACCCATGACGATCATCTCATAGGCACCGCGCGCGCCGCCAAGAAATTCGGTAACACTGAACGATGGCTCAGCGCGCTTCATCTCAGCCAGCGCTTTTGCCTCGTCGCTGCCTTCATCGACGTGATCGGTGATATCAAGATCGGGGCCGCCTTCGATAACTTCGAAGTCCCGGCCCGCGCGCCGGTCGGTTACGGGTTTCTGCGCGGGCGGTGCTTCGAATCCATCCCGGGTCCCAAGCACGTTTTTCAGGCGCAGAATCAAAAAAACAGCGATGCCGGCAAGGACAAGAAGCTGTATCAGGGACGAATTCATAAAAACCTCATGCGGGGTACGATGTGGAAACGGAGCCAGTCTGCTCTTATGTAGGTGCGGGGCACGCCCAAGTCCACTGCCGGTGCCATGAAAGGAAGTATCAAAATGTGGCTCTTTATAGCCTTTCTCGCGGTTCCGCTGATTGAAATCACACTTTTCATCCAGATCGGCGGCGCAATTGGTCTCGGATGGACCCTCGCAACGGTCGTAATTACTGCGATCATAGGCACCGTTCTGGTGCGCAATCAGGGGGCGCTGGCGCTCTCGCAGCTGCGCGCGTCGTTTTCCGATATGAAAGATCCGACCGAACCGCTGGTGCACGGCGCGATGATCCTCTTTTCAGGTGCTTTGCTGCTCACGCCGGGGTTTTTTACCGACGCCATTGGTTTTTTGCTGCTGATCCCCGGGGTGCGCACGGCTGTTTTCGCCGCGATCCGCGCACGGGTGAACATTCAGACCATGGGGCCCGGTCCGCGGGACGGTTTTCAGGAGACGCGACGGGCGCATTACCAGAATGACGTTATAGAGGGTGAGTATTCCGAAGCCCGGCCCGAAGACGATTCGCCGTCTGGCCCGTCCGGCTGGACCAGGCATTGAGAAGCCCCCGCCAAGCTGTTAAGCACGCGCTGATTTTATTTTCCCGTCAGGAGTAACCAATGGCAGACGAACAACCGCAAGCGCAGCCGAACGGACAGGAACAGGTTCAGGCCCCGCAGATGCGCGTCCTTGGTCAGTTCATCCGTGATATGTCCTTCGAGAACATCATGGCTCAGAAAGGCGCGCCGGCTGATACGACGCCGGACGTTCAGGTGCAGGTCAATCTGGACGCCAAAAAGCGATCGGCCGAAAACCAGTACGAGACATCGATCAAACTGAACGTGACATCAAAGGCGAAAGAGGGCGACACCACGCTTTTCGTGCTCGAGATCGATTATGCCGGTATTTTCCATGTCGAGAACGTGCCCGAAGATCAGCTGCACCCGTTTTTGCTGATCGAATGCCCACGGATGATCTTTCCGTTTTTGCGCCGGGTTGTCAGTGACATCACCCGCGACGGTGGCTTCCCGCCGCTCAACCTCGAAAACATTGATTTCCTGTCGCTTTACCGGAATGAAATCGCGCGCCGTCAGGCCGCAGAGACACCCAAAGCCGACGCCTGATCTCAGGCTTTTTTCCACACAGCGTCGTCGCCCAGCTTTGCCACGAAGGCGGCATGGGCGGCGGCTTCTTTCTCAGAAAGACGGGATGGCAGGGCTGCGGGACGCGGTCTCGGCGTCCACTCGGGTGCTGCATCACTGCCCGGTTTCTGACTGTCGCCTGAAAGACCGAAATCAGGCTGCCGCCCCCCGATCAGTTCCAGATACACCTCCGCGAGGATTTCACTGTCAAGAAGTGCTCCGTGCAGGGTGCGTGATGAATTATCGATGTTGAACCGCCGGCAAAGCGCATCAAGAGAAGCGGGCGAGCCGGGGAACCGTTTGCGTGCAATCGCCAGCGTATCAATTGCCTGCTCCCAGGGGATTTGCGGCAGGTTCATCCATTTGAGCTCGGCATTGAGAAATTTGATGTCGAACGCCGCGTTGTGAATGACCAGCTTTGCATCGCCGATGAAATCCAGAAAAGCCTGACCAACCTCGGCAAATTTCGGTTTATCAGCAAGGAACTCATCACCAAGCCCGTGCACCTGAAAAGCATCCTCGGGCATCGCGCGTTCCGGGTTGATATACTGGTGATACGTGCGCCCGGTGGCCATATGACCCATCAGTTCAACTGCACCGATCTCGACAATCCGGTCGCCGGTTTCCGGATCAAAGCCGGTGGTTTCCGTATCCAGAACGATCTCACGCATTGGCCATTTTCTCCCTGATCTGCCTGACGATATTCTGAACCTGCGCGCGGGCATGTTCAACCGTATCGGTGATTATCACATAATCAGAACGCGCTCGTTTTTCGGCATCGGGCAGCTGTTTATCGCGGATATGCGCAAACTGTTCAGGCGTCATAGTGCCACGCTCCAGAACCCGTTTTTCCTGCAATTCTGCCGGTACAGAGACGCATACAACGGCATCTGCGAGTTTTTCACCGCCAGTTTCAAAGAGCAGCGGAATATCGAGGACGGCAATATCTGCGGTGGTCTCTGACAGGAATGCCGCACGGTCGGCGGCGACCAGCGGGTGCACGATCGCTTCGATCCGTTTCAGCGCGTCCGGATCATCGGCAATGATGCCGCGCAGGGCGTCACGGCTGACAGCGCCATCCGAAATGGCTTGCGGGAAAGCCTCCTGCAACGGGCCGACGGCGCCGCCGCCTTTCGCATAAAGCCGGTGCACCGCAGCATCCGCGTCCCAGAGGGCGCAGCCTTCTTCGGCGAACATCTTTGCCGTCGTTGATTTGCCCATGCCGATGGAGCCGGTGAGCCCGAGAATAAACATCAGCCAAGCACCGCGTCGCGCAGGTCACCGGTCACGTCGGGCCGTTGGCCAAACCATCTCTCAAACCCCGGAACACCCTGATGCAAAAGCATGCCCAGACCATCGACCGTCGCGCAGCCCCGCGCGGCGGCCGTCTCCAGAAGGCCCGTGCGGAGTGGTGCATAGACCAGATCGGTGACCAGCGTTCGCGGTTGCAGACCTGCGAAGTCTGTTTCCAGCGGTGGTTTCCCGGTCATGCCCAGCGACGTGGTATTCACAATCAGATGCGCGGGTTCAACGGCATCCCGCGCCTCTTTCCACCCGGTGACGGTGATTTTCGGCCCAAAAGCCGCGCGCAATTCTTCGGCACGGGCGCGCGTCCGGTTCGCCAGATAAATTTCCGGGACACCCGCATCCAGCAGGGCCACGATCACCGCACGCGCGGCGCCGCCGGCGCCTAAAACCAGCGCTGGCCCGGACGTCGGTTTCCAGGATGGTGCGGCCTGGCGCAGATTTGCCATAAATCCGTAACCATCTGTATTATCTGCGTGAATTCGTCCGTCCGGCAGAAAGGTCAGGGTGTTTGCCGCACCGACTGATCGGGCTGTTTCACTGGTCTCATCCGCAATTCTGAGAGCGGCTTCTTTGTGCGGGATCGTCACGTTCACCCCGACAAATCCGGCGCGCGGCAGTGTGCGCAACACCGTTTCCAGATCGCCTGCCGCCACGTTCATCGGGACGTAGAATCCGGCAATATTATATCTGTTCAACCAGTACCCGTGCAGCTGCGGGGACCGGGAATGGGCGATGGGTGATCCGATCACGCCCGCCAGCGGGATGTTTTCCCTGATCATTGTTCGAGATCCCCCCGCAAAGTGAGCCAGGACAAAAGCTCCAGCAAAGGCAGGCCCAGCACATTGAAATAGTCGCCCTCGATCCGGTGAAAAAGCCGCACGCCTTCTTCTTCGAGTTTATAGCTACCGACGGAATGGCGGATGCTGTCCCAGTTCCGCGCGACATATCCCGCGATATAAGCATCCGTCGCAGCGCGCATATACAGCCGGACCTGACCCACGTGACGCCAGATCGCCTCGCCGTTTTCACAGACCACCGCCGCCGACAAAAGCTGATGCCGGCCGCCGCGCAACCTGTGCAGCTGAGCGATAGCATCTTCGGGCGTCGCGGGTTTGGACATCAGCGTCCCCTTGTGATCAAGCACCTGATCACAACCAAGCACCAGCGCACCGGGGTTCTTTTCGCTGATCTTGCGGGCTTTGAGCTCCGCCAGTGTATCGGCGATATCCCGGGGCGGCGCGTCTTCTGCCAGAAGGGCCGCACGCACCATCTCTTCATCGACCCGGGCCGGGACGACGGTGAATGCAACGGCAGCCTGGTGCAGAAGCCGGGCGCGAATCTCGGATCCGGAAGCGAGGATCAGGGGCGTGGGCATGTGAATAAGCCTGTGTGCGGGACGCTGGATTGTTGCTGCATTTCTTCTGGGCAAAATGCCGGCCCGGCGCAAGTCCCGGGCGGCGCGCGTGTCTCACGCGGTCCGGCGCATTTCACCCCCGTGCGGGTAAGGATAAACCGGTCGGTGTGCATAATGTGTCTTCCACCGGTTTATACACAGATTCCTACAGTTTTCCGAACCAAAGGACCTATTTAATTAATTGATTTAAAATATTTATTTATTTTGTTACCACACTGTGAATTTTAAACGCTGATCTTGTCCCCCTGTGGGAAAAAGCCCTGGTAAACCATTAATCCACAGAAATCGGTGTCCCTACCTACATCATCATCCTTTTCTCTTTCTTTATTAATTATTAAGAGAGTTGAACCGACGGGGGCCCGGAATGACTGATCTGCTTTTGAACGCCTATCCCTGGATCAAGGCCTTTCACATTATGGCGGTGATCGCCTGGATGGCCGGGCTTTTCTATCTGCCGCGGCTCTATGTTTATCATACCGAACAGGTTGGGACGACGGGCGAAACCCATCGGATGTTTCAGGACATGGAACGGCGCCTGCTGCGCGCGATCATGAACCCGGCGATGATTGCCACCTGGATCTTTGGGCTGTGTCTGGTCTTTACCCCGGGCATTGTGAGCTGGGATCAGGTCTGGCCCTGGACAAAGGCTGGCGGTGTGCTGGCCATGACCTGGTTTCATCACTGGTTGGGGCTGCGGCGTAAAGAGTTTATCGCCGGTGAAAATACTCTGACCGGCCGGCAGTACCGGATGATGAACGAGGTGCCCACAGTGCTGATGGTCCTGATTGTTCTGTCGGTGGTGGTCCGGTTCTGATTGACAGGGGCGGACTGGCTGATTAACTGATCACCACCACCCCGTCCGGGGATGGCGCAGACCTTACATTTCTGAATTCTCGCTGCGGGCCGCCAGGCCACGCGGCTTTGCGGGTATCTCCATGACAACTGACACGATCGACACCAACGAACCGATGGAAACGCTGAACCTGGCGGATCTCAAGCGCAAGTCGCCAAAAGATCTGCTGTCCATGGCCGAAGATCTTGAGATCGAAAACGCCTCGACGATGCGCAAAGGCGAGATGATGTTCCAGATCCTGCGCGAGCGTGCAGATGAGGGCTGGGAAATTTCCGGGGATGGCGTGCTCGAAGTGCTGCAGGACGGATTCGGCTTTCTGCGGTCTCCCGAGGCAAACTATCTGCCGGGTCCCGACGACATCTATGTGTCGCCTGAGATGATCCGCAAATATTCCCTGCGCACCGGGGACACCATCGAAGGCGTCATCAAAGCGCCGGACGACAGTGAACGCTATTTTGCTCTGATCGATGTCACGCAGATCAACTTCGAAGAGCCGGAAAAGGCGCGCCACAAGGTTGCTTTTGAAAACCTCACGCCGCTCTACCCGGATGAGCGTCTGACGATGGAGACGGACGATCCGACGACCAAAGACCGGTCCGCGCGGATCATCGACCTGGTGTCGCCGATCGGTAAAGGTCAGCGGTCGCTGATTGTCGCGCCGCCGCGTACAGGTAAAACCGTTCTGCTGCAGAACATTGCCAACTCGATCGAGAAGAACCATCCGGAATGCTATCTGATCGTTCTGCTCATCGACGAACGCCCCGAAGAGGTCACCGACATGCAGCGCTCGGTCAAAGGCGAGGTGGTCTCCTC
>CBDUCB010000056.1:0-17015 GCA_965365545.1 uncultured Roseobacter sp. | reverse complement strand
TATTCCGATGCCGATCTGGCGGCACGTGACTGGCTGAGCGATCAGATGCGGAATGCCGGTCTTGAAGTGCAAATGGATTCAACGGGCAATCTTTTTGGCCTCGTTGAAGGGCAATCGCTGCTGCTGGGCTCGCATTCCGACAGCCAGCCTGAAGGCGGATGGCTCGACGGGGCGCTGGGGGTAATTGCGGCGCTGGAAGTGGCCCGCGCCAGTCGTGAAACGGGTGGCCCGCCGGTCTCTGTGGTGTCCTTTCAGGATGAAGAAGGC
This sequence comes from uncultured Roseobacter sp., assembly GCA_965365545.1. GTDB lineage: Bacteria > Pseudomonadota > Alphaproteobacteria > Rhodobacterales > Rhodobacteraceae > Roseobacter. Next base: position 16,748 of record CBDUCB010000056.1, on the reverse strand, counting down.
CGTTTTGGTGTCACTACCGGCAGCGCCGTCTGGACCGGGCATCTGGAACAGACAGCTGCCGATGCGCTGACCGATCATACGGGCGTTTCTCTTGCATCTGCCCGCGCCGGCCTTGGCAGCCGGGTAACCGGGCCCGTTGATGCCGGGCGTTTCACCGGTTTTATCGAAATGCATATTGAACAGGGCCCGACTCTCGACAGCAGTGGTGACCGGATCGGCGTTGTGACTGACATCGTCGGCATCCGCGACATGCGCATTACATTCGAAGGCGAGCAGAATCACGCGGGCACGACGCCGATGCATCTGCGCCGGGACGCGTTTCAGGCGCTGGCTGCTTTCAGTACCGGCCTGAGTGACAGGCTCCGGAACATCGTGACACCTCAGACGGTGTGGACGATCGGTCATGTGAGCCTGCACCCCAATGCAAGCTCAATTGTGCCCGGGCGCGTTGTATTTTCCATGCAGTGGCGCGACGCGCAGACGGACAGGCTGGCGCGGATGGAAACGGTGATCCGCGCCCTTGCGGATGAGATTGCGAATGCGCGTGGGATGACCGTGAGTTTCGGGCCGATGCTGGGCCTCGACCCTGTGGCGATGGATGCAACGCTGCGTGCCCGTCTGGAGGATGCAGCAGAGAGGGAGGCGCCGGGGGCCTGGCGCGTGATGCCCTCGGGTGCATTGCATGATGCCACCAATGTGGCCTCGCTGATGCCCGTTGCGATGGTATTCGTACCGTCGATTGGCGGGATCAGCCATGCCTTTGAAGAAGACACCACCGAACAGGATCTTGTTTGCGGACTGAGAGTGCTGGCGCGCGCTGCCGGTCAGCGGTGAGCGGTCGGCCTGCTGTCCCCACGGCATCCCGCCCCGGTTGCAGAAATGGTACGAAGGCACTTGCGATCTGCTAAAGGTCTGCAACAATGGCACGAACGTCCGAAGTACCGACGAAGACGTTGACGGGGAGACCAAAAGCAAGATTGATAAGAACAGACGGTTCAAAAGAGCCGCATCTGCCATCACAATGGCAGCGTCTGGGAGGACATAAGTTTGAACACGCCGAGCCGACCGGCCGACGGACCTGCATCCGTACCGGCTCTTCTGCATCTCAACGCACAACGGTATGCCAATGCACCGGCATACCGCGAAAAAGAATACGGAATCTGGCAGAGCTGGACCTGGGCGCAGACGCTGGAAGAAACCGAGGCGCTGGCGCTGGGATTGCTGGATCTGGGCGTGGCGGAAGGGGATTTTGTCGCTGTCATCGGTCGCAACCGGCCCCGTCTTTACTGGGCAATGGTCGCGGCAGAGATGTGTGGTGCGGTGCCCGTGCCGCTCTATCAGGACGCGGTTGCCGAAGAGATGGCTTATGTCATGGGGCATTGCGGTGCGCGCTTTGTGATCGCGGGCGATCAGGAACAGGTCGATAAAGTCATCGAGATTCAGGGCGAGTTGCCGGATTTCGAACAGATGATCTATCTCGATCCGCGTGGTCTGCGCAAATACGACCACGCGCGGCTGCATCAGTACAGCCATGTGCAGGACGCCGGGCGCGCGAAGCGCGACGAACTGCTGCCCGAGATCACCCGGCGCCAGGAGAAGCTCGATTACGACAGCACCTGTGTCATGCTTTATACTTCCGGCACGACCGGGCGGCCCAAAGGGGTTGTGCTGAGCAACCGCAATGTGATCGAAACCTCCAAATCGTCGTCTGATTTCGACGATCTGCGGCAGAGCGATGATATCCTCGCCTACCTGCCGATGGCCTGGGTGGGAGATTTCATCTTTTCGGTGGGGCAGGCGATGTGGACGGGGTTCTGTACGAACTGCCCGGAGAGTGCGGATACCATGCACACTGATCTGCGCGAGATCGGGCCCACGTATTATTTTGCGCCGCCGCGGGTCTTTGAAACGCAGCTGACCTCGGTGATGATCCGGATGGAGGATGCAGGGCGGTTCAAGAAATGGCTCTTTGATCATTTCATGGCGCATGCCCGCAAGGTCGGGCCGGATATTCTGGATGGTAATCCGGTGAGTATGGCGGACCGGTTGAAGTATCAGCTGGGAGAGTTTTTCATCTACGGGCCGCTCAAAAACACGCTGGGGTTCAGCCGTGTGCGGGTCGGATATACGGCCGGAGAGGCGATCGGCCCTGAGATTTTCGATTTCTACCGGTCGCTGGGCATCAACCTCAAACAGCTCTACGGGCAGACTGAGGCCACCGTTTTCATCACAGCCCAGCCCGACGGCGAGGTGCGCTCGGATACGGTGGGGGTTAGCTGTCCCGGGGTCGAGCTGAAAATCGCGGAGAACGGCGAGGTTTTTTACCGCTCGCCCGGTGTTTTTGTGGAGTATTACAAAAATCCCGAAAGCACAGCTGATACCAAAGACGCCGAAGGCTGGGTGGCGACCGGGGATGCGGGTTTCATTGAAGAGGACACCGGACATCTGCGGATTATCGACCGGGCCAAGGATGTTGGCAAAATGGCCAGTGGCGCGCTGTTTGCGCCAAAGTATGTGGAGAACAAGCTCAAGTTCTTTCCGAATATTCTCGAAGCAGTGGTTTTCGGAAATGAGCGCGATGAATGTACGGCCTTTATCAATATCGATCTGACCGCGGTGGGTAACTGGGCGGAGCGCAACAACATCGGTTATGCGTCCTATCAGGAGCTGGCACGGCATCCCCAGGTCATGGATACCATTCAGGAACATGTGGAAGAGGTGAACCGGTCGGTTGCGGAAGATGAGATGTTGTCCGGCTGTCAGGTGCACAGATTTGTGGTGCTGCATAAAGAGCTCGATGCCGATGATGGCGAGCTGACGCGCACACGCAAAGTGCGACGAAGAGTGATCGAAGAGAAGTTTCACGATATTATCACCGCGCTTTATGACGGCTCATCAAGTGTGAGCACGGTGACCGAAGTGACCTATGAGGACGGGCGAAAGGGGTCGATCGCCGCCACGCTGGAGGTCCGGTCCGTTGCGGTTCAACCAACACCTGCACGGATGGCCGCGCAATGACGGTACGACGCTCTGCTGCGCAGTCGCCCCGCCCGCCATCCCGCAGGGGCCCGCGGGAAAAATACACGAACGGAGTAAGCCCGGATGCTTGATCAGGCCGACGGATATACGACAGCGGACGGCCGCAGGATCGGTGGTGTTGTCATGGAGATGCGCAACATCACACTGCGGTTCGGCGGGGTGGAGGCGATCAGGGATATCTCATTTGATATCCGCGAGGGTGAGATCAGGGCAATCATCGGACCCAACGGTGCCGGCAAATCCTCTATGCTTAACGTTATCTCCGGCTTTTATGTGCCGCAGGAGGGTGAGGTCTGGTACAAAGGCGCGCCGCGTCCACCGATGAAGCCTTACCAGGTGGCCCGTCAGGGCATCGCCCGGACGTTTCAGAACATCGCGCTTTTTGAAGGTATGAGTGTTCTGGACAATGTGATGACCGGGCGGCTGACGCATATGAAAAGCGGGTTGTGGAGTCAGGCGCTTTGGCTGGGACAGGCTGAGCGGGAAGAGACGGAAAACCGCGAAGTTGCTGAAAAAATTATCGACTTTCTGGAGATCCAGGCGATCCGGAAAACTCCTGTGGCCCGGCTGCCCTATGGTCTGAAAAAACGGGTCGAACTGGCGCGCGCGCTGGTGGCCGAGCCGTCGCTCCTGCTGCTTGACGAGCCGATGGCCGGAATGAACGTTGAGGAGAAAGAGGACATGAGCCGCTTTATCCTCGATGTGAACGACGAGTTTGGCACCACGATTGCGCTTATCGAACACGATATGGGTGTGGTGATGGATCTGAGCGACCGCGTGGTTGTGATGGATTACGGTAAAAAGATCGGGGACGGCACGCCCGACGAGGTGCGCAACAATCAGGATGTGATCGACGCCTATCTTGGGGTCAGCCATGACTGAGAGAGGCGCTTTTCGTCGCGGTTATTTCTGCACATGCGGCATCCGGGCTTCCGGTATGCAGTGTCGCGCCGTGACGGCGGCAGGGCGGCAGGCCAGCCTGACTACCGGTGGAGTAGGGTGAGAATGTCGATGCCTGCGCACTCAAAACAACGGCTGGCGATGTTCTTTTGCACCGGCTTCTGTCTGGTGGGGATTATCGCGCTGATCACGTCGCGTCCGGGCGATGCCGCATTGCCGGACGCGCAGCACCTTGCGGTCGAACGCGGCAAAGAATTCAGTCCCGGTGTGATGCCCTGCTCAGATGTTGAGAACCTGGCCTGTGCGTCGGGCCGGGATGTGAAAATTCCGGTCGGAAGGGTAGCGGCGCCGCGCGCGCACCCGCCATTTGTGATTTATCAGGTTGAGGTGCAGGCCGCAGGCGACGCCGGTCGCGCCACCATTTTCCGGTTTGACCGGGCCGAAGAGGGAGGTTTTGATGCCTGAACAACTCGCCTTTACGATTGAGGTTTTTCTCAACGGGCTGATGGCCGGTGTGCTCTATGCTCTGGTTGCCCTGGGATTTGTACTGATTTACAAGGCCTCCGGTATTTTCAACTATGCCCAAGGGGTTATGGCCCTATTTGCGGCCCTGACGCTGGTCGGTGTGATGGAGGGGCAGGTGCCCTTTGCGCATCTGATCAATGCGATTTTCGGCACGGATATTCACCATTTCGGATGGCACGTGCCCGCCTTTGCGGCGATTTTCGTGACGATGTGCATTATGGTGCTGTTCAGCTGGCTCGTGCAGCGGTTTATCTTTCGCCATCTCGTGGGACAGGAGCCGATTATCCTGTTCATGGCGACGATCGGGCTTGCCTATTTCCTCGAGGGGGTCGGCGATCTGATGTGGGGTTCGGATATCAAAACGCTGGATGTCGGGCTGCCTCAGGGGATCAACACCTGGCTGGATGAGACGACATTCAATGCGCTCGGTTATGGCTTTTTCATAGACAATCTCGATATCGTGGCGAGCCTTGTGGCCGCTTTGCTGGTCGCGGGGCTGGTGATTTTCGCGCAGTACACCAAACAGGGGCGCGCCATGCGTGCCGTCGCTGATGACCATCAGGCGGCGCTGTCGGTGGGGGTGTCGCTGAACTTCATCTGGATCCTCGTCTGGTCGCTTGCCGGCTTTGTGGCGCTGGTCGCGGGCATCATGTGGGGCGCGAAATCAGGTGTGCAGTTCTCGCTGTCTCTGATTGCGCTCAAAGCACTGCCGGTGCTGATGCTTGGCGGGTTCACGTCCATCCCCGGCGCGATTGTCGGCGGGCTGATCATTGGTGTGGGTGAGAAGCTTTTCGAGTTTCTGATCGGGGCGCCCTATCTCGGAGGGGCCACCGAGAACTGGTTTGCCTATATGCTGGCGCTTATTTTTCTGGTGTTCCGGCCCCAGGGGCTCTTCGGGGAGAAGATCATTGAACGCGTCTAGCCCGGGCTACTCCTCGCTGTCGCGCAGCAGTGTGACGCTCAGCGCGGCCAGAATGGTCACGCCAAGTGTCAGCGCCATGTTCAGATCGGGCAACAGAACAAGGGTGAGCGCGATGCAAAGGGTCATCACGCCAAGACCCACGACAAGGCTGAGCGCGAGCGCGGAGGAGCTGCCGTTTCGACGCGGAGCGACAGCGGGGCGCTTTGGCTCAGCAAACCCGGTTTCGGCCACTTCGACGCTGTCGAGCAGGGCCGCGCGTTTTCTGAGGTATTCAGCATGCTCAAGCTCGCCCCGCGACAGTCGTGCGTCGAGGTCCCTGATCTCTTTGAGAATTGCCGTCATGCGTCCCACTCCTTACCCACAGGGCGAAACTGCCCTGCGAAATGGGGCAAATTTGGGAATTTCGGAGAAAACAGCCGGAATGGTTAACCGTGAGACCCGCCGCGCAGGCGCGATGTCACGGCTCACAGGGCGCGGTGGTCATCACCCGATAAGACCGGGAGCGCATCTGCGCGCCCGCAAAGAACAGGAGTAAGACGGCATGCTCTACCGTGAAGCCGGCGATTTCAGCACCACCTATCCGCAGGACAGCCAGACGTTTCCGATCAGGTTTGACCGCTACCGGTATTATGTAGTCCTGTTTATCGCCATCGTCGTCGTGCCCTTTGTGATTAACGACTACTGGGTGAATTCGCTCTTTATGCCCTTTCTGATCTACGCAATTGCGGCGATCGGGCTGAATATTCTGACCGGCTACTGCGGTCAGGTCAGCCTCGGCACGGGCGGGTTCATGGCTGTGGGGGCGTATGCCTGCTACAAGCTGATGACCGGATTTCCGGAAGTCAGCATGTTCATCCATGTGTTGCTGTCCGGGCTGATCACCGCGGCGGTGGGCGTTCTCTTCGGGCTGCCATCGTTGCGGATCAAAGGGTTTTATCTCGCTGTCGCCACGCTCGCCGCGCAGTTCTTCCTTGTGTGGATGTTCAACCGGGTCTCATGGTTTTATAATTATTCGGCGTCGGGCCAGATCAACGCTCCCGAGCGCGACACCTTCGGAATTCTGATCACCGGGCCCTCCACCGAGGCCTGGGCCACCTATATGTTCTGCCTCATCTTCACGATCTTTTCAGCGGTGGTTGCGCGCAATCTGACGCGCGGGTCGCTGGGCCGGCAGTGGATGGCGATCCGCGATATGGATATTGCCGCAGAGATCATCGGAGTGAACCCGCTCAAGGCCAAACTCACCGCCTTTGCTGTCAGCTCCTTTTTTGTCGGTATCTCGGGCGCGCTCTTTTTTGCGGTCTATCTGGGAGCAGTCGAAGTAGGCGAGGTCTTTGGGATCACCAAGTCCTTCATCGTGCTCTTTATGATCATCATTGGCGGGCTGGGTTCGATCTTCGGCTCTTTTGCAGGGGCTGCTTTTATCGTTATGCTGCCTGTGGTGCTCAAGATTGTCGGCGTTGACTGGCTGGGCTGGCCCACGGATATCGTGGCGCACCTCAATCTGGTCATTGTCGGCCTGCTGATCGTGGTCTTCCTGATCGCAGAGCCACACGGACTGGCGCAGCTCTGGCGGGTCGCCAAGGAGAAATTAAGACTGTGGCCTTTCCCGCACTAGGGCGGGCTGCTGAGACAAAGGGCGGGCAAACCGTCCGGAACAAGCCGGGCAACCGGCGCTATCGGATATAATCCAAGGGAGGAACAACCGATGAAGATGAAACTTGCAACCTGGGCCACGGCGGCTCTGATGGCGGCAAGCCCCGTGATGGCGGATCTTGTGATGCCATCTCTGAGCTACCGCACCGGGCCTTATGCCGTGGGTGGGATCCCGCTGGCGGATGGCTATGCGGATTACTTCACGCTGCTTAACGAGCGTGACGGCGGTATCGGCGGCGTACCGGTCCGGGTTCTGGAATGCGAAACGGCCTATAACACCGAAAAAGGTGTGGAGTGCTACGAAAGCACCAAAGCCGAAGGCTCGCTGGTGTATCAGCCGTTTTCCACCGGCATCACCTATCAGCTGATCCCCAAAGTGACGGCAGACGGTATTGCGCTGCACACGATGGGCTATGGCCGGACATCCGCGGCAAACGGCAAGGTTTTCTCAAACGTTTTCAACTATCCCACCAACTACTGGGATGCGGCATCCGTTGCGGTGAATTATCTGCTGGATGAAAACGGTGGCGATCTGAGCGGTCATAAAATCGCGCTGGTTTATCACAACTCCGCCTACGGCAAGGAGCCCATCCGCACGCTGGAAGGTCTGTCAGAAAAGCATGGCTTTGAGCTGAGCCTTATTCCCGTCGATCACCCGGGCCAGGAACAGAAATCACAGTGGCTGCAGATCCGCCGCGACAAGCCGGACACGGTTCTGATGTGGGGCTGGGGCGTGATGAACCAGGTCGCTGTTCAGGAAGCCGCGAACATCCGCTTTCCGATGGAGAACTTCATCGGTGCTTGGTGGTCCGGGGCCGAAGCTGACGTGATCCCTGCAGGCGCTGCGGCTGATGGCTACAAAGCACTGACGATGAACGGTGTTGGCCGCGATTACCCGATTTATGACGACATCCAGAAATATGTCGTTGATGCGGGCAAAGCGGCAGGAGCCGGCGATCAGATCGGTACGGTTCTTTATAACCGCACGATCTATGCGGCGTTCCTTGCGCATATGGCGATCCTGAAGGCTCAGGAAATCCACGGCGTGGCTGATATCACTCAGGCGATGATGATTGACGGCATGGAAAACCTCGAGATTACCGACGAGATGATGGCCGAATACGGGATGCCGAACTTTGGTCCGGCCTTCTCCGTGTCCTGTGAAAACCACGGCGGTCCGGGTGTCGGTGCTGTAACACAGTGGGATGCTGCCGCAGGTGAGTGGAAACAGATCACTGATTTCGCACCTTCCGACAAAGAGATCATCAACCCGCTGATCGAAGAAGACAGCATGGCTTTTGCGTCTGAAAACAACATCGAACTGCGCTGCAATTAAGCGCCTTTGCCCCGGCCGGATCTGTCCGGCCGGGGTCATTTTATGAGAACTACACGTCAGGGTAACGGTCATGTCGGAAGCTGCAGCAGTTGAGATCCCGGGCACGGAGAATGTGCTTGAGGTGAACAACATCGAAGTGATCTACAACCACGTGATCCTCGTGCTCAAAGGGGTCAGCCTCAATGTTCCCAAAGGCGGGATCACAGCGCTTCTGGGGGGCAACGGCGCCGGCAAGACCACGACGCTCAAAGCGATTTCGGGCCTGCTGGCCTCCGAGCGCGGCGAGGTCACCAAGGGCTCGATCCGTTATCATGGCGACCCGATCCAGCATGCGGACCCTGCCGAGACCGTGAAACGCGGCGTGGTGCAGGTCATGGAAGGCCGGCACTGTTTTGAGCACCTGACGGTTGAGGAAAACCTGCTGACCGGCGCCTATACCCGGCGCGACGGCAAGGCCGCGATCCAGAATGACCTTGAGATGGTCTATGGCTATTTCCCGCGTCTCAAAGAGCGCCGCAAGTCACAGGCGGGATATACTTCGGGCGGTGAGCAGCAGATGACAGCAATCGGGCGTGCGCTCATGAGCCGGCCTGAAACGATCCTGCTGGACGAGCCCTCTATGGGGCTCGCGCCGCAACTTGTGGAACAGATCTTCGAGATCGTGAAATCGGTGAATGAGAAAGAAGGTGTGACCTTCCTGCTTGCCGAACAGAACACAAATGTGGCGCTGCGCTTTGCGCATTATGGCTATATCCTGGAATCCGGGCGCGTGGTGATGGACGGGCCGGCGGCTGATCTGCGCGAGAACCAGGATGTGAAAGAATTCTACCTTGGCATGTCGGATGAGGGCCGCAAATCCTTCCGCGATGTGCGCAGCTATCGCCGCCGCAAACGCTGGCTGTCCTGATCCGCTGGTTCCGGCTCCGAAGCCGGTGCGCGGCGTCCTTCCCATGCAGACCCTATGAACAGGTAGCGAACACCAATGGCATCTTTCTTCGACGATCTGGAAACCCGCAGCGATGACGCACGCAGCGCCGATCACCTTGCCGCTCTGCAGGCCCGGGTGGCACAGGTTGCGGCCGCAGAGGGCAGTTGCCTGCCTGACCCCGGCGAGATCACAGATCTGAGCGATCTGACAAAGCTGCCGGTACTGCGCAAATCCGATCTTGCGGCCTGGCAAAAAGAACGTCCGCCCTTTGGCGGTATCCCGGTCAGCAATGCGGCCCACGTCTTTCAGTCGCCCGGTCCGATCTATGAGCCCGGCGGCGTGAGCTTCGACTGGTGGCGCATGGGGCGCTTTCTGCACGCGGTGGGCATCGGCGAGGATGACACTGTTCAGAACTGCTTTGGCTATCACCTGACGCCTGCGGGAATGATCTTTGAAAGCGGCGCGCGGGCCGTGGGCGCGAGGGTTCTGCCCGCCGGCACCGGCCAGACCGAACTGCAGGTGCAGGCCGCGTCAGATGTCGGCACCACCGCCTATGCCGGCACGCCCGATTACCTCAAGGTTATCCTGGACCAGGCCGAAGCGTCGGGTGTCGCTTTGAACATCAGCAAAGCAGCCGTGGGCGGCGGCGCGCTTTTTCCGTCCCTGCGTCAGGAATATGCCGACCGGGGCATTCTCTGTCTGCAATGTTATGCAACAGCCGATCTGGGCAATATTGCCTACGAAAGTTCTGCGATGGAGGGGATGATCGTTGACGAAGGCGTGATCGTTGAGATTGTCACGCCGGGCACCGGCGATCCTGTCGACCCGGGCGAGGTTGGCGAGGTCGTGGTCACCACGCTCAACCCCGATTATCCGCTGATCCGCTTTGCCACCGGTGATCTGAGTGCCGTGATGCCGGGCCAGAGCCCCTGCGGACGTACAAATATGCGTATAAAGGGCTGGATGGGCCGCGCCGACCAGACCACCAAAATCAAGGGCATGTTCGTGCGCCCTGAACAGGTAGCAGCGCTTGTGGCGCGACATCCGGAGATCGACCGCGCGCGGGTGATTGCCGGGCGCACGGGCGAGCAGGACACGATGACCGTTCAGATTGAAGCCACGGGCGGCAATGCGGAGGCGTTCGCCGAAAGCGCTGCATCCGTGCTGAAGCTGAAAGGAGAGGTTGAGGTTGTGGCACCCGGCACTTTGCCGCGCGACGGGCTGGTGATCGAAGACCAGCGCACCTACGACTGAATGAGCGGGCCGGGCAATCTGATCTTCGATCCCGAAGAGGTTACCGCGGCAAAAAAGATTGCGGTTCTGTTTCCGGGAGCGCTGGCTGAGGTCTCGATTTTCGATGCTGCGGATAAATGGCGCGACGAGGGGTACGCGCTCGTGCGCTACCGCTTTCCCGGTCTTGACGGGCGCCCGCTGCATCCGCCGCTGAACATTGCTGAGGCCGCAGAGGAGGTTGCCACCTTTCTGCGGCGGTACCCGGGGAAAACGGTGCGGCTTCTGGGCTATTCCACCGGGGGCGCGATTGCGCTGACGACGGCCGCGCTGGTGGGAGGTGATCTGCGCGTGGCGCTCATGTCCTGTGCTGTGGAGGCAGGCGGTGGCATTCAGACGGGCCTGCGCGGCGCGCTCGATATTGCCGTGGCCGCGACACGCGCGGGGTCGCTGAGCCGTCGCGCGATCTGGCTGGAATACTATAAAACGCTGCTGTTCGGACGGCACGGGCGCGGCAGTCCGCAGGCGGTCGCGCTGATCAAAGAGCGCCTCGACCGTATCGTGATGCCCGAGGGCGATCTGCCGCGCGCCCATACCGATGATTTGCGGCGCTGGCGCCTGCCTGATGCCCGCCGCCTGCCACCTGCACCTAAGGTGAGGCTCTTTGTCGGGCTGGAAGATCCGGTTTTTTCGCTTGATCAGAGCCGCGCAATGGCGGCCCGGCTCGGCGGCGCTGCGGTGACCGGCTATGCCGGACAGGGCCATCTTCTCTTTCTGACAGAACCCGGGGTATTCGACGACATCCTCGCGTTTTTCGAAGATCGTGACCCGCCCGCAGGCACAAAGGGCCTCAGCGCCGGCTGATCTTCTGCCCGGGTCGGGTGCAGGCCTTTGGGGTGGCAATTCTGACAAAAACAGTCAAAAACGGCGTATGGCTGATTCAGCACATTCCGCAGGACAAAAACCCCGCGCGCAAAGCAAAAGCGCGCGCGACGGTCTGCGCGTTTTTCCATGGCTTGCAACAGGCGTTGCCGTTGTCTGTGCGTTGCCCATGCTGGCGGTCGCCGTTGCGGCTCTGGGCGGCGGTACAGAGACAATAACGCATCTCGCGGGTACTGTGCTGGGACGTTACACCGTGACGACGCTGCTGCTGGTCGTGCTGGTCTCTGCGGGTACATTTGCAATGGGGGTGGGGGCGGCCTGGCTTGTGACCATGACCCGTTTTCCGGGCGTGCGGTTTTTTGAAATTGCCCTCGTGGTGCCGCTGGCTTTCCCCGCTTATGTGCTTGCCTACGCCTATACTCATGTGCTCGACCACCCCGGCATTGTGCAGAGCCTGCTGCGGGATCTGACAGGGTGGGGTGCGCGCGATTACTGGTTCCCAGAGATCCGCAGCACGGGCGGGGCGGCGGCGATGCTGGTGCTGGTGCTTTATCCTTATGTCTATCTGCTGGCGAGAGCTGCGTTTCTTCAGCAAAGCGCCACGACCTTTCTGGCGGCACGCGCGCTCGGATCAAGCGCGCGGTCCGCGTTTTTCCGCATCAGCCTGCCACTGGCGCGCCCGGCCATCGCAGGGGGCGTGCTGCTGGCTGTGATGGAAACGATCGCAGATTTCGGCACAGTCGCGTACTTCGGGGTGCAGACCTTTGCCACCGGTATCTACACCAGCTGGTTTTCTCTGGCTGACAGGGCAGGGGCCGCGCAACTTGCGCTGTGCCTTCTGAGCTTTGCTTTGCTGCTGGCCATGCTCGAACGGCTGCAGCGGGGCAATGCACAGTATCACGACCCCTCACGTCGCCAGCAGCCGATGGAGCCGATGCCGTTGCGGGGGCGTCAGGCGGTGCTTGCGTTTGTGCTCTGTGCGATCCCTGTGCTGCTCGGGGCTGTGCTGCCTGTCATTGTGCTGGTCAGCATGGGGCTCGGCTCCGAACAGGACCTTCTGAGCCCGCGCTATCTCGGGTTTATCCGTAATTCGCTGGTGCTGGCCTCTGTGGCGGCGGTACTGACCGTGCTGGCCGCCATTTCCGTCGGGTTTTTCCAGCGGCTGCGCCCCGGGCGCGCCTCTAACACCGCGGCCTATGTCGCGCGGCTGGGATATGCCGTGCCGGGCGGCGTGATCGCCGTCGGGTTGCTGGTGCCTTTTGCCGCTTTCGACAATGCCCTCGACGGGTTCATGCGCGCGCAGTTTGACATGCCCACGGGGTTGCTGATCACCGGATCGATCTGGTTGCTGGTGGTCGCTTATCTTGTGCGCTTTCTGGCGGCGGCCCTTGGGGCCTATGAGGGCGGGCAGGCGATGGTGCCGGCCAATATGGATGCTGCTGCACGCTCTCTCGGGCAGACGCCTGCGGGCACGTTGCGCCGGGTGCATCTGCCGATCCTCGCACCGAGCCTTCTCACGGCACTTCTCATCGTCTTTGTCGATGTGATGAAAGAGCTCCCCGCGACGCTGATCATGCGGCCGTTCAACTATGATACGCTGGCGGTGCAGGCCTATCGCCTTGCCAGCGATGAACGCCTTGAAGGGGCCGCGGTTCCGAGTTTGGTGATCGTGGCGATCGGCCTTCTGCCGGTGATCCTGATCTGCCGCCAGGTCGGACGGCAGCGCAGGCAATAGACCCGCGCCGCCGCGTTTTCTCAGGTCAGATAGTCTTCGAAATGGGCGAGGGTGCGGTCCCAGGCAAGGGCCGCCGCCGCCTCGTCGTAGCGCGGTGTGGTATCGTTGTGAAAACCGTGCTGAACATCGGGATAGAAATGTACGGTGAATTCCTTCTGGTTGGTCGCGAGCGCTTCTGAGTAGGCGGGCCAGCCTGCGTTGATCCGCTCGTCGAGGCCGGCGTAATGGATCATCAGCGGCGCTTCGATACCCGCGACATCCTCCGCAGCGGGCTGGCGGCCATAAAAGGGAACCGAGGCCGCAAGATCCGGGTAGGCCACCGCCAGCGCGTTGCAGACGCCGCCACCGTAGCAGAAGCCGACCGCGCCCACCTTGCCCGTGCTGTCCTCGTGATCGCGCAGAAACTCAAAGGCGGCAAAGAAATCAGCCATGAGCTTTGCGCCGTCCAGAGAGCGTTGCATCTCGCGGCCTTCTTCATCGGTGCCGGGATAGCCGCCAAGGGGCGACAGCCCGTCCGGCCCGAGTGCCAGATATCCTGCCTTGGCCGTGCGCCGCACCACGTCCTCGATATAGGGGTTCAGGCCACGGTTTTCGTGCACCACAAGCACTGCTGGCAGGGGTCCGGTCGCCCCTGCGGGTTTTGCCATCAGGGCTTTGATCGTGCCGTGACCGTCCGGGCTTTGGTATTCAATCACTGCTGTTTCGATGTCCGGATCATCCGGATCGACCTGTTGGGCAAGGGCATAGTTGGGTTGCAGCTGTTCCAGGATCATTGCGCCGGTCACCCCGGCGGCCGCATATTTTCCGGCACGGTTGAGAAATTCACGTTTGGACATTGTACCATGCACATAGCCGTCAAAAATCTCCAGAATACGCGGATCAAAATCACGGGCGGTTTTGCGGGGGCCATTGGTCATCTCGGTTTCTCCTGTAGATGGGCTGACCACACGATAGCCCGTACCGACGGTGAGTCGATACGGGCTTCTTACGTTTGGCTGAAGGCGGCCGGTGCCGCAAAGTGTAACGTAGCCGGGATTACTCCCAGCCGACCTCGTTGAAGATCTTCTGAGCCAGCGGGACGTTTGCGGCCACATCAGACAGGCTGATGGCATCGGTCTGAAAGAACCCGAGGGCCGCAACCGAGGGCGACAACGCCACACCAGGCACCGCCGGGTACTCATCATTGCCCGCAGAGAAATACTGCTGCGCCTGATCAGAGGCGAGGTATTCGAGGAATTTCACAGCATTGTCGCGGTTGGGCGCATGGGCGGCCAGTCCGCCACCCGAGATGTTCATATGCGCGCCATTGCTGCCCTGATCCGGGAACACCCAGCCGATGCCGTCAATGTCGGCGCTCACGCCGGAGACATCCGTGCGGATCGAACGGGCAAAGTAGTATGTATTTGAGACCGAAATATCGCATTCGCCCGAGACCAGCCCGCGCAACTGATCTGTGTCGCCCCCCTGCGGGCTGCGGGCCATATTGGCGACGATGCCGCGCGCCCATTCGGTTGCGGCCTCTTCGCCGGCATGGGTGATGATCGAGGCAAGCAGGGTCTGGTTATACTCGTTTGAAGATGAGCGGATGCAGAGCAGGCCTTCATAAGCCGGATCGGCCAGATCGGCATAATCATGCGGCGGGTTTGTCACGTCTTCTTTGTCGTAAAAAATGATGCGTGCGCGCTGAGAAAAGCCAAACCACTGGTTGTCGTCATCCTGAAGGTAAGCGGGGATGCGGTTTTCCAGAAATTCACTGTCGACGCTTTGCAACAGCCCCATGTTTTTCGCCCGCGCCAGCCGTGATGTATCAACGGTCAGCAACAGGTCGGCAGGGCTGTTGATGCCCTCGGCCTGCATCCGGGTCAGCAGTTCGTCGGCTTTGCCTTCGATACGGTTGATTGTGATGCCCGTGGCATCCGTGAAATCTGAATACAGGCGCTCGTCGGTGTCATAATGGCGCGAGGAATAAAGGTTCAGCTCACCTTCGGCGAGCGCTGGCAGGGTTGTTGCTGAAAGGGCGAGCGTAGCAACACTCAGGCTGAAGCGGTTCATATCAGTGTCCGTCCGGGTTAATGACTCATGGTGCGGGAATTCCCGACTAAAATGATCAGAAACATATCTGCAACAGAGTCGCAAGTAATTCCCGACAAAAAAACTATGAAAAGAGGGTGTGCGCCCCGGACGCAGGATCTGTTCAGGCCCGGGGCGGATATTTTTCAGCTTTCCGGAGCGATTTTGTCCTGGGTATTTGTATCGAAATCACTGGCGTCGTGACGCTCATGCAGCTGCAGTTCCGGCTCACCGAAGGTACGGTTGACCATCCGGCCCCGTTGCACGGCAGGGCGTGCATCAATTGCTTTCGCCCATCGCATCACATTCTCATAGCTGGTGACATCAAGGAATTCTGCCGCCTCATAGAGCCGCCCCAGCACCAGTTGCCCGTACCAGGACCAGATCGCAATGTCGGCAATGGTGTACTCTGCGCCGGCAATGAATTCATGTGTCGCCAGCTGGCGGTCAAGCACATCAAGCTGGCGTTTGGTTTCCATCGCGAAGCGGTTAATCGGATACTCGAACTTTTCGGGTGCATAGGCGTAAAAGTGTCCGAAACCACCCCCCAGGTATGGCGCGGAGCCCATCTGCCAGAAAAGCCAGGACAGCATTTCCGCCCGTCCGGCGGGATCAGACGGAATGAACCGGTCAAAGCGTTCTGCCAGGTGCAGCAGAATGGCACCGGATTCAAATATGCGTTGCGGCGGGTCGAAACTGTGATCCGACAGGGCCGGGATTTTGGAGTTCGGATTGATCGCGACGAAGCCGCTGCCAAACTGATCGCCCTCTCCGATGCGGATGAGCCAGGCATCGTATTCCGCGTCACTGATCCCGAGCGCCAGCAGTTCCTCAAGAAGTACAGTGACCTTCACCCCGTTCGGGGTGGCCAGCGAGTAAAGTTGCAAAGGGTGCTTGCCGACGGGCAGTTCTTTGTCATGCGTCGGGCCCGCGACCGGGCGGTTGATGCTGGCGAATTTTCCGCCGCTTTCCTGATCCCATGTCCAGACTTTGGGGGGAGTGTATTCGGCCATGATGATCTCTCTTTAATGAATGACTGTGCAAAGCTAATGGTCGGGGCCGGTGAAACAAGGCCCCGACGGCGGCGTGCCCCCCGTTTGCGCCGGAAGTTGATTTGCCCTGCGCCTGCGAGGCACCTATCATCCCGGTCGGATAGAGCGACCTGAAAGGCCGTGAATGATCACAGTGTCCGACATCAAAAAGCCCGCGCAGGTGATCCTGCGTGCCGTTACCTGTGCTCTGTTCTGCGCCTTTGCGACGATGGCACAGCCGGATGACGGGGTGGAACGTCCTGCCGGGCTGATGTGGAACCGGACCGGGCTGCCGGCTGTCTTCCCTTTGCAGGTGCAGTCTGCTCCCGGGGCGGATTACTTCATGACCCTCAGCGATGCGCAGACCGGCGAGGCCGCACTGGCGGCCTTTATCCGGGGCGGGGGGTTCTTTCGTGTGCTGGTGCCGCCGGGCAATTTTGACATCGCCTTTGCTACCGGTCAGAAGTGGCAGGGTGAAAACCTGCTCTTTGGTC
>CBDUCB010000055.1:0-17210 GCA_965365545.1 uncultured Roseobacter sp. | reverse complement strand
GTCGCCCCTGCCGGCAGCAAAAAGGCCGCAGCGGGTATGCTGCGGCCTTCTCTTTGTCTCTGCCGGGTGCTGCAACCGGGTCGCAGCACGCGCGGGCTTACTCAGTGATCTTCGACACAACGCCCGCGCCGACGGTGCGGCCACCTTCGCGGATCGCAAAGCGCAGACCGTTTTCCATCGCGATCGGCGCGATCAGCTCAACGCCGAACGACACGTTGTCGCCGGGCATCACCATCTCGGTGCCTTCATTGAGCTGAACCGTGCCGGTCACATCCGTCGTCCGGAAGTAAAACTGCGGGCGGTAGTTCGCAAAAAACGGCGTGTGACGGCCACCCTCTTCTTTGGTCAGGATATAGGCCTCTGCCTCGAATTTGGTGTGCGGCGTCACGGAACCGGGCTTGCACAGCACCTGACCGCGCTCAACACCCTCGCGCTCAACACCGCGCAGCAGCGCGCCGATGTTGTCGCCGGCTTCACCGCGATCCAGCAGTTTGCGGAACATTTCCACACCTGTGCAGGTCGTCTTTTTGGTGTCGCGGATGCCGACGATCTCGATCTCGTCGCCCACATTGATCACGCCACGCTCGACACGACCGGTCACAACCGTACCACGGCCGGAGATCGAGAACACGTCCTCGACCGGCATCAGGAAGGGCTGGTCGATCGCACGCTCAGGCGTCGGGATCCACTCGTCCACTGCCGCCATCAGCTTGCGGATAGACTCTTCGCCGATCTCGGGGTTGTCGCCGTTCATCGCCGCCAGCGCCGAGCCGGGGATCACGGGAATGTCGTCGCCGGGGTAATCATACGAGCTCAGCAGCTCGCGGATTTCCATCTCGACCAGCTCCAGCAGCTCGTCATCGTCAACCTGATCGACCTTGTTCATGTAGACGACCATCGTCGGAATGCCGACCTGACGTCCGAGCAGGATGTGCTCGCGCGTCTGGGGCATCGGGCCGTCGGCCGCGTTCACCACGAGGATCGCGCCGTCCATCTGCGCGGCACCGGTGATCATGTTCTTGACGTAGTCCGCGTGGCCGGGGCAGTCGACATGCGCATAGTGGCGCGCGTCTGTCTCGTATTCCACGTGCGCGGTCGAGATCGTGATCCCGCGGGCTTTCTCCTCGGGCGCGCCGTCAATCTGGTCATACGCCTGGAAGTCGCCGAAATACTTCGTGATCGCAGCCGTCAGCGTCGTCTTGCCGTGGTCAACGTGACCAATCGTGCCGATGTTCACGTGCGGTTTATTACGTTCAAACTTTGCCTTTGCCATGAGTGTGGCGCCCTTTTTTCTGAGAGGTCACGCCCGTGACCCGATCCTTCACATGGCGCGCGATGTATTTCCATCCGCAGGGAAAATCAAGCGGGAGTTAGCGCGGAAGCGGCACTTCCGCCTTTTCGCCGGTATCGATTTCGGCGGCATCCGTGAACCAGGCGAATTTCTCCTGCTGACCGACCAGATAGTTTTCGATCGTCTTGGCCACATTGCGGGAAATTTCCTCAAGCTGCTCTTCGGCCGTCTTGGTCAGCCCGGAGCCCACGATATTACCGCCCGAAAACTCCTCGACCACCGTGAACTGAGCCGGCTCAGGGTTCAGCTTGATGCCTTTGGCATCGTCCCAGACGGTCAGACGCACGATCATTGCGGTCTTGGGTGAGAGCAGAACCGGCACGCCGGGTGCTGCGAGGTTATAGCCCTCTATGCTGAGGCCGAAATGGTAATCCTTGGGGCCTTCGTAGCGTCCGAACCGCTGCTCAACCGCGCCCTGAACAGAAGCGATCAGGTCTTCGACCGGTAACTCACGACTTGTAGGAACGCGGGCGACATGCGGTGCCACGACCACATTATGCCCCAGACTGAAATCGCCCAGAGGCACTGCCGGCTCGTTCAGGTCGCGCCCGTTCACACAGGCGGCCAGTGCCAACATTCCCAGAAATAATACTGCCCTGCGCACCATGCTCTGCCCTTTTCTTTTTGTTATGCTCCCCTGACTAGCCGATGCCGGGAAAACAGGCAATGCAGGCCACGTCAGGTGCGCGAGCAGGCGCGGTACTCAGGTAAACCTGTTGTCGCGCGGAAAGCCACGGGGTGCCATACGGCCTGCCCCTGCGCGCTTGCCGGTCCACTCTTCCAGCGCCGTTTCCGTGCGCGTGCGTCCGGCGGGGTCCAGCCAGCTAAGGCCATCCGCAAGGGTGAAAGTTGTGGCATCGGACAGCCCCCCGTCTTTATATTTCTGCAGGCGGACACCTTTGCCACGGGCCATCTCCGGCAGTTCATCCAGCGCGAAAACCAGCACTTTGCGATTCTCGCCCACGACCGCCACGTGATCACCATCAACGGGTTTACAAACCAGCGCGCGGGTCCCGCCGCGTACGTTCAGCACCTGTTTGCCTGACCGGGTCTGAGCTACCACATCGTTTTCGGCAACGACAAACCCGTCGCCGGCATCCGAGGCAACCAGCAATCTCCGGTCAGGCTGGTGAATAAGAATTGTAACGATATCCGCCTCGTTCGGCAGATCGACCATCAGCCGCAAAGGCTCGCCCATGCCCCGCCCGCCGGGCAGGTTTGCGGCCGAGACCGTGTAGAACCGCCCGTTAGAGCCAAAAACCAGCAGCCGGTCGGTTGTTTCGGCATGAAAGATAAAGCGCGGCCCGTCGCCGTCTTTGAATTTCAGTTCGCGGCCCAGGTCAATGTGACCGGTCATCGCCCGCACCCAGCCCATCTGCGAACAGACAACCGTGATGGGCTCGCGGTCTATCATCGCCTCAATCGGGACGTCTTCGATGACCGCTCCTTCGGCAAAGGTCGTGCGCCGCGCTCCGCCATGCCAGTCCTTGCCAAACTGCTTTTTTGTCTCGCGCAGCTGTGCGGCAATGCTCTCCCACTGCAGCGCCGGATCCTCGAGGAGATCCTCCAGCTCTGCACGTTCGGCCATCAGTGCTTCCTGCTCCCGCAGCAGTTCCATCTCTTCGAGGCGCCGCAGAGACCGCAGGCGCATGTTCAGAATGGCCTCGGCCTGCACATCGCTCAGCTCGCCCTCACCCGGCGCCGGTGTGACATAATCGGCCTCGTCGCGGGCACGGCGGTGCTCGCGACCCCAGTCCTCACGCATCAGGGCGGCCTTTGGCTCATCATCATACCGGATGATATCGATCACCCGGTCGAGATTGAGAAAGGCGATAATGAACCCTTCAAGAACCTCGAGGCGGTGGTCGATTTTCTCCATCCGGTGGGTCGACCGGCGAACCAGCACTTCCTGACGGTGATCCAGAAATGCCCGCAGCACCTCTTTCATCGAGCAGACTTTCGGCGTCAGCCCGTCGATCAGCACATTCATATTGAGCGAAAACCGCACCTCAAGATCCGAGTTGCGGTAGAGCATGCCCATCAGCACCTCGGGGTCCACATTTTTGGACCGTGGCTCCAGAATCATCCGGATGTCATCCGCGCTCTCGTCACGGACATCTGCAAGGATCGGGATTTTGCGCGTCTGAATGACTTCCGCGATCTTTTCGATCAGCTTTGATTTCTGCACCTGATAGGGGATTTCGGTTACGACGATCTGCCACTGCCCGCGGCCCAGATCCTCAACCTCCCAGCGGCAGCGCAGCCGGAAAGACCCCCGCCCTGTACGGTAAGCAGTCGCGATATTTTCAGGCGGCTCGACAATCACACCACCGGTGGGAAAATCGGGGCCCGGCACATAGTTCAGCAGGGTATCGTCGCGCGCATCGGGCGTTCTGATCAGATGGATACAGGCGTCGCAGAGCTCGGCGATATTGTGCGGCGGAATGTTCGTTGCCATGCCGACAGCGATCCCGCTGGAGCCGTTGGCGAGCAGATTGGGAAACTGCGCAGGCAGTACAACCGGTTCGGTAAGCGTGCCGTCATAGTTTTCCCGGAAATCGACTGCGTTTTCATTGAGCCCGTCAAGCATTGCCTCGGCCACAGCCGTCATACGGGCCTCGGTATAGCGGGAGGCGGCAGGGTTATCGCCGTCGATATTGCCAAAGTTGCCCTGCCCGTCCACGAGCGGATAACGCACATTGAAGTCCTGCGCGAGGCGCGCCATCGCATCATAGATCGCGGCATCGCCGTGCGGGTGATAATTGCCCATCACGTCGCCGGAAATTTTGGCCGATTTCCGAAAGCCACCGGTCGACGACAGCCGAAGCTCGCGCATGGCATAAAGAATGCGCCGGTGCACCGGTTTCAGCCCGTCGCGCGCATCAGGAAGTGCGCGGTGCATGATCGTGCTCAGCGCATAGGTGAGATACCGTTCACCCAACGCCCGGCGCAATGGTTCGGACAGATCCGGAACCGGTGCGTCAGGAATTTCAGCGTCATCAACCATCGCCTTTGTGTAGCGAGACCGCGGGAGAGCGACAAGCGCGATATCACGTATCCTGGGGCGCCCGGCGTTGCCGGTTTGCCACGCTCAGAACCTGATGCGGTTTGCGGGAAATTCCCTCTCACTGAAAAAAAACGGTGATGATAGGGACCCCGAACGGCTTGTCGTGTGTTAAGCTGGCAAGTGTAATGATTTTGGAAGGTTGATATGAAACGGTTTTTGCTGCTTGTTTCGGGGTTTCTTTTTGTAGGTTTTTACCAACTGAGTGGCGGCGCGGATTTCGATCCCGTGGCGGCGCGCGAAGCGGCTGTGCTTGCCCGGATGGAAGACGACGCGGCGCGCCGCGATGCAGCCCCGGCCACAATGATCGCGATGTTGAAAAACACATCGCGTCAACCGTCAATCGCGCCTGAAATGCCGGCGGCAGAACAGGAAACCGTTTTTGCGGCAGAGGCCTCCGAAGTGCAGGTGGTAACCCGCGCTGCGGTCGATCTGAGCCTGCTGACACCCGCAGAGCCCGATGTCCGGACAGCGCCTGAACCCGCGCCGGCCGTCCTGGCAGAAGAAGCAGCACCCATCGAGATAAAAGCGGCTTTTCAGTCCGTTGAGGATCTCGCTGCTGCGTCAGAGACACCCATCCCCAGCCTCATCTTCCCTGGGGCGACCACGGCCGCCGCATCCGTCGGGACACCTGACGCCCGCGATCTGCGGTTCATCGATGGAGATCGTGTCAACATGCGCTCAGGCCCCGGAACCGGCTATGAAGTCGTAGATCAGTTCGGACGCAACACAGCCGTTGAAGTGCTTGAGGACAGCGGCACTGGCTGGGTGCGCCTGCGTCCGGCAGAGGGTGGCCCGGACGGCTGGATCGCGGACTTTCTGCTGACCGGCGGATAAGCTTGCATTTCCCGACCTGAGAATGCATCTGGCGGACAGACAGGGAGATGTCATGTCCGCCAGATCGATTCTAATTACAGGTTGTTCATCGGGAATCGGTTATGCGGCGGCCCATGGGCTGCGCGACGCCGGATGGCAGGTTTTTGCGGCTTGCCGGCAGGCTGATGACTGCGAACGCCTGATATCCGAAGGATTTGACAGCCCTCTGATCGACTACACCGACACTGCCAGTATTAAGAATGGTCTCGCCGCGGTGCTGGAGAAAACCGGTGGCACACTGGACGCGCTGTTTAACAACGGGGCGCATGGCACGCCCGGCGCTGTCGAAGATCTGCCAACCGATGCGTTGCGTGCGATTTTCGAAGCGAACTTTTTTGGCTGGCATGAACTGACCCGCGCGGTGGTGCCGGTGATGCGCGCACAGGGCCACGGACGAGTGGTACAGTGCTCCTCCGTTCTGGGTTTTGTCACGCTGCCGTTGCGCGGCGCCTATAATGCTACAAAATTCGCGCTCGAAGGTCTGACAGATACGATGCGTATCGAAATGCGGGACACCCCGCTGCATTTTATCCTCATCGAACCGGGCCCGATCACCTCGAAGATCCGACAGAACTCTATCCCGCATTTCGAGCGCTGGATTGACGTCGAGAATTCTCCTCGTCGCGCGGAGTATGAGGCGAAACTGAAAAAGCGTCTTTATGCCGATACCGGACCTGACCGGTTTGAATTGCCGGCAGATGCCGTGGTGCGCAAACTGCTGCATGCGCTGACCGCGGATAAACCTAAGCCGCGCTATTATGTGACGACGCCGACCTATCTGATGGGCGCGATGCGGCGCCTGCTCAGTACACGGGCTCTGGACCGCGTGCTGTCGCAGACCTGAAAGCCGCAGATTTGCGGACCCTCGCTCGTTTTTCGGCAAAGCCCGACTATATGGCAGAGCAACTGATGGAAGGACTAATACCGTGGACCCGTTATTTGCGCTCGTCGTCATTGCCTGCCTGGCAGTTGTCATCATCCTTATGTTCGGCCTGGGTGGGTTTGCCGGCGGTGGCAAGTTCAACAAGGAAAACTCCAACAAGCTGATGCGGTGGCGCATTGCGGCACAGTTTGTCGCGGTGCTGCTTATCCTCGTTTATGTCTATTTCCGAAAATAAAGGGCTGTTGCGCGATGGTCGTTCTGAACAAAATCTACACCAAGACCGGTGATGCCGGTGAAACCGCTCTGGGCAACGGCGTCCGGGTTGCAAAGCACGCCGTGCGGGTCACGGCATATGGCACGTCGGATGAGCTGAATTCATTCGTCGGCGTGGCGCGGCTTGAGGCCACCGGCGATACTGATGCCGCTCTGAGCCGCATACAGAACGACCTTTTTGATCTGGGCGCTGATCTGTGCCGGCCGGATATGGAGCAGGACGCCGAGGCTGAATACCCGCCACTGCGCATGATCGATGCGCAGGAGCCGAGGCTGGAGACTGAGATTGACGGCATGAACGCAGAACTCGACGCCTTGCGCAGCTTCATTCTTCCCGGAGGCGCCGCCCTCGCAGCGCATCTGCATGTCTGCCGCACTGTGTCGCGGCGCGCCGAACGGCTCTGTGTTGAGCTTGCCACCATGGAGGCGATCAATCCGGCAGCGGTGAAATACCTCAACCGGCTGAGTGACTGGTTTTTCGTTGCGGCGCGCATGGCAAACAATGGCGGCAAGGATGATGTGCTCTGGGTGCCGGGCGCAAACCGCTGACGGCCGGCAGGCATCTCCGCCCTGATCTTGGGCGTCCAAATGCACAACGAGCACCCGGGAACCGCCCTCTTTCAGAAAAAACGCGGCGTTCCTGAGCCGGGACGCGACGATTTTACACTGTTTCGTGCCCTTCGACCCGGTTAAACCACCGGGCAGGAGATATATGGCTTGCACGCGGGTGTGAGTCGCAAACCAAGGAGAGATGCGCTCATGAAGGTTCTGGTACCTGTCAAACGCGTGATCGACTACAACGTAAAAGTGCGCGTTAAAGCGGACGGTTCCGGGGTCGATCTTGCCAATGTGAAAATGTCGATGAACCCGTTCGACGAGATTTCCGTCGAACAGGCGATCCGGCTGAAAGAGGCAGGTCAGGCCGACGAAGTTGTGGTCGTTTCTGTCGGCGTAAAACAGAGCCAGGAAACGCTTCGGACCGCGCTGGCCATGGGCGCGGACCGCGCCATTCTGGTCATTGCCGCTGACGATGTGCATCAGGACATCGAACCGCTGAGCGTCGCGAAGATCCTCAAAGCGATCATTGATGAAGAGCAGCCCGGTCTGGTGCTCTGCGGCAAACAGGCGATCGACAATGACATGAACGCGACCGGTCAGATGCTCGCCGCACTGATGGGCTGGAGCCAGGCGACCTTTGCTTCCAAAGTCGATATCGACGGCGACAAAGCTGTCGTCACCCGCGAGGTGGACGGCGGTTTGCAGACGATCAAAGTCAGCATGCCAACGGTCATCACCGTCGATCTGCGCCTGAACGAGCCGCGCTATGCCTCGCTGCCGAACATCATGAAAGCCAAGAAAAAGCCGCTGGATGAGAAAACCGCTGCCGATTACGGCGTAGATGTTTCACCGCGCCTTGAAGTGGTGAAAACCGCAGAACCCGAGGCCCGAGCGGCCGGAATCAAGGTCGGTTCAGTCGATGAACTGGTATCGAAACTTAAAGAAGCGGGGGCTGTGTAATGGCTGTTCTTCTCCTTGCAGAAATCAACGACGGCGAACTGGCGATGGACGCCACAGCCAAGGCCGTAACAGCCGCGCAGGCTCTGGGCGATGTGACCGTTCTGGCGACAGGTGCGACCTGTTCCGCAGCCGCGGCCGAAGCCGCGACAATTCAGGGTGTGGCCAAAGTGCTCTGCGCCGAAGACGCGCTTTACGGCAAGCGTCTGGCGGAGCCGGTGGCTGATCTGATCGTGTCGCTGTCGGGCGATTACAGCCACATTGTGGCCCCGGCGACCACAGATGCCAAAAACATCATGCCGCGCGTCGCGGCTTTGCTTGATGTCATGGTGATCTCCGATGCCACCGCCGTGGTGGATGCAGACACCTTCGAGCGCCCGATTTACGCAGGCAACGCAATGCAGACGGTTAAATCAGTGGATGCGAAAAAAGTGATCACCTTCCGGGGATCGACGTTTGACGCGGCCGCCACCGGCGGCTCTGCTTCGGTCGAAACCATAGGTGCTGCTGCTGATCCGTCTCTGTCGGAATGGGTTGAGGACAAGGTCGCGGAATCCGACCGTCCCGAGCTCACATCAGCTGGTGTGGTGGTCTCCGGTGGCCGCGGCGTCGGCTCTGAGGAAGATTTTGCGCTGATTGAAAAACTGGCGGACAAACTGGGGGCCGCAGTCGGTGCCTCGCGCGCCGCGGTCGATTCCGGCTATGCCCCCAACGACTGGCAGGTGGGACAGACCGGCAAGGTCGTAGCCCCCGATCTCTACGTCGCAGTGGGTATTTCAGGTGCAATTCAGCACCTGGCCGGCATGAAGGACAGCAAAATCATCGTCGCAATCAACAAAGACGAAGAAGCGCCGATTTTTCAGGTTGCCGATTATGGCCTTGTCGCCGACCTCTTCACGGCCGTTCCGGAGCTGATCGAAAAAATCTGATCCCGAACAACGTCATGCAAGACCAAAGGTCGCCCTGTATATAGGGGCGGCCTTTTTATTGCGGGCTGACCATGTCGTGCAGCAGCGGCCCGATGTGGCGCGCGAGTTCTCCATGGGCTCTGGGACCGAGCATTTTCTTTGCGGCCATCGCCTCCATCTCACTGAAAACCATGCCTGAAGTACCGGCACTGATCGCCTCAGGCGTCGCCACGACCTGCGCCAGAGTAACCTGATCACCTGCGAGACTGTCGAGCATTTCGCGTGTGACAAAAAGCGGATCACCGGACCGCGCCGGATCAGGACCGACCGGTTCATCCCGCAATGGCGCATGATCGGCGAACCAGACAAGCAGCACCCGGCTCCCGATCTGACGCGTCAGCAGATCCATCCGGGCCGACCACGCTTTCTGAAGCTCAGCACGAACAATGGAAAACCGCTCCGACGAAACCTTGTGCAAATGGCTGAGCATATGGCGATTGAAATGGAACTCCGCAAAATCGACTTCCGGATAAATCACCCGTAACAGCGGAGACGCGGTGAGAAACCGGTCGTTGCGCCGCGGATGAACCGTGTAAAACCGGTTCGACAGGTTTTGCGCGCCAATCACCTGCAGCACCGCAACGCGTGCACGCTGTGCTGCATCCATGACTGTCGGGTCATTGACGAACGCGTCAATACCAGCGTTCGGAATACCGAAGTTGACGCAGTTCAGACCCAGGTCGCTCTCCACCAGCGCCGGAAACGGTGCTTTAATAAACTTGCCATAGGTCTCAGTGCCACCAAGGAACGCCACATAGGGCGCGTCGAGACGCCGTCGCGGTCCGCGAAACAGAAGCCGGGAATTTCCGTACCGGCACGGCGCATAATCGAGCGCACCCGCGCTCATAGCATCATAGGTCATAAGCCCACCTTTTTCGTTCACCCGGATCCTTTATTGCCTGGCAATCCTTAGATTCCCTTAAACTCCGGTCATCAGGCAGATTATTGCGCCTGCGCGTACTTGCGGCCCCGTGGCGTGGCACCGTAAACTGACATCACACGAAAAGGGATCAGCGGCATGGAAATCAGGAAAATCGGCATTGTAGGCGCCGGACAGATGGGCAACGGCATCGCCCATGTGATGTCGCTGGCAGGCTATGACGTGATGCTCAACGATATCAGCGATGACGCCCTGAGCAACGCAATGGAACTGATGAAAAACAACATGGAGCGCCAGGTCAGCCGCGGTAAGATCACCGAAGATCAGCTCTCAGATGCGCTCTCACGGATAACCTGTACCACCACACTCAGCGAACTGGGCAAGACCGATCTGATCATCGAAGCCGCCACCGAGCGGGAAACCGTTAAACAAGCGATTTTTGAGGACCTCGTGCCGCATCTGCAACCGCACACAATCCTGACCTCTAATACCTCCTCGATCTCCATCACCCGGCTGGCCAGCAGGACAGACCGGCCGGAAAAATTCATGGGATTTCACTTCATGAATCCGGTGCCGGTGATGCAGCTGGTTGAGCTGATCCGCGGGATTGCAACAGATGAACCAACGTTCAGCGCCTGCAAAGAAGTCGTCGAAAAGCTCGATAAAACAGCAGCTTCAGCCGAAGATTTCCCTGCCTTTATCGTGAACCGCATCCTGATGCCGATGATCAATGAGGCGGTCTACACACTCTATGAAGGCGTCGGCAGCGTGCAATCAATCGATAGTTCCCTGAAGCTTGGTGCAAACCACCCGATGGGGCCGCTTGAACTGGCCGATTTCATCGGTCTCGATACCTGTCTTGCGATCATGAACGTCCTGCATGACGGGCTGGCTGACACCAAATATCGCCCCTGCCCGCTTCTGACCAAATACGTTGAAGCCGGCTGGCTGGGCCGGAAAACCGATCGCGGATTTTACGATTATCGCGGCGAAACGCCGGTGCCGACCCGCTGAGCGCGTCAGTCTTTCAGCGCCAGTGTGTGCTCGCGCAACCAGGCCATGAACCCGCGCGGATCATCCGCCCATTTCTCGATTGTCTCTGGCGCAAGCGGCTCCCCGACGATCGGCGCCTGGGGCTTGTCAAAGGCATGCACCACCTCGTGCAGCAACAGACCCTGACGCAGCATCGGAGACAGTTTGTTGGCAATCTGATAGGCGCGCGAGTTCTGGCCCGGAAACTTGATCGGCAGTACTGTGGCACCTGAGCGGCGGATCATCTTTGCGGTAAAGACATTCCACTCACCCTCAACAGCCGGACCGAAAAACGTCTCTGACGCAGCCACACCGCCTGACGGGAAAAGCGCGACAACCCCGCCGCCCTGCAGATGCTCCATCGCGCGTGTGCGCATCTCGACGCCTTTGCGTTGCGCCCCTTCTTCATGGGGGAACGGCACAGGGATCATGAAAGAACTCGCCGCCTCGTCGATAATCGTCAGAAGAGACCGCGTCAGAATGCGGTAATCCGGCCGAACCCGCCCGATCAGATCCGCAAACATCATCCCGTCAATCAATCCGTGCGGATGGTTGGACACGACAATCACCGGACCTTCGCGCGGGATCCGGTCAAGCTGGTGCTGTGGCGTCTGCAGCTCAATCCCCATGACATCAAGTGCCGCGCGCCAGAATGCCTGGCCCTGCGGTGCGCCGCGACGTTCGAACTCCTTTACCCGGCGCAGAATGGTCAGCTTGCCTGTCAGCGCCTCCATCACCCGGATCATCGAAGATTTCCACGGGTCCTCAAAGGTCGAGGCATAGGACAGGCTGCGACGGTCGTACTTGGAAAAGTCCACCTTATCGCCCGGCTTGCTTTCGCTGATATCCTGCGAACTGTCAGTCAATTCAGCGCTCCCCCCCGTGCGTTGATATGGATCCCCGGTCAGGCCCCTTCGCCAAATTTGTCCGCCACAAGCGCTGTCAGCGCGTCAGCGAGAGCCTCAGCATCCGGACCGGATGTTTCAACCTCAATAAAGGTTCCAAGTGAGGCTGCCAACATTAAAAGCCCCATGATGCTGTCTCCGGAGGCCGATACACCGTCCCTTGAGATTTCGGCCGAGGCGTCGAAACCTTCGACCAGTTCCACCAGTTTGGCTGATGCTCGGGCGTGAAGACCCTTCTCGTTTACGATTTCCAGTGTCTTTGCGGTCATGGATCGGCTGCCTTGTTATTCGGGGCTGATGTTCTGGCTGTCGATGTATTTTTTGCCGGCTTCGAGTGCGGCGCGCACGGCATCCGGCACAGATTTACGGCGGCTCTTGGCAAGCTTGATCAGCATCGGCAGGTTAGCACCGTAAAGAATACGACGGTTGCCGGGCTTGCAGGCCAGAAGACTGAGATTTGACGGTGATCCGCCGTAAAGATCTGTGACGACAACGACACCGTCCCCCTGATCCACCTCATCCGCTGCGACACAGATTTCACGTTCTTTCAGGGCACGGTCGTGATCTGCCAGAATACCAATGGCCCGCATTCCGCTCTGCCGGCCCACAACGTGCTCGATCGCCGCCAGATACTCCTGTGCCAGTCCGCCGTGCGCGACAATCACAATACCGATCAAGGGATCAGGCCTCTTCTTTCTTACGCAGGTCGAGTTCGCGGTGTCTAATTGACACCTGCCAGCCCTCCTCCGCAAGCCGCAAAGCAAGGCTTTCGGCCATAGCCACCGAACGGTGCTGTCCTCCTGTACACCCAAAGGCGATCGACAGATAAGATTTTCCCTCATCGCGATTTGCCGGCAACAGCCACAGGCACAGATCCGTGACCTTTTCAGCGAAGGGGCCCGAGCGCGGATCGCTTCTGATATATTCAGCAACGGCGGCGTCGCGCCCGTCCGATCCGCGCAGCGCCGGTTCCCAGTAGGGGTTGCGCAGAAAACGGCAATCGAAAACCAAATCCACACTGCGTGGCAGCCCGCGTTTGTATGAGAATGACTGAACGGAAACACTGAGATGACGCTGGCCGCCGGGCGCAAACCAGTGCTCAACCTCCTCACGCAGCTGATGTACATTCAGTTCGCTGGTGTCGATCAGTACGTCTGCCCTGGCGCGCAGCGGCTGAAGCATTTCAAGTTCACGCATGATGCCCTCTGACGGGCGGTCGTCGGGCGCAAGCGGATGCCTGCGGCGTGTCTCGGAAAACCGGCGCAACAGCACCTCTGACTGACAGTCCAGAAACAAAAGCTCCGGTGCAAGTCCCGGCACTGCCGTCAGACCTCCAAGCGTATCGATGATGGCGTTGGTGGAAAAATCACGGTTGCGCGGGTCGATCCCGAGCGCAAGCGGCCTGTCCTGCCCCGGCCCGTCCAGCAGATCGCTCAGCAGACGCAACGGCAGGTTATCTATGGTCTCATAGCCCGCGTCTTCCAACACATTAAGCGCACTGGAGCGACCGGCGCCTGAAGGTCCGGTGACGAAAATGATCCGCCGCGCGTCTGAAGATGCTGTCTGTGTCATTCCGGCTCTCTCAGTCCTGACCTGAGATATTGCATAATCGCCGCCGGAAAAGCCCGGCTGGCAGTTTTGTGAAAGCACCGCACTTTATGACCGGCAATTTCTGCGTCGTGACGCTCCGGCAGGCGCCGCGTTTCCGTCTGATCGAGATCCACCACAAGCCGGACCGGCGCCTCGCCTGCCGGTTCTGCGTTCAGAATACCGACCCCGCGGGCTTCGATCATACCTCTGATTGGCTCAGGGCAGGTGGCACGCAGGCCAGACGCCCTGACGTGTACGACAGTCCGGTCATCGGCGATCAGACGCGCGCCCAGCGACATAAGCTGTAGCGCAAGCTCGGATTTGCCCGCCCCGGACGCCCCGGTGATCAGAACACCCGCGCCGTCAACCGCCACCGCGCTGGCATGCAGGATAACAGTATCCGGTGCCTCAGGCAGAGGGCCCGCCGGCGACATTGCTCAGGTCGGAAGGCCGACGACAAAGCGCGCGCCGAGCGGATCGGAGGTGATATCTGCTTCGGTGGGGCGGATGTTTTCAGCCCAGATGACACCACCATGCGCTTCGATGATCTGTTTGGAAATCGCAAGGCCCAGACCGGAGTTGTTTCCGAAATGCTCATCAGGACGCTGTGAGTAGAACCGTTTGAAGATTTTGGACAGCGCCTGGTCCGGGATGCCGGGACCTGTATCTTCGACCACGATCAGCACGCGGTTTTCTTTTTTGCGCGCCCAGATCCGGATTGCATCACCGTCTTCGCAAAACGAAATAGCGTTTGTGATAAGGTTCACGAAGACCTGTGCAAGGCGGGCTTCAAGCCCATAGACGATAATCGGGTTATCCGGCAGATCGGTGATGAAATCGATGCCCTTTGCGCGCGCGTCCTCGCCGAGATACTGGCCAAGGTTTGACAGGGTGGTCAGAACGTCGAAGGGTTCTTCCTCTTCCTTCACCAGTTCACTGTCCAGACGCGACGCGTTGGATATATCACTGACAAGCCGGTCGAGCCGGCGGACATCGTGATCGATCACATCCAGCAGTTTCTCGCGCTGATCGTCCCGTTTCACCATCCGCAATGTGCCAACGGCAGACCGCAGCGAGGCAAGCGGATTTTTGATCTCATGCGCGACATCCGCGGCGAACTGCTCATTGCCGTCAATGCGGTTATAAAGGGCCGAGATCATACCGCGCAGAGCGCCACTCAGCCGTCCGATCTCGTCAGGCCGTGCCGTCAGATCCGGGATACGAATACGCCCCGGGTTCATTTTGCGGGCATTTTTCACGCGCCCAAGCTCGGCTGCCGCCGCAAGATCTGCCAGCGGGTTTGCAATTGTCGAGGCGAGAACGAGGCTCAGGCCAATGGAGACCAGGATACCGATGACAAACATCTGCAGCACCCGCTCACGCTCGCTGCGCACGAAGTTATCAATTTCACCGGCGGCCGTGGCCACCGCAACCACACCGATCGGCGTCTCGTTCTGCAGAATCGGCGTCACCACCGTGAAAAGCGCACCGCCCGCGGTGTCGAGCTCGCGGCGGATCTGTGTACCGTCAGTCAGGGTACTGCTGATCAGCGGACGGATTTTATCGCGCAGCGGCGTCTGATCGGCGTCCTCCGGCTCACTGAATGCACCGGATGTCGCGGACCAGACCCAGCTCAGCCCGTCGATCAGAGGCGTCTTACCCCCGAGCGCGCCGGCGATCTCGCCCGCCGCAAGCCGTCCTTCGGTGTTGGCCACCAGCGTCTCAGACGGGTCATAGACGAAAACCTCAATCCCGCTTCGCAGATCAAGACCGCCCAGCGTGGCCTCGATGTCGATACCGTCGCGGGTCGCAAGGTTGACCGGCGCATCGCGCGGAACCTGCGCTTCGATAACGTCAGCGATCAGTTCAGCTTCTGAGACAAGAGACGCGGCCCGCTGCACGGCAAGACTGTCACGCGAAGAATTCAGCAGCAGAATGCCGGCCACCAGAATGCACATCGCGATGAGATTGAAGATGATGATCTTGCGCGCGATGTGGGAACTGCGCAGGGACATGAGCCCGCGGCCTTCACGGCTCGCGCGCATCTCATTGCCGGCCGCACTGTCGGGTGCAACCCAGTCATCACCCAGGACGAGATCGCCGTCCCGGGGCTGGGGTGGGGTCATATCCCGCACAAAATTCCTCTCGGCCAGCGCCATCGGTGATCGTTACTCTTCGTTGTATCTGTATCCGATACCGTAGAGTGTCTCAATCGCCGAGAACTCATCATCCGCCGTCCGCATCTTTTTCCGCAGGCGTTTAATGTGGCTGTCGATTGTCCGGTCGTCCACGTAGACCTGATCGTCATAGGCGACATCCATCAGCTGATCACGCGACTTTACGAAACCGGGGCGCTGCGCCAGCGCCTGAAGAAGCAGAAATTCTGTCACGGTCAGCGACACATCACGGCCTTTCCACGCCACGGCATGCCGCAGGGGATCCATGCGCAGATCGCCGCGCTCCATCACTTTGGTCTCTTCACTGTCAGCAACAACATCACCCGCGACCGCATCCTGACGGCGCAGCAGCGCGCGGATCCGCTCGACCAACAGCCTCTGAGAGAAGGGTTTTTTGACGTAATCGTCAGCGCCCATGCGCAGCCCCAGCACCTCGTCGATCTCGTCATCCTTCGATGTGAGAAAGATCACCGGCATCGCCGTTTTCTGCCGCAGACGCTGCAGCAGATCCATGCCATCCATCCGGGGCATCTTGATATCAAGGACCGCCATATCAGGCAGCTTCTTGTTGAATGCGTCGAGGGCAGCCTGCCCGTCATTATACGTTTCCACCTCGAACCCTTCGGCTTCGAGGGTCATGGAAACGGACGTCAGGATATTCCTGTCGTCGTCCACCAGTGCGATTTTAGACATTACCTGTATCCTTGTACTGCTCGTTTCTTTGATTTTTTGGGGTATTGACCACTGTTTACCCCCGCGAATCAATCTTTAAGTGCGAATCAGCACAGCACTTCCGCCCATTTGGGCCATAATTTGATTACGAATGGCTAAATTGCCGCACATTGTTGACCCGGCCCGGCAGTGATAGCGCCAGCATCCGCCGGCGCGGGCGGGCCACGTGCATAAACATCCTGATGGTGGCGCTAACTGTGTCGAAGCAATCTGTTCACGTGCTAAATCATCATGTTAGGACTGAGACCCGGCTGCCATGGCCGGTGGTATGGTGTGTGTTCAGCCGCAGGTGCGGTCAATCAGGAGATCAACAAGATGACACATGGGCGCGTAAACCCCGACTTCACACTGGAAGATCAGGGGATCAAAGGCCTTGGCACTGTCTGGTATAACCTGATCGAACCGGACCTGATCAGTGCGGCCCTGTCGCGCGGCGAAGGCGAACTTGGCAAGGGCGGTGCCTTTCTGGTGACCACCGGTAAGTTCACCGGACGCTCCCCTAACGACAAACATGTGGTCAGAACCGACAGTGTCGCAGACACGATCTGGTGGGAAAACAACGCGGCCATGTCTCCCGAAGGCTTTGATGCCCTCTACGAAGACATGCTCATCCACATGGAAGGTGGCGATTACTTCGTGCAGGACCTTGTGGGCGGCGCCGATCCCAAACACGCCATCAATGTGCGGATGGTGACAGAACTCGCCTGGCACGGGCTTTTTATCCGTCACATGCTGCGCCGGCCGGACGCAGAAGACATCAACGATTTCACAGCAGATTTCACGGTGATCAACTGCCCGAGCTTCAAAGCCGACCCGAAGCGGCACAACTGCCGCTCTGAGACGGTCATCGCGATGAACTTTGACAAAAAGCTGATCCTGATCGGCGGGACCGAGTACGCCGGCGAAAACAAAAAATCTGTCTTCACGCTGCTGAACTATCTGCTGCCGGAGAAAGGCGTCATGC
>CBDUCB010000054.1:0-17312 GCA_965365545.1 uncultured Roseobacter sp. | reverse complement strand
GGTCTGTTGGCTGAGGCTTCGGGCACGAAAAGGTCAGTACTTCCCGCCGGCGCTGACGATACGCGCAGGCAGGACGGGTGGGCCCTATGTTCAGTTCTGTCGCTACAGACACACCACCAGGTCAACAGGCCCCGGAAGCTCCCGCACGGGCGACCGGCATTACAGGGCAGATTTTCGGTCAGGGCCATACAATGGATGCACCATCACACGCCGGCCCGACACCAGAGATGCAAAGCAATCACCCTGCACAAAACTCAGTCCGGCCCGGCTTTACCTGCAATAAAACTGCGCAGATCCACCGTATCCTTAGCTTTCAGCGAGACGTAAACGAACCCCATATTGGTGCGCTCGGTCACCATTTCGCCAGGGTACGGCAGATAGCTGAGTTCGGAGGATCCAAAGGAGGGCGAAGCCGTACCTACCTGCCATTCCGTACTCAGATGCACGTCAACCAGCTTCAGCGCCGGGCCTCCGGTTTTATCTGCCAGTTCCAGAGGCACGCCGGCAATCCGCAGATAGGCCATCTTGTCTTTCGCAGCCACAAACCCGTCGATGAACTGGTCGGTCAGGATCTGCAGGTCTGCGGCCTCATCGTGATCATGCATGTGCGAATGCAGGTGATCAGCCTGTGCATGATTGTGGCCGGTCGCGGGGTGGTCGTGATGTTGATGGCTGTGCCCTTGGTGCGGGTGGTGATCATGCGGCATTACTCGCTCCTCGCGCGCGTGGACCAGCGTTTACCGTGGGTCTCTTCGGAATAGTCCCCCATCGGCAGGCTGACCGGTTTATCGATGTGTTTGCGATGCGCGCCCATCTTGCCGTTAGACACCAGCGACCCCAGCACATCGACGATGACGCGCGTGCCCATCAGGGCTGTGATCTCGGACTGGTCGTAGGGGGGAGAAACCTCGACAAGCTCCATTCCGCAGATC
Organism: uncultured Roseobacter sp.; assembly: GCA_965365545.1. GTDB lineage: Bacteria > Pseudomonadota > Alphaproteobacteria > Rhodobacterales > Rhodobacteraceae > Roseobacter. The sequence goes on along the minus strand of CBDUCB010000054.1, from coordinate 16,380 downwards.
CCCTCTGCCGCCACCTTTGATGCCAGCGCAAGAGCCTCGCGCGGGAGGAACCCACCCGGCTCCGGCCAGCCGGTTCCGGGTACAAAGCCGCAGTCAATACTGTCGATGTCAAAAGACATATAGACCATATCGACCCCGTCCCAGGCCATCTCCAGCGCCATCTCGGCAGTTTTGTCGATGCCCATTTTTTCCATATCGCTCATGGTGATGATGTTCGTCTCACGCTCACGAGCGACTTTGACCGCCTCGCGCGGCACCTGCCAGCCACCGATCCCGACCTGCACCAGGTTTTTTGCCGGCACATTTGGAAGATTTGTTGAGTGAAACCATGGCGTTGTGTGCATCCTTTCATCCAGATCCTTTTCCTGAATGTCTGCATGACGATCAAAATGCACGATGCCTATCTTTTTGGACGTGCACTCAGCAATGCCCCGCACACAGGGAAACCCGATGGAATGATCCCCGCCGATGATAATCGGCATAGACCCGGAGGAGAACACATGGCTGACGGCCCGGCTGATCTGATCGAATGTCTTTTCGATATTACCGGGAATAGTGAAGATATCGCCCGCGTCGCACAGGCTCATCTCTTCTCGCAGATCAACGCCGATTTCATAGTTGTAGGGCGTGTAAAGCGCCGAAATTTTGCGCACCCCCTGCGGGCCGAACCGCGTGCCCGGCCGGTACGTTGTCCCCCCGTCAAAAGGCGCGCCCAGAACGGTCGCATCATAATTGCCGACCTCCGTCACATCCTCGGTGTAGGGTGCTTTGAGAAACGTGTTGATCCCGGCGTAATGGGGCAACTCACCGCGTGCAAATGTCGGGATTGAGCGATCTTCAATGGTATCGGCGCCCGTCAGTCCCATGCGCAGCGCCCAGGCTTTCTCCTTTTCCCATTCTCCCTCGGGGATATCTGCCTCCTTGCGCATCGCCTTCCAGCCCATGAGTTTGGACAGATCCGGATGGTGGCGGCATTTCTCATCGCGGGTATGATCGGCAGGGTGGTGGCTGCGCGACCGGTCAGCAGGGCTTAAAAACATGGGTGTCCTCCTCAAGGCGTTGATAGGGGATGCCGCCATCGCGGGCATCAAAATCGTAAGTTATCGTAGCACCATAAGCTTCCGGCTCCTGCGGATCCCAGCGCGGCTTATCGAACACCAGCACACGGTCGCCCAGTTTGAAACCCTCTTCGAGATCATGGGTCACCATAAACACTGTCATGCCGGTCTCAGCGCGCAGTTCCTGCAAAAAGGCGTGCATCGCCAGCCTGGTGCCCGGATCAAGCGCGCCGAAGGGCTCATCCAGAAGCAGTATGCGCGGGCGTGCCGCCATCGCCTGTGCAATGGCGAGGCGTTGCTGCATGCCACCGGACAGCGACGCCGGATACTGATCCGCAACATGCCCGAGACCGATACGCTCAAGGGTTTCAGCAGCAGCATCCCGCGCCGCCTTTTTATCCGCGCCGGTCAGCCATCCGAACCGGGTCTGGAACGCGGTGGCCGCCACGATATTGTCGCGCACCGACATATGCGGAAAGACCGAATAGCGCTGAAAGACGATACCCCGGCTTTGCGACGGCTCGCCGGTAAGCGGCATGCCGTCCACAAGGATCGTCCCGCGCGTGGGCTGTTCTTCATCCAGCAGCATCCGCAGAAACGTTGACTTTCCACAGCCTGACGCACCGACCAGCGAGATGAACTCGCCCTCGGCAACCTCGAGTGAAACGGCTTCGAGAACCGGTCTGCGCCCGTAGGATTTGAAAACACCGGAGACACTGACAAAACTCACAGGCTGTCCTCACCGGCCCAGGGGTAGAGGCGTTGCGAAAGCCGGCGAAGGGCGAAATCAAAGAGAAACGCCAGCAGGGTGATCCAGATGACATAGGTGAGGATCACGTCCATCGCGAGATACCGGCGGACCAGAAAGATCCGGTAGCCAAGCCCGCCATCTGCAGCAATGGCCTCTGATGCAATCAAAAAGAGCCATGCCGGTCCGAGCGAAAGGCGCACAGACTGGATGAGGCGCGGCATGACGAGGGGCAGCGCTACGCGCAGTGCTATCACAGTGCTCGACGCGCCGAGCGTCTGCGCTTTGACGAAAAGCTCCGAAGGAATATCGAGTACCCGCTGCGACAGATCACGGATCAGAAAGGGGGTGATCCCGATGACCACCAGCGCCACTTTGCTTACTTCGCCAAGTCCGAAAACGATAAAGAGAATGGGCAGCACCGCCAGCGGCGGAACCATCGAAAGAACCGACACGAATCCCGATGCCGCAGCTCGTACATAGGGGAAAAGACCGATTGCGAGCCCGGTGACGAGCCCTGTCACCGCGGCGATGGCCACCCCGAGGCCCAGCCGCTGCAAAGACGCGAATGTATCTTTCCAGAAGAGTATCTCGCCCGACCGGCGGTCAGCTGTGGTTATCAGCCGCCCGGCCGTCTCAGCGATTTTTGACGGCGCAGGCAGCAGTTTGTCCTGTGGATTAACGGCCAGACGCGCCTCGGACCCCAGCGCATATGCGATAAAGAGAGCCGCGAACGGCAGCAGCATCAGACAGAGTGCTGCCGCCCGGCCCGGTGTTCGGTTAATCCAGCGCATTGCAAGGGCTCAGAGCGCGCCGTCCGCAGCCATTTGCATATAGGTCGTATCGAAACGGAACTTCACGTTGGCGGCGTCCCCGGTTGTGGACCCGTCAGGGTATGCAACACCGACGAAATCAGCCGATGGCGCGCCCTCACCCAGTATGCCCTTGTCAAACAGGAACTCAGCGACGCTGACCATGGTGTCAGGCAGGTCGCCGCTTTCGGTGAAGGTAACGGCGGCTGCCGGATCATAAAACATCTCGGTGCTGTCAAGCTGCGCTTTATAGCCCGCAAGATCGGTACCGGAGGCCTCTGCCATTGCTGTCAGCGCCTCTTTATCGCCGGCAGCCATCAGGGCCATTGTTTCATACCAGGCACCGGTCAGCGCTTTGCCAAAGGCCGGGTTCGCCTCGAGCGTTTCAGTATTCACCACCATCAGGTCGATGATCTCACCGGGAATGTCCGAGCTGTCAAAGAGCTTGTTGGCGCCTGGCTCTTCCATGATGGCCGAGACCAGCGGGTTCCATGTTACCACGGCCTGGACGTCATCGGTGGTATAAGCGGCGATCATATCGGCGTCTGATGTATTGATCACGCCGTCAAGGTCCCGCTCTGCGAGACCCACGGTATCAAGCGCGCGGGCAAGCAGGTAGTGCGACACGGAAAGCTCAACCAGGTTCACCGGTTTGCCGGCCAGCGAGGTCAGATCTCCTTCGCCTTTCAGGATCACCGCATCGTTGCCATCAGAGTAATCACCGACAATCAGAGCGGTTGTGTCCACGCCGCCGCCCGACGGGATGCTCAGCGTGTCCATATTGGTGGCGGACACGCCGTCAAAAGCGCCGGCAGTGTACTGGTTGATGGATTCGACATAGTCGTTGATCTGCACAATCTCGACATCGATGCCGTATTTTTCCGCCCATTTATCCATGATGCCGCTGTCTTCCATATAGCCCCAGGGCATCCAGCCCACATAGATGGACCATGCCACGCGGAAGTCAGTTTTTTCCTGTGCAAGTGCAGGTGCCCCGGCAAGCGTCGTCGCGGCCAGGAATGAAAGGATCAGCTTTGAAGGCCTGCCCATTGATAATACTCCTTTTTCAGGTTCTGTCGGAATAGTATCGATGTGGCCGTCGACAGAACTGCAGATGAGAGACCTGACCAGATCGGAACATTGCTCTCCCGGGATTTTTCCCCGCCGTGTACTGCTGCAGAATTTGCTGGAGCAGCGGAAACTCTCGGACCTGACCCTTAAGCGGCGGAACCCTAGTTTCCTTGTTCTGGCGATTACTCTGCCTTAACCACGCCTCGGGCGAATGTGTTAACGTGTGCCCGCCCTTAAACCGAAAGTATGTGATTAATTTTTGCGCGCCTGTCGTGCGACCTGTTCAATAATCAGGCTTTTTACTAAAGGCCTGCCCCCGGCGACCATCAGGGTGTCCATGGGACATGCACCGCTTGCGGCTCCCTGCTGCGGCATTCTACCGGGTGAACTGCAAGCAAAAAATGTAACAGACCATCTGACAAGCTTCGCCAACCGGCCGTTTTCCGGTGTGCCGGTTCCGGCGCGGCTGATCAGGATGTATAGCCAGCCACAACCTGAAGCAGCTTAAAGGACGTTGCCGCATCGTTTTCGACAACCGCGAGAAATTCTTCTGCACCAAGGCGCAGGGCTTCCAATTCCGATGTCGCGCGCATGGTCAGCGCCCTTGGCACGTTTCGGATCAGACCAAGCTCGCCGACCAGCCGGCCCGGCCCGACCTCAGCGATGAGCACCTCACCGTCTTTGCCGTCCGGGTTATAGAGTGCGGCCTGCCCGGACAGGATCATGTACGCTCCGTCGCCGGGGTCGTCGTCTTTGGAAAAGATCACCTCCCCCGGATGCGCAGAATACCATTTCGATCCGAAGGCCAGCAGGCGCAGCTGTTTCCGGCTGAGCCCGGAGAACATATCCGTGGCTTCAAGGGCGCGCACCTTGCGCATCAGATCAGCGCTTGCGGCAGAATCGTCAACGACCTCATCCACGGCGGCATCGGACACAAGGCGCCCCTGCACAACCTCCAGATAGATGTCGAAGGGGTCGGCGCTCTCGAAGGTTTCATTGATATAGATGATCGTCGTGTCCGGCAGCAGTTTTCGCAGATTTTTATGAAGGCCGATGCGCACGCTCTGATCATAGCTGCTGAGCGCCTGTTCAAGAATAAGGATATCCGGTCGTTTCACCGCAGCACGGAAAAGCGCGAGCGATTCAGCGAAAATCGCCGGCAGATCGCCGCCGCCGAGTCCCAGTTTCAGATCATAGATCAATTCGATGACCCGGGGCCGCAGCCCCTCGGCCTCCAGAACACCGGACACAATCCTGCGCAGCTCATCCCCCCGCGAACCGGCTGTCTCCGAAATCTTTCCGTAAAGCGCGTTTTCCAGAACCGACAGGCCGGGCGCGATACGGTCCTCGCTCAGCGGGGCAAACAGATCACTCAGCGCATCGCGCATCTCGCGGTTCAGGCGCGCGCGCCCCGCAAGCACCTGGTGCCGCAGTTCCTCAGGAAACGCCCGGCCGATCTGTTCAGCTGAAATCTGCGAGGGCAGCGACATCAGCAGCGCTTTGTCGGCTTCCTTGAGAACATTGCCCGGGTCCGCGCGCCAGGCGCGCACAACCTGTACGGATTTTTCAAACAGAACAGGGTCCAGCCCCAGTTTCCGGAACAGCGGATGTTCGGTGCCGTCCGTGCCGAAAATCTGGTTCAGCAGTTCGGTCACCTCGCAGGAAAGCTCCAGCAGGCTCTCATCAAGTCCAAGCCGCTCAAGAACCGCGAAGAGCTCGCTGTGCCGGCTCAGTTCCAGCTGGCTCATCGGGCGGCGCAGTGTCGCGAAAAAGAGGTTTCCGGCCACCGGTAATGCCGGGTTATAGGCCTCAGGATCAAACCGGAAGACATGGCGTTCCAGACCTGCTTCGCGAACTGCCGCACGCACTTTCGAGCGCACCGCAACGAGCCCGCGCGCGAGCGGTGTATCTTCCTGCGGCTCCATAATCTGATCAAGTGAGCGGCGAAACAGCGGCCCACCGGTGCCCATTGCATCCACCAGCGTCAGCCACCAGTCCCGCAACTCCTGTTCGGACTTTATGCCGGCAAGCGCCGGATCGAGCCAGCTTGCGCCGATCGGGTCAGCGCTGTTACCGGCCGCCAGCGCTTCGCGCAGCAGATCCGGGTCAACAGGGCCGTCGTCCGCACGGGGCGCGGGAGACAGCCCCATCATTACATTTTCGCCGAACGACCCCTGAAACAACACCGGACGTGAACTGGCGTGTCCGATCCGGGCGGCAATCGTGACCTGGTGCATGTCTGAAAGATCCTGCCCGGCAATCGTCACCCGGCCGCTGTTCGGTATCACCTCGCGCGTCAGAACATCCGTCAGCGCGTGCCTGTCCTCTTCGCTGGCGGCGGCAATTGCGATGACCTGACCGGCCGGAAACTGCGCCGATATATTATCCAGAATGACGTTTCCATCGCCGTCTGCGACGCTCACTCCGGCAAGCTCGATCTGTCCTTTGAGATGCGGGATGTCATCCGGCCGGCCCGTCATCAGCTCTTCGCGTACCTCCCCCGACGGCGAGAATTTCTCAGCCACAGTTTCCCATCGCAGGCTCATGTCCTGGGCCTGATTGTAATAAGTCAGAAGCTCTTTCCACGGCGAACTGAGATCTTTGTACGCGGCGAGGGCTGCCACCAGTGCACCCAGCGATACCGCGCCCTGGATCACCAGATAGCCACCTGCGGCAAAGAAAAAGAACGGTGTAAGCTGAGTGATGAAGTTATTGATAAACTTCATGAAAAACTTTTTCTGGTAGATCTGAAACCGGATGCGGTAAACGGCGCCCAGACGGTCCGTCACCATTGCGAGCCGGTAACGCCAGCCGCCGTGGGTGCGCAGTTCGCTGGCACCCGATGCGCTTTCTCCGATCATCGAGGCAAGCAGGCGCACCTCTTTGATGCGCTCTTTGTTCATCAGATTGATCTGCCGCTGCAGCCGCGGAATAAGCCAGGCCTGCAAGGGGATAAGCGCGATCGCGGCAAGTCCGAACCACACGCTCTGCATGAACAGGAAAAACAGAATGGTCAGCATCTGCCCCGCCTGCAGCACGGGCTGTGTCAGCGCGTCCCCCATAATCCCGCCCATCGGTTCCGTTTCGCCGGTGATCATCGCCACCAGTTCGCCCTGCGAGGTGCGTCGGAAATAGGGTTTGGGAAAGCGCAAAAGGCGCGCAATAAGATCAAACCGCAGACGCCGCAGCATACGTTCGGACAGCACACCCTTCATCGTATTGATACGCATCTTCAGCAGGCCGTGGCACAGGACCGAGAGAAGAAACGCACCGCAGAGCAGCCACAAAAAGGCGACCTGGCTGAGATCAATCCCCAGAACAGAGATTGTTGTGTTCTGTGCGCCGATCGCATCGTTGATGATGCGTTTGGGCAGCTCCAGCGTCAGAAACAGGAACGGGAAAAGAGTGCACGTGAAAACAAGCAACACGAGCTGATCACGTCTGGAATATTTCCAGATGAACTGAAACAGCGTCTTTTCGATCCTGCGCACCCCCATGCGGAGTCGGGGCTACCCCCCTTCCCTTGTAGAAGTGCACAGGCCTGGCAGCAAAGGGTTTTCGCTACATTTCTCATGTTTTCCGCTATTTGCCGGTGTCTGCGGCCGCCGCCGGACGGGCCGCGAGGGGCGGAGGCATCAGCATCGGAAGCGCCGGAGCTACCTGCTGGTAGCGCCCGCCGATTGCCATGCAACTGCCCGATGCATGCCACAGTCATCTGTCATCCTGGATGTCGGGGACAAAGGAGACATGCACATGTATTCTGCACACCGTGCACCACTGCCGCGCCACGGGCGCCTTTTTGAACTGATCCGCCAGAAAAACCAGGCGGACACAACTGTCGCACGGGTGCGCGGCTATGATATCCGCAGGGTGTCGCCTGAAGAGGTGATGCAGTTGCAGCAGGCTGCCGCAAGATCGCTGCAGGCGCGGACCTGATCCGCCCCTGCAACAGCATTGAAGTTCAGAAGAACGCCTCGGCATTGAGGCCGATCGTCATCGCACCGACAACTTCGCCCGATGCCGGGTCTGTCAGCGACACCGACACCTGCCCCTGGTAGGACTGCGAGCTTTCGTCAAACTCTACCGCGTCCACGAAAACGGCACCCGAGCCCGCGCCATAGGTTTTGGCGTGCTTGTCCTCGTCGCCCTGCCAGTAGTCAGAAGTGACATCGCTCGCACCGACATTCAGGCCGGCGGCATCCATCACGAAAATCTCGGTAATGCGGCCCCCTGAGGCTTCTACTTTCTCTTTGAGGAACGCTGAGAGATCGCGCCCCATCACTTCGCTGATCAGCGGCTGGTCGGACTGTCCGACCTGCGCGCGCCAGGCTGTATCCCATTCAAGGATCTGAGCCTCGCTGGCACCGGCGGTTTGCTGGTTCTGTTCATTGATGGCGGAGATGACATTGGCATCATGTGCCCAGGTCATGATGTCGGATTCGACGAAAGCCCGCATCGCGGGCGGAGCATCTGCGGCCTGCAGAAGGCTGGCGGCCACCACAAGTGGCGCAGACAGACGGATTGTACGAAACATACTCGGGTCCTTTGATATCTGGCCCGCCGGCGTGGCGCGGCCACTGGCCATACCTACGCAGATGTCACTTAACGTTTGGTAAAGCGGTCAGCTCTCTGCCCGAAAGCCTGTTGCCACAACGAATTTTTCCGAGCTGTCCTGACGCGAGGCCGGCGGTTTAATATTAGCGACCTTCGAGAATCGCTGCTTTAACAGCTTTTGCAGCTCCCCTTCGGCGCCGCCGGCGAGCACTTTGGCGACGAAGGTGCCACCCTCCTCCAGCACGTCAAAGGCGAAATATGCCGCCGCTTCGCAAAGCGCGATGATCCGCAGATGGTCGGTCTGTTTATGACCCGAGCTGGAGGCAGCCATATCTGACATGACCACATCCGCCTTACCGCCCAGCCATTCGCGCACCTGCGCATCGGCGTCATCGGCCATAAAGTCGAGCTGGTAGAGCGTCGTGCCCGCAATGGGCTCCATTTCCTGCAGATCGACCCCCAGCACAGTCCCGACAGCTTTGCCCTGTTTCTCGCCAAGCGCATTCACCCGCTTGACCGCCACCTGACACCAGCCCCCGGGCGCACAGCCCAGATCCACCACCCGCGCACCGGGCACCAGAAAACGGTATTTATCATCGAGCTCGAGGATCTTATAGGCCGCCCTGCCCCGGTAGCCTTCGGCCCGGGCGCGTTTGACGTAAGGGTCATTAAGTTGTCGCTGCAGCCAGCGTGTCGAGCTGAGCTTGCGCCCGCGCGCGGACTTCACCTTGACCTTCAGTTCGCGCTGACCGCGTCCGGAGGTGTTCTTGCCTGAGGGTGTTTTCGCCATCACAGGGCTCCGTCATCGAGCACGCCATCCGCACTCATCTGCGCATATAGCAGACCCTCGCGCAGACCGCGATCAGCGACCGACAGGCGGTCGGTTGGCCAGCAGCGCATCAACGCCTGAAGAATGGCCGCCCCTGACATGATAAGTGCATGCCGGTCCTGCCCGATGCGCGGATCGGCACGGCGGCCTTCAGGCCCCAGCGCGAGGTAAGAGCGGATCACCCGGTCGATCTGATCTGTGGTCATGTGCAGCCCGTCCACCCTCGTGCGGTCATACCGTTTCAGGCCCAGATGGCTCGCCGCGACGGTGGTCACAGTGCCCGATGTCCCGACTATCTGAAACTTCTCATGCGGTCGGGTGTCGTGATAGGGCGTGAAATCCGACAGATTTTCCTCGAAGAACCAGCTCATCAGGGCAAAGCGCGCGGCATCATCATCCACGTCGTTAAACTGATCGCGCAGAGTGGCCACGCCGAGCGGGACCGAGATCCAGTCCACCACACGGGCCGCGGGCACCCCGGCAGAATCGTATTCAAACCCCTGGTGCAGGCGCATAATTGACTGCGGACGGTCACTGCGCGGCACATCCGAGAGATCGATCCACACCAGTTCGGTCGAGCCACCACCGATATCGACCACCAGCAGATTTTCGGTGTTGCGGCTGACCAGCGGCGCACAGGAGACAACGGCAAGCCGCGCTTCCTCCTGAGGCTCAATAATATCGAGGTGCAGACCGGTTTCCTTACTCACCCGGCGCAGGAAATCGTCGGAATTGCGCGCCCGCCTGCAGGCTTCGGTTGCGACGAGCCGCATCCGGTCCACGTTGTTACGCCTGAGTTTCTGCTGACAGATGCGCAGTGCCTGAATGGTGCGCGACATTGATCCGTGCGACAGGCGCCCGGACTTCTCCAGCCCCGCGCCCAGCTGCACGGATTTGGAGAAACTGTCCACCACATGAAAACCGCTGCCTTTCGGCTGGGCGATCAGCATGCGGCAGCTGTTTGTACCAAGGTCCAGGGCGGCATAAAGCTCACCTGACCGTGGCGGAACCGGCGCGGGGCTCAGAGCCGTCAGTTTGTCGAGCGCGCCCGCACCTGTGGGACGCTTTGGCGCCATCTTATGCGCCTTTCATATCGGGTTGCGCTCAACCTAGACACTGGCGCGCGCCAGCGCAAGCGGGGGCGTGGTTCCAGCGGGCGTCTCATATGACAAATCTGCACAATCATCATGATAAATCTGAGACTGCGCGGGTCTCGCCGCGCGCGCCGCGCTGTGCCATACCGGGGGTCACGTCGCGGATCGCGTCCTTTCTGTCGAAAACCGGCACTGAGGATCGTGTGGCACCCGTTAGACAGTTGCGAAGGATATGCGAGGAATCAGTCTATGCCTGAGGTCACAATCGTTTACTGGCGCGACATCCCCGCTCAGGTGATCGTGGGCAAGGGCCGCCGTGGGTCCAAACGCCCGCTCCCGGAACGCTTTGAGCAGGCGATCGACCGCGCTGCGATGAAGGTTGGCGCAGAGGACACCGATGCCTATCTCGCGGAATGGCGCAAAGCCGGCAGCTATGTGGTTGAGGGCGATCCGGATGCGGTCGCCGACGCGGAAGCGGCCCGGATTGATGCGGAATATGACAAGGCCCGCATTAAAGCACTGATCGACAACGACGGCTGGGCCTGAGCGCTGCCGCCCCTCTTTGACACCCTGTTCCCCGGAAAGGATCGCCTGATGGCCCTTCTGAATTTCAAACGCAAAGAGACTGCGATGCCCGAGGGGGTGAGCCCCGAAACAGAGGCTTTTCTGCAGGATTATTCCATCGAAGTGATGCCGCGCACGGCAGAAAAGGTCGAAAATTTCCGCGATCTTCTGCCCGCCGGCACCCGCGTCTATATTGCACATATCGAGGGCACACCGATTGACGAAATGGTCGCCACCGCTGCGCGCCTGAATGCAGACGGCTTCCCGGTGATGCCGCATTTTCCCGCGCGCATCATCAAAGACCGCGCAACACTCGCCGACTGGATTGCACGGTACCAGGGAGAGGCGGATGTGAAACAGGCACTGCTGCTCGCAGGCGGCGTGACCACCCCGCTGGGCGACTTCGACAGCTCCATGCAGCTGATGGAAACCGGTCTCTTTGACGCGGCGGGCTTTACCCGGCTGCACGTTGCCGGCCACCCCGAAGGCAACCGCGACATTGATGCGGACGGCTCAATGACCAATGTATCCGCGGCGCTGAAATGGAAAAATGAATTCCAGACGCGCACGGATGCAAAAATGGCGATTGCCACGCAGTTTGCCTTTGACGCGAAACCGATCATCCGCTGGGCTGATGCGCTCAAAGCTGACGGCATCACCCTGCCTGTCCATATCGGAATTGCAGGCCCGGCCAAACTGCAGACGCTGATCAAATTTGCGATCGCCTGCGGTGTCGGCCCGTCGCTCAAAGTGCTGCAGAAACGCGCGATGGATGTGACCAAGCTGCTGCTGCCTTATGAACCCACGGACGTGATCCACGATCTGGCTGCGCACAAGGCTGCAAATCCGGAGTTCAACATCACGAACGTGCACTTCTTCCCGCTGGGTGGCATCAAGACCAATGCCACCTGGGCCATCGAAAACGGCGGCAGCGCCGCCCGACCGGCCAACGCCTGATCCAAGGACCTCCTGAATGACACGGACAATCGTCGAATCCAAAACCCGCACCGCCGTTATCGGCTTTGACCAGCCGTTCTGCGTGATCGGGGAGCGGATCAACCCGACAGGGCGCAAGAAACTGGCCCTCGAGCTTGAAGCCGGCGATTTCTCAACCGTCGAGGCGGATGCCATCGCTCAGGTGGCCGCCGGGGCGACAGTGCTCGACATCAACTCGGGTGCGGTTTTCACCAATAAAATGGCCGAAGACACACGGTATGCCGATAATAACTTTGTCGAGCCGCCTCTGATGAAAGCGCTGATCGAGCGGGTTCAGACAATCGTGGATGTGCCGCTGTGCATCGACAGCTCTGTGCCCGGCGCGCTGCAATCGGGGCTTGAGGCCTGCGAGGGCCGCCCGCTTCTGAACTCTGTGACCGGTGAGGAAGAGCGTCTTGAGCTCGTTCTGCCGCTGGTAAAAAAGTTCAACGTGCCGGTGGTGGCCATTTCAAACGATGACACCGGTATTTCCGAGGACCCTGATGTGCGCTTTGCCGTGGCGAAAAAGATCGTCGAGCGTGCGGCGGATTTCGGCATCCCTGCTCATGATATCGTGGTGGATCCGCTGGTGATGCCCATTGGCGCGATGGCAACCGCCGGGCATCAGGTATTCACACTTGTGCGGCGGCTGCGCGAAGAGCTGGGCGTGAACACCACCTGCGGGGCATCCAACATTTCCTTTGGGCTGCCCAACCGGCACGGCATCAACAACGCATTTCTGCCGATGGCGATGGAAGCCGGCATGACGTCGGCGATCATGAACCCCGTCGCCCTGCCGGTGAATGCCGCAAAGATCGAAGCCAAAAAACTGGAGCTTGCTGCCGCAGGGATTATCGTTCCCGACGAAATGGATGATGAGATTTTCTGCCAGCTGACGGGACTTGGGTCGACGAAGCCGCGCCCGGGCCGTGAGATGGAAGCCATTCGCGCAGCGAACTTCCTGACCAACAATGACCCGCATGGCGGCGCGTGGATTGAGTTCAACAAAGAGCCCCCCAAACCCGGTCAGGAAGGCCGCGGGCGGGCCGGTCGGACCGGCGGCCGTCGCAGACGGTAAAACAGTCCGGGCCGTCCGGGCTGCAGATTAAAGTGTTTTGATTAATAGCGGAGCCTCACAGGGCTCCGTTTCGCATTTTACCGGCTTTTTTCCGGACAATGAGACGGTGACCGCTTCCCGTCCAAAGAAATCGGGGGCGGGTAACCGAAGTTTAACGGAGTGGCCTCTACAACCGTCGCTGTCCGACTGATCAGCCGATGTGGAGGAATCAATGCGCCTCGAAAATACCCGTCATCGCGGAGAAACCGATGAGTAAGCCCCTCGTACCGGAAACCAGGCTCGATCTTTCTGCGGCGGCGGGTCTGGCGACCGCTCTGCGGGATCGCAAGGAGCCCGAGGTGATCGTCGATCTCTCGGAGGTGCGCCATATGGGGGCATTGTGCCTGCAAATCCTTATCGCAGCCGCAACCTCCGCACAAAAAGACGGCCGGTCGCTGTCACTCATCAACGCTTCTGACCGTGTGATCGACCAGCTACGCGTCATGGGCATGACACCCGAAACAATTGCCGGAGGTCGCATATGACACTCGAAATACTCGCAGTGGATGACAGCCGCACGATGCGGGACATGATCCGGCTGGCGCTGCTGCCGGCAGGTTTTAACGTGCATACCGCAGACGACGGTGTGCACGGGATCGAAGTTCTCAGCGGGATCACACCCGACGCCATTATTACCGATATCAACATGCCGCGTATGGACGGGTTTGGGTTCATCGATGCTGTCCGCGGGCAGGAAGAGCATCGTGCAACGCCGATCCTCGTTCTGACGACCGAAGCAGCACCCGAGCTCAAGGCCCGTGCACGTACTGCAGGGGCGACCGGCTGGATCGTGAAACCGTTCGATCCGTCAAAGCTGATCAAGGCTTTGCAGATGGTTGCTGGCTGAGGAGAACGGTATGTCTGATTCAAATGATCCGATGGCAGAAATCCGAGCCTCGTTCTTTATAGAATGCGAGGAACTGCTGGAAGCATTGCAGGACGGGCTGCAGCTTCTTTATGACGGCTCTGACGACACCGAGACCATCAATGTGGTTTTCCGGGCCGTACATTCGATCAAAGGCGGCGCCGGAGCGTTCGGGCTTGAGGCTCTTGTGCGCTTTGCGCATCGTTTCGAAACCGTCCTTGATGAAATCCGGTCTGACCGCATGTCTGCCGGCGCCGAAGCGCTGAAAGTATTCTTTCAGTGTGCCGACCATCTCTCAGATCTTGTGCGCATCAGTCGCGATGCCGGCGATCTGCCCGATGAGAAAACCGCCGAGCTTCTGGGTGAACTCGACAAACTGATGGGCGAAGACGGGGCCAGCGCCCAAGATAAACCGGAACCCGAAGAAGATATTGAATTCCAGCCTGCCATTCTGTCACTTGATCTTGATTTCGGAGGCGGAGACGACACGCCGGATCCTGCGATCGCTGATCTTCCGGACCTGCCTCCAATTGCCAGCGGCAATCGGTTCCGCATCCTGTTCCGGCCCGCAAATGAACTTTTTGAAACAGGCAATGAGCCGTTTCACATGCTGCGTGCCCTCGATGAGCTCGGAGAATGCGACGTCACCTGTCATCTCGAGCGTCTTCCGGACCTTGCGGATCTGAATCCTGAGCACTCCTTCTTATCGTGGACCATTGATCTGTCGACCGAGGCGGATGCGGCCGAGATTGAAGCGGCCTTTGAATTTGTGGAAGGCCTCTGCACGCTGGAAGTCGAAGCGATCAGCCAGCCGGAGGAAATTTCCGCAGAGTTTTCAGAGGAAATGCCGGAGGGCGGAGCAGACGTCGTACTGAAAACGCAGGAAACGCCATTGCCCGACAATATAACGGATGTTGAGGACGCCGCGCATCAGGTCACGCCCCGATCAGCACAGGACAGCGTCGAAGCGCTTCCGGAGGCGGAACCGGAGGCGAAACCGGAACCGCCGGCTCCAAAAGCCGCCGAACTGAAGCCCTCCGCGAAATCGAACGCCCCCGCGGCGGCCAGATCCGTCGTCCGCGTCGATCTAGACCGCATTGAACGTCTCGTAAATCTCGTGGGCGAGCTTGTCATCAATCAGGCTATGCTGTCGCAAAGCCTTGAGACGTCGGGTTTATCTCCTCATTCTGACGCCATGAACGGTCTCGAAGAATTTCAGCGCCTTACGCGTGACATTCAGGACAGCGTCATGATGATTAGGGCACAACCGGTGAAGTCGCTTTTCCAGAGAATGTCGCGGATCGTACGGGAATCGTCTTCCATGGTCGACAAGGATGTTCGCCTGCACACGGAAGGTGAAAACACTGAAGTCGACAAAACGGTTATCGAGCGGCTTGCCGACCCTCTCACCCATATGATCCGGAATGCTGTCGATCACGGGCTCGAGACTACTGAGAAACGACTTGCCGCCGGCAAACCCAAGCAAGGCAGAGTTAACCTGACTGCGGCTCATCGTTCAGGACGTGTCGTTATCGATGTGTCCGATGATGGCGGCGGCATAAACCGGGAAAAAGTACTACAGATTGCAATCGAAAAAGGACTTGTCCCTGCCGACGTGACTTTGTCTGATACCGAAATCGACAACCTGCTCTTTCTGCCAGGCTTTTCGACGGCATCTGTCGTGTCTGATCTGTCGGGTCGCGGTGTCGGGATGGACGTGGTTCGTACCGCCATCCAGGCGCTTGGCGGACGGATAACAATCTCATCGGTTCCTGGCGTCGGGACGACATTTTCCATCTCACTCCCCTTAACGCTCGCCGTCCTCGACGGGATGGTGGTGCAGGTGGCTGAAGAAACGTTGGTGCTTCCGCTCAATGTCGTGATTGAAACTCTGACTCTCAGCAAGGGCGATGTCGAAATGGTCAGGCCCGGCGCACATGTGGTCAGGGTGCGCAGCGGTTTCGTACCACTGTTCGATCTTGGTGAACAACTGGGTTACCGGTCGCCAATCAGCGAGTACGAAGGCAGTGTCGTGTTGCTGATCGCCCACGAAGACGGTAGTCACGCCGCCCTCATCATCGACAGCATTCTTGATCAGCGTCAGGTTGTCATCAAAGGACTGGATGACAGCTTCTTCCGCGCACCCGGTATCGCCGCAGCAACCATCCTCGGAGACGGGCAAATCGCGTTAATTCTTGATACCTCCGACATCATTTCCAATGCAATAGGTGCAACAGGGACTGGTGCGTCCCCCTCTCTGACAGGAATTCCGGCATGAGCGAAAAAGAAATGGCAAAAACGATAGAGCTTCTGACTTTTCAGCTGGCGGATCAAGAATATTCCCTTGATATCATGTCGGTCCGTGAAATCAGAGGCTGGACAAGAACCACTCCGCTGCCCCACGCGCCAAGTTATATGAAAGGTGTCATTAACCTGCGCGGAACAGTTCTGCCCGTTATGGACTTGTCGGAAAGACTTGGTCTGCAGGGCCGCGAACAGACAGATCGCAACGTGATTATTGTAGTCAGTCACGACGATATGCTAACCGGTCTGCTGGTTGATGCAGTGTCCGACATCGTCGCACTCACTGAAGACGACCTTCAACCGCCACCCGAAATGCAATCCGGTCAGGGTCCTGGTGTCGTCAGCGCATTGACACTCATTGATGAGCGCATGATTCGCGTCCTTGAACT
>CBDUCB010000053.1:0-17445 GCA_965365545.1 uncultured Roseobacter sp. | reverse complement strand
GGCATCGCCCTGCCGCAAAGACACGCTGTGCCTGAGCGGCTGCCAGAGGGCAAATCCTGCATCAGCAGGCGGAGTGTCGAGCCCTAGCGCGGTCATTCCCGCTGCAATCAGGTGTTCCGGCCGGACCGCGGGCGGTTCCGTCAGCAATCCGATGTCACGGGCGATCAGACCGGTATCGACCTCGCCGCGGGCAAATCCTTCGTGCCGCGCAAGTGCCTGGAGGAACGCGAGATTAGTCACCAGACCCGCCACTTCCGTCTCCGCAAGCCCCCGCGCAAGCCTGCTCAGCGCTGCCGCCCGGTCGGACCCGTGCACCACGATTTTGGCAATCATCGGATCATAAAACGGGCTGATCGTGTTGCCTGCCCGCACCCCGCTGTCCGCCCGGACATGCGGCGGAAAGGCGAGATGGGTCAGCGTGCCGGTCGCGGGCAGAAAACCCGCCGGAACGTCCTCGGCGTAAAGCCGCGCTTCAAACGCATGGCCGCTGATGCTCAGATCCTCCTGAGCCGCAGGCAGCGGTTCGCCCGAGGCCACGCGCAGCTGCCATTCCACCAGGTCAACGCCGGTAATCGCTTCGGTTACCGGGTGCTCGACCTGAAGGCGGGTGTTCATCTCCATAAACCAGAACCGATCGGGCTTCAGCCCCTCAGAGCCGTCCACGATGAATTCGACTGTGCCGGCCCCGCTGTACCCGATGGCTTCGGCTGCCCGCACCGCCGCGGCGCCCATTGCTTCGCGCATCTCAGCTGTCATGCCGGGTGCGGGCGCCTCTTCGATCACCTTCTGATGGCGTCGTTGAAGCGAGCAGTCGCGCTCGAAAAGATGTACCGCGCGGGTGCCATCACCAAAGACCTGCACCTCGATGTGACGCGGGGCCGTCACGAACTTCTCGACCAGCACATCTGCATTGCCAAATGCCGTCCTTGCCTCAGACCGTGCCGACGCGAGCGCCCGCGCAAAATCTCCCGCGGCCTCCACAAGGCGCATGCCCTTGCCGCCCCCCCCCGCGACAGCCTTGATCAGCACCGGATACCCGATCTCTCCGGCCTCGCGCGCCAGCAGGTCATCGTCCTGATCCTCGCCGTGATAGCCCGGAACAACCGGCACGCCGGCTTCTGCCATCAGCGCTTTGGCCGCGTCCTTCAGACCCATCGCCCGGATCGCATCCGCCGACGGCCCGATAAAGATCAGACCTGCGGCCTCCACTGCCTCCACGAAACCGGGGTTTTCGCTCAGAAACCCGTACCCGGGGTGGATTGCTTCGGCGCCTGTCGCCAGAGCAGCTTCGATGATCCGGTCGCCGCGCAGATAGCTTTCCGCAGGTGCGGACCCGCCGATATGCACGGCCCTGTCTGCCAGACGGACATGTTCTGCAGCGCTGTCAGCGTCGGAGTAAACGGCCACCGTGCCGACACCCAGGGCCCGCGCCGTTGCGATGACCCGGCAGGCGATTTCGCCCCGGTTTGCGATCAGGATCGTCTTAAACATATCTTGTCTCCCCGGCGTGACGCCGGTTTCCCGCGTGCTCTGCGCTACATCCTGAATACGCCAAAGCGTGTCTCCTCAATCGGTGCATTCAGAGCCGCGCGCAGCGACAGATCCAGCACATCACGGCTCTTGCGCGGATCGATGATGCCGTCATCCCAAAGCCGTGCCGAGGCATAGAGCGGATGGCTCTGTTCCGCGAACATATCAATTGTGGGCTGTTTGAACGCGGCCTCTTCCCCGGTGCTCCATGCTCCGCCCGACCGCTCAATCGCCTCGCGTTTAACGGTCGCAAGCACGCCCGCGGCCTGGGCACCCCCCATCACCGAAATGCGCGAGTTGGGCCAGGTCCACATAAACCGCGGACTATAGGCGCGCCCGGCCATTCCGTAGTTGCCGGCTCCGAAAGAACCGCCCACCAGCATCGTTATTTTGGGCACACTGGTCGAGGCCACGGCGGTCACCATCTTGGCCCCATGCCGCGCGATGCCTTCGTTTTCATACTTCCGTCCGACCATAAACCCGGTGATGTTCTGCAGAAAAACCAGCGGCGTTTTGCGTTGTGAACAGAGTTCGATGAAATGCGCGCCCTTTTGCGCGGAGTCTGAGAAAAGCACGCCGTTGTTGGCAACAATACCTACGGGGCAGCCACGGATATGGGCAAACCCTGTAACCAGGGTCTCGCCGAACCGCGCCTTGAATTCGTCAAAACGTGACCCGTCGACCAGACGCGCGATCACCTCACGGATATCATAGGGTGTGCGCAGATCAGCAGGCACCACGCCAAGGATTTCTTCGGGGTCATAGGCGGGCTCTTCCGGCGTGGCAAAGTCAACGGTGACGGGCCGGTTCCGGTTGAGCGACCGCACGGCCCGGCGCGCGAGCGCGAGCGCGTGGGCATCATCTTCGGCCAGATAATCCGCAACGCCACTCAGGCGCGTGTGCACATCCCCGCCGCCCAGATCCTCGGCGCTGACAACCTCGCCGGTGGCCGCTTTGACCAGCGGCGGGCCGGCCAGAAAGATCGTACCCTGGTTTTTTACGATCACCGATACATCCGACATCGCGGGCACATAGGCCCCGCCCGCCGTGCAGGAGCCCATTACCACGGCGATCTGCGGAATGCCCATCGCACTCATTCGCGCCTGGTTGTAAAAAATCCGTCCGAAGTGGTCGCGGTCCGGGAACACCTCGTCCTGGTTGGGCAGATTGGCGCCCCCGCTGTCGACGAGATAGATACATGGCAGATGATTTTCCTGCGCGATTTCCTGAGCACGCAGGTGTTTTTTCACCGTCATCGGATAATAGGTGCCGCCTTTCACGGTGGCGTCATTGCAGACTACCATGACGTCCTGCCCTTCGACGCGGCCGACACCGGCGATGACACCGGCACAGGGGGCGGCACCGCCGTAAAGCCCGTGTGCGGCCGTCGCCCCCACTTCAAGAAACGGGCTGCCGGGATCAAGCAATCCTGCCACACGGTCCCGGGGCAGCATCTTGCCACGGCTGACATGGCGATCGCGCGATTTTTCACCGCCGCCTGCCGCAGCTTCGGCGGCCGCTGCGGCAATCCCGCCCAGCGCTTCCAGATGTGCTGCACGGTTCGCCTGAAAGACCTCTGATGAAGGCAGCGCGGCTGACGCGAGTTTCATGCCATATCCTTTTCTCTGATACTGACAACAGGGTTCATGTGCGTGGCACCGCAGCCCCGGGTCCGGTGACATCGAGAAGACGCCCCAGACGGTCCACAGGATAGTCGAAACGCCGTCCCTGTGGCCCTTCACATGTGACAATGATCCAGACAGTTTCGCGCCCGGGACGCGCCACGCAATCAGATGCGCGGGCATCGCCGCCGGCGGTGGCGAGATAATGCGCGGCCCACCTGTTGATCACGTCAGTTTCGGTAATCGTCGCGGCAATCCATCCCAGACGAAAGGCCCAGAGACCGAGAACAAGGATTATCGCCACAAGCGGCGCGAACCACAGCCAGGCGGGCATCAGGCCGGCCCTCTGGCGGCCTGGACCTGCGCACCGGCAGCGCGGCGGGGCTGCGGCGTTTTTGCGCAGGTCGCGGCACGCGCGGTCTGATCTGTATCAATGCCGCCGGTGGAAATCCGGCGCATGCAGCCCCCGGAACAACTGAAAAGGGGTAACGTACCATGCAGACAACCATCAGAACACTTGCCACGGGTGCCTTGATTGCCCTGAGTGCCGTGCAGGCTCTCGCGCAGTCGCAGGGTGACTGGACGGGCTCTCTGGGCATTGCCAACGTGGCGCCTAAATCCGGCAACGGCACCCTGGCTGGCGGGGAAGCGGACGTCGGCAGCGACGCAAGCGTTACGTTCACACTGGAGTACTTCATCCGTGACAACCTGGGTCTCGAACTGCTGGCCGCGACGCCCTTTGAGCATGACGTGTCCATCGCCGGCATCGGTGCTGCGGGCAGCACAAAACACCTGCCGCCAACCCTGTCGCTGAACTATCACTTTCCAACCGGCGGTGCGTGGAAGCCCTATGTCGGCGCGGGCATCAACTACACCACCTTCTTTGACGAGGAATCGCCGCTTGGGACGCTGCAACTCGACAACTCCTGGGGCATTTCCGTGCAGGCAGGCATCGATTATCAGATGACCGAAAACGACGCTTTGCGGGTGAATGTGCGCTGGTTTGATATCGACACCGATGTCAGCCTCAACGGCACCGCCATCGGCACCGCCGAGATCGACCCCTGGCTTGTTGGCGTGGCATACGTGCGCCGCTTCTGAGCCTGAGCGCGGCAAAACACGGGCTGGACGGACAGGATGCATCTGTTCAGCCCATCGCCGCCATCAGTTCACGACCGACAAGCATGCGGCGGATCTCAGAGGTGCCCGCACCGATCTCCATCAGCTTGGCATCCCGGAAAAGACGCGAGACCGGGCTGTCGCTCATGAAACCGGCACCACCCATTGCCTGCACGGCCTGATGCGCCTGTTTCATCGCCTCTTCGGAGGCATAAAGACAGCAGGCCGCGGCATCCTGGCGGGTCACATCTCCGCGGTCACAGGCTTTGGCCACCTCATAGACATAGGCACGCGCTGAATTCATCGCGGTGTACATGTCAGCAATCTTGCCCTGCATCAGCTGAAAGCTCCCGATGGGCTGGCCGAATTGTTTGCGCTCACTGAGATAGGGCATGATCGCGTCCAGGCAGGCCGCCATGATCCCCGTGCCGATGCCGGCGAGAACCACACGCTCATAATCAAGCCCGGACATCAGAACGGCGACACCGCGCCCCTCCTCGCCCAGCACGTTCTCAAAGGGCACTTCCACATCCTCAAACACCAGCTCCGCCGTGTTTGAGCCGCGCATGCCCAGCTTGTCGAAATGAGGAGAGGTCGAAAAACCCTTCATCTCTTTTTCGATCAGAAAGGCCGTGATGCCTTTTGATCCGGCATCAGGGTCGGTTTTGGCGTACACCACCAGCGTCGAGGCATCCGGCCCGTTGGTGATCCAGTATTTTGTGCCGTTGAGACGGTAATGGTCATTACGTTTTTCGGCGCGCAGCTTCATCGAGACCACATCAGACCCAGCGCCGGCTTCAGACATTGCGAGAGCCCCCACCTGTGTCCCCGATATAAGGCCCGGCAGATATTTTTCTTTCTGCTCGCTGGTACCGTTCAGCTTGATCTGGTTCACGCAGAGGTTTGAATGCGCACCGTAAGACAAAGACACAGAGGCGCTGGCCCGCGCGATTTCCTCGATCGCAACGGTATGCGCGAGGTACGACATGCCGGCCCCCCCATAGGCCTCATCCACCGTGATACCCAGAAGCCCCAGTTCACCCATCTCCGGCCAGAGCTCCGATGGGAAGGCATTATCGCTGTCGATCTGAGCGGCCATCGGCGCCACCCGGTCCTGTGCCCAGCGATGCACCATATCCCGCAGCGCGTTAACGTCTTCGCCAAGATCAAACTGCATCGTCGCATTAAACATCGCAACGGGCCTCCCTCATGTACCGGACCTGTTTATTGAACAAGTGTTCATATCTTACTGCTCCCTCCCGAACCGGTCAAGCGCAGTCGTCCGTTCCGGCCACCATCCGGGCGCCGGCAGGGCCCGGATCTGCAAAATGAAATGTGCGGGCCCGCGCCCGCACGCCGCCGGGTCAGGCCGCGTCCTGCCAGACAGCGCCGACCTCTGCGCGGATAATCCGCGCAATCAGCTCACAATCCTCTTCCGAGAAAGTCAGCGGCACGCGCATATCCACAATGCCGTGCAGGATGCGGTCACTGGCTGGCATAGGAGCTGCAGGCGCATAGCGCCAGCTGTCATAGCGGCTGGTAAAGCCCACAGGTTCGCGGGCACCGAACCACTTCAGTTCGACACCGCGCGCGCCGCAGCGTGCGATCACATCGCGGATGCGCTCCGCAGGCCAGTCGGTCAGCAGAAACTGAATAGACGAGCCTACTATTGTTTCTTCTTCCGGGCGTTCGATCACCTCCAGCCCCGGCGTACCGCGCAACCCGCTTTCGAGCCTGTGATAAAGCGCATTCCACCGTGCGCACTGTGTTGCAAGAACGGCGATCTGCGGGCGCAGGATCGCCGCGCGCAGATTATCCATCCGGCCCGAGATATTCGGCGTTTCATAGCGGATTGTCTCAAAGGCTTCTTTCGGCGGCGCCGCAAGATGGCGCTCGTAGAGCATATAGGACCCCGACAGGATCACCGCCCTTGCCGCGATCTCTGCGTCGTCGGTGACAAAAAAACCGCCCTCTCCGGAATTTACGTGCTTGTAGGTCTGGCAAGAGTAACAGCCAACAGTCCCGAACCGGCCAGAAGGCACGCCTTTCCAGGCCGCACCCATGGTATGCGCGCAGTCCTCGATGACTGTTATCCCGGCGCCGTTGCAGATCGCCATCAGGCGGTCCATGTCACAGATATGCCCGCGCATATGGCTGAGCAGCAGCACTTTCGCATCGCCGGACTTTGCCTCAAGATCGTCGAGATCAATGGTCAGAGAGGGCGTGACACCGACAAATACCGGCACCGCCGACACCGCCGCGATGGCACCCGGTACCGGGGCAAGGGTAAATGCGTTGGAAAGAACGCGGTCGCCTGGTCTGACACCAACTGCCCGCAGCGCTGTGGCCATTGCATATCCACCTGAGGCTACAGCAATGCAGTACTTCGCGCCTGTTGACTGCGCGAATTCCTGTTCCAGCAGCGCCGTTTCGCTGAGCTCGCCCGGCACTGTGTTATACCGGTGCAGCCGGCCATGACGCATGACCCTGATGGCCGCCTCAATCCCTGCTTCGGGGATCGGTTCCTGCTGGGTGAAACTGCCTTTGAAAACTTCTCTCATTAAAGGCTCCCTGATACCGCCGCGAGTGTGACGAAGCCCCCGGTCGTGGTCAACCCAGCAAACGTGCAGCCAGCGCCGGCAGATCAGCGTAATCATCCATCAGAGCCTCGGGCTCCAACGCGGCCATATCCCCGCCTGCCGGCCCGAATGTGACCAGCACACAAGGCACCCCTGCCGCCCGCGCGGTATTCCGGTCGGTATCCGAATCGCCGATCAGAATACAACGTTCAGGATGCCCGCCCGCGCGCCGTGCCGCCTCGAAAAGCGGCTCGGGATCAGGTTTGCGCACCGTCAGCGTATCTGCGCCAACCAGCGAGCCAAAAGCCTCTCGCACCCCGAGCCGTTGCATCAGTGTTTCCGCCAGCCCTTCGGGCTTGTTGGTGCATATGCCCACGCCGATTCCGCTGGCCTTCAGCGCCTCGACAGCCTCCATGGCGCGCGGATAAAGCCGGGTGTGCACGTCAATGGCATCTGCGTAAGCCTCCAGCAGAACCGGATAATAGCGATCTGTCGTGGCTTCTTCATCCGCCCGGTCCAGCCGGCTCAGACCAAGACGCAGCATCGCCCGCCCGCCCCGCAGGGCTGTGCCCGCATCGCGCACCGGATCCAGCAGATCGCCCGCTCCCATCTCGCGAAAACAGACGTTGGCCGCGGCAATGAGATCGCCGCTGGTATCCGCCAGTGTGCCGTCCAGATCGAAAATAACCGTGCGCATCGCTGCTCCCTTGCTGATCGTGACCGGCGGCGGTCCGCCGCGTGATGTTGCAGGCCGCAACCTTCTTTGATCGCGTATCCCTTGCGTCGCCGGTTTCAGCGGATAAACAGAGCCGCAGCAGAACACAAAGAGAAAACCTATGAAGACCGCTCTGATCATCCTCGCCGCGGGCAAGGGCACACGGATGAATTCCGACCTGCCGAAAGTTCTGCATCCGCTTGCCGGTGTGCCGCTTCTGGTACATGCGATGCAATCGGGGGCCAGTCTCGACCCGGAAAAAACGGTAATTGTCGCGGGTCACGGTGCCGCAGAGGTGCGTAAAGCGGCACTGGTCCATGATGCGACCGTAACCGTCACCGAACAGACCGAACAACTCGGCACTGCCCATGCTGCGGCGCAGGCGCGCGACGCGTTGCAGGATTTTGACGGCACCGCAATCGTGCTCTTCGGAGACACGCCGTTCGTGCGTCCTGAAACACTGGAGCAGATGACCGGGGCCCTCAGAAGCCATGACGTCGTCATCCTGGGCTTTGAGGCTGAGGATCCTGCCCGCTATGGCAGGCTGATCACGCGAGGAGATGATCTCGAACGGATCGTGGAGTTCAAAGACGCCACAGAAGAAGAACGCGCCATCACCCTTTGTAACAGTGGCGTCGTGGCGTGTGACGCTCGCCTGCTCTTTGATCTTATTGATGCGATTGGCAACGATAACGCCTCTGCCGAATACTATCTGACAGACATCGTCAGTCTGGCCCGGGCGCGCGACCTCTCGGCAACGGTTGTCATATGCGACGAGGCGGAAACCCTTGGGATCAACACCCGCGCCCAACTTGCTCAGGCTGAAGCGGCGTTTCAGGCCCGCGCACGTGCAACGGCCTTTGAAGACGGGGTGACCATGCCGGCTCCGGACACCGTGCACTTCGCTTTTGACACTGTGGTCGGCCGCGACACCGTGATCGAGCCCAATGTTGTTTTCGGCCCGGGCGTGACGGTTGAAAGCGGCACACAGATCCGCGCTTTTTCCCACCTTGAAGGCTGCCATGTGTCGCGCGGCAGTGTGATCGGCCCCTATGCCCGGCTGCGCCCCGGTGCAGAGCTTTCCGAAGACGTCCGCATCGGCAATTTCGTCGAGATCAAGAATGCGCAGATCGGACAGGGCACCAAGGTCAATCATCTCAGCTATATCGGTGACGCGACACTCGGGAGCGGCACCAATGTGGGCGCCGGCACCGTGACCTGCAACTATGACGGCGTGATGAAGCATCACACCCATATCGGCGACAATGTCTTCATCGGCTCTGACACGATGCTGGTGGCCCCCGTGCATATTGGTGATGCAGCCATGACCGCCAGCGGGTCTGTCATCACTTCCGACGTCGAACCTGGCGCTCTGGCACTGGCTCGCGCCCATCAGGTGGAAAAACCGGGCATGGCGGTGAAATTGTTCGAAATGTTAAAGGCGCAAAAGGCCAGAAACCAAAGAGGCAGCTGAAAATGTGTGGTATTATAGGGGTGCTTGGCACCCACGAAGTAGCGCCAACGCTCGTTGAAGCCCTCAAACGGCTGGAATACCGGGGCTACGACAGTGCCGGAATCGCCACCGTAAACGATGGTGTGCTGGACCGCCGGCGCGCGGTCGGCAAGCTCGTCAACCTGTCGGATCTGCTGGTGCATCAGCCGCTCGCCGGCAAGTCCGGGATCGGGCATACCCGCTGGGCCACCCATGGTGCGCCGACGATCTCAAACGCGCATCCGCATCAGGCCGGCCCTGTTGCCGTGGTGCACAACGGCATCATCGAAAACTTTCGTGAACTGCGCGAAGAGCTCGCTGGCCATGGTGTATCCTTTGTCACCGAAACAGACACGGAAACCGTCGCTCTGCTGACGCATCACTACATGGATGAGGGTGCCGATCCAATCACCGCAGCGAACCGGACGCTCGACCGGCTCGAAGGCGCATTCGCTCTGGCGTTTCTTTTTTCGGGCGAGGATGATCTGATGATCGCCGCGCGCAAAGGCTCGCCGCTGGCTATCGGACACGGCGAGGGCGAGATGTATCTCGGCTCTGACGCCATCGCTCTGGCGCCGCTGACCAATCAGATCACCTATCTTGAGGAAGGCGACCGCGCCGTTCTGACCCGCTCGTCGCTGGTGGTGCACGACGATGAGGGCAATGAGGTCACCCGCGAAAAACGTACAATTCAGCTTGATGCCGCGCGCATCGACAAGGGCGGCCACAAGCATTTCATGTCCAAGGAGATCGCAGAGCAGCCGACTGTCATTGCTCAGGCTCTGGGACATTACCTGTCGGGCGACGGCGCAATTGCCCTGCCTGACCCGGGCATTGATTTCGCCGGCATCGACCGGCTGACGATGGTGGCCTGCGGCACGGCCTATTATGCCTGCCTGTCCGCAAAACACTGGTTTGAGCAGATCGCGCGGATGCCGGTGGACGTGGATGTGGCCTCCGAATTCCGCTATCGTGAGCCGCCCCTGCCCGAACGCACAGCGGCGCTTTTTGTCAGCCAGTCCGGTGAGACCGCCGATACGCTAGCGGCCCTGCGGTTTTGTCAGGGCAAGGCCAGCAGCATCCTGTCGGTTGTTAATGTGCCTGAAAGCTCGATTGCACGCGAAAGCGATCTGGTGCTGCCGATCCATGCCGGTGTCGAGGTCGGTGTGGCATCAACCAAAGCCTATTCCTGCCAGCTTACAGTGCTGCTCCTTCTGGCGCTCAAAGCTGCACAGGATCGTGGTGTGATCGGGCCGGATGCGCTTGCCGGTCATGTCTCGGCGCTGCGCGGCATCCCGGGTGTTATGAGCGAAGCTCTGGGTATCGCGGATAACGCACGCCGCATAGGCGAAAAGATAAGCCAGGCCCGGGACGTGCTCTTTCTCGGGCGCGGCCAGATGTACCCGCTGGCCCTTGAGGGCGCTCTGAAACTGAAAGAAATCAGCTATATACACGCAGAAGGCTATGCCTCTGGAGAGCTCAAACACGGACCCATAGCGCTGGTGGACCAGGACGTGCCGATCATCGTGATGGCGCCGCGTGACAGGCTTTTTGACAAGACGGTCAGCAATATGCAGGAGGTGATGGCGCGCAAAGGAAAGGTGATCCTTATCTCTGACGCCCGGGGCATCGAAGAAGCGGGCGACGGCACATTCGGGACCATTCTGATGCCGACGGTACAGGAAGTGGTAAGCCCGATTTTATACGCGGTGCCCGCACAGCTTCTTGCCTATTACACGGCCATCGCAAAGGGCACCGACGTGGATCAGCCGCGCAATCTCGCAAAATCGGTAACGGTGGAATAAGGGCCCTTTCAGCCGCCGCGCCGGACCTCGACTTCGATCAGGTCTGTCAGAGGTACGCCCAGCACCCGCATGGCCGCCAGTGAAAGCCTGCTGCCCGAGGTGGGCGGACCGTCAATCGGGATGAGCGTGACGCTGACCGCCCTGCCGCTCCCGGGATCGGTGACGGACCCGGATGTCTCGGCCTGCACAAGCGCGGTTTTGAGCCAGAAACCAGGCTCTGCCGGGCTGCCCAGCGATGCAACCGTCCGGCCCAGGGCGGCGCCCGACGACGCGCTGGTGACCGCCGCCTGGCGTTCCTGCGGCGTTGTGGTGTCGAAGGCCTCAGGCGTTGCGGGCCCTGCCACCACGACCTCGGGTTCCTCCGGGAACACCGGCGCGCCCCAGAGCGTCTCCAGATCATCCTGCCAGCCGGCACAGCCCGACAGCCCCGCAAAAAGCAGCGCTGCAATGAGACCGCGGCATGTGGTTCTGTTTATCATTTGATCAGTCATACTTCAAAACTAAAGCACAGCGCCGGTATGGCAACAATGCGTTATCCGCTTGCCGCGCCGCGCGGGCTTGATTACTTTCCGACCCATGAACCAGCCACTCATCGATCCCTTCGCGCGCGCCATCACCTACCTGCGGGTCTCGGTAACCGACCGCTGCGATTTTCGCTGTGTCTACTGCATGTCCGAAAATATGACCTTTCTGCCGAAAAAAGAGCTGCTGACGCTGGAAGAGCTCGACCGGCTGTGCTCGACCTTTGTCGGGCTCGGCGTGCAGAAACTGCGCATTACGGGTGGCGAGCCGCTGGTGCGCAAGGGTATTATGACGTTTTTCAACGGTATGTCGCGCCATCTCGATGCCGGCACGCTGAAAGAGCTGACACTGACCACCAACGGCAGCCAGCTGGAGCGTTTCGCCAAAGACCTTTACGCAGCTGGTGTGCGCCGGGTGAACGTCTCGCTCGACACGCTCGACGAGGCGAAATTCGCCGAAATCACCCGCTGGGGGCGCCTGCCCCAGGTCCTGCGCGGTATCGATGCAGCCCAGGCGGCCGGCCTGCGTGTCAAACTCAACGCGGTAGCACTCAAAGGCTTCAACGAAGAAGAACTGCCACGCATCACTGAATGGTGCGCAGAGCGCGACATGGATCTGACCTGGATCGAGGTCATGCCCATGGGCGATCTTGGCAACGAAGACCGGCTGGGACAGTACTGGTCTTTGAAAGACGTGCGCGCGCGCTATGCGGAGCACTACACCGTTACCGATCTGGCCGAACGCACCGGCGGTCCTGCGCGCTATGTCCGGCTCGAAGAAACCGGCCAGAAAATCGGGTTCATCACGCCACTGAGCCATAATTTCTGCGAAAGCTGCAACCGGGTGCGGATCACCTGCACCGGTGAGATCTACCTTTGTCTGGGTCAGGAAGACATGGCCGACCTGCGCGCGCCGCTGCGCGCCCACCCGGAGGATGACCGCCCGCTGGAAGACGCAATCCGTGCGGCGATTGCGCTCAAGCCAAAGGGCCACGATTTTGACTATTCGCGGCAGCGGGCGGATGGTCAGATGCCGCGCCATATGAGCCATACGGGCGGCTGATCCGTCCGATGCGTGCGCCACTGCTCTATCAGTTTTATGTGGCCCTCACCGTTCTGCTCGTTCCATTTGCGGCCTGGATCGCCACGCGCAAGCTGCGCCGGGCCGGCTATCCGGCCCTCAGAGCCCATGAAAAACTCGGCCATGCCAGCGTGCCGCGCATCGGCGGCGGGCCACTGATCTGGTTTCACGCCGCGTCTGTGGGGGAAAGCCTCTCTGTTCTGGCACTGATTACCGCGATGGGCCGCGCCCTGCCGCGCGCACAGTTTCTTATTACCTCCGGCACGCCGACATCTGCGAGGCTCGTGGCCGAACGGATGCCACCGCGCTGTGAGCACCAGTTCGCCCCGCTCGATGCGCCAGGGCCGATCAAGCGGTTTCTCGGCCACTGGCGGCCTACAGCTGCAATTTTCGTTGAAAGCGAACTCTGGCCGCAAATGCTCCGCCGCACGCGTGACCGCGGCACAGCCATGGCTCTGGTAAACGCACGTCTGAGCGAACGCTCGCGTGCCTCCTGGCGCAAGCGGCCACAGACCGCGGCCTATGTGCTGAACGTCTTTGATCTGATCATGACGCAGAACGATGAGATGGCGCAGGCCATGGTCGATATGAATGCCCCGGCCGACCGGGTGGCCCGCGGGATCAACCTCAAGTCACTCTCAGAGCCGCTGCCCGTTGATCCGCAGACAACTGCACGGGCACGGGCGGCTTTAAAGGGGCGCCCGGTCTGGGTCGCGGCTTCAACCCATAAGGGTGAAGAGGAAAGTGTGCTTGATGCGCATAAACAGCTGTTAAAGAGCCACCCTGATCTTGCGCTTATTCTTGTGCCGCGCCACCCTGAGCGCAGCGCAGAGGTCGAAACGCTCATTAAG
Organism: uncultured Roseobacter sp.; assembly: GCA_965365545.1. Lineage (GTDB taxonomy): Bacteria > Pseudomonadota > Alphaproteobacteria > Rhodobacterales > Rhodobacteraceae > Roseobacter. Next base: position 4,130 of record CBDUCB010000053.1, on the reverse strand, counting down.
GCACGCACCCTTTCCCGCGCTCTGCGGTCGCGCGACGAAAGCCCTGCAACGGTCGAGGTCTATCTGGCCGACACCCTGGGTGAGCTGGGGAACTGGTACGCGCTGAGTGAGATCGTGTTCCTTGGCGGTTCACTGCTGCCTGTTGGCGGGCATAACCCTTTTGAGGTTGCTCAGGGCGATGCCGCAGTGCTCTCCGGGCCACATGTGACAAACTTCGCTGAGACCTATTCGGACATGACATCGCGGGGCGCGGCGATCCTCGTGGATGATGCCGAAGCCCTGGCACAGGAGGTGGAAATGCTGCTCGACAATGAGGCCTATCGCAACGGCACGGTGCTCGCCGCGCAAAGCTTTGTACGCGGGCGTGCCGATCAGCTTGACACTATCGCGCAGCGCCTGATCCGCGCGCTGAGCCTGGAGGACAGCCAGTAATGCCCCCTGCCCCCGCACGACAGCAGGTTGACCCGCGCGATATTGAGGTCATTGCGCCCAACTTCAAAAAGCGGCTCTCCGGTGTGACCGCCACCGTGGTGCGCCTGGTGCCGCTGCAGGCAAAGAGCATCAGCATCGCAGCCACCGGTCCGGTGCTGCCGCCACAGGTGCCGCAGATCCCGCTTGCCAGCCTGCCCTGGCTCTCGCGGCGAGGTCCGGGGCCTGCCGGCTGGCGTGTCTGGCATGCCCGGCGCAATGTCGAGATGATCGGCGGGCTCGCGCTCCGCTATGTGCTGGGCAAGCGTCTGAAGCTGCTGTTTACCTCCGCCTCACAGCGCAAACAGACGGGTCTGACACGATGGCTGATCCGGCGCATGGATGCCGTTATCGCAACGTCGGAAAAAACCGCGGCCTATCTTGAGGGGCCCTCGACAGTCGTCATGCATGGCATTGATACCGAGGGGTTTTCCCCGCCAGAAGATCGCTCTGCCCTGCGCGCAAAGCTTGGTATCTCCGACACCGGGCCGGTGATCGGCTGCTATGGCCGCATCCGGGCGCAAAAAGGCACGGATGTCTTTGTCGATGCAATGACGGACCTTTTGCAAAAGCATGCCACCGCCACCGCCCTCGTGATGGGTCGCGCAACGGACAGCCACCGTGATTTTGACGCCGGGCTGCGCGCAAAGGCAAAAGCGGCAGGGCTGGAGGACCGGTTGAGGTTCATGCCCGAGGTGCCGACGGAGGATATGGCCGACTGGTACCGCATTCTCGACCTTTATATCGCGCCGCAACGCTGGGAAGGGTTCGGGCTGACGCCGATCGAGGCGATGGCCTGCGGCTGTCCGGTTGTGGCCACGCGGGTCGGTGCTTTTGAAGCGCTGGTGGCGGAGGGCGAAACCGGGATGCTGGTCGATGCGGGCGACGCAGATCAGATGCTCGCGGCCGCAGACGCCATTCTGTCGGACCCGGACAAGCTCTCAGCCTGGTCCCGGAATGCCCGCAACCGCGCTGTCACGGAGTTTTCTATCGAAAAAGAAGCGGCCACCCTGGTCGGGATCTACCGCAATCTGCTTGGCACATCCTGAGATCAGGCGGCTGGCATCCGCCGCTCGACGATTTCCGCCCACCAGCTGCAGCCTGCCGGGATCACCTCGTCGTTGAAGTTGTATTCCGGATGGTGCACCGCAGCACTCTCACCATTCCCGACGAGAATGTAGGCACCGGGCCGCTCTTCAAGCATATAGGCAAAGTCCTCCCCGCCCATCACCAGCGGCGCATCCGCACAGCTGCCGGCGACTGAGGCCGCGACTTCAGCGGCGAATTCCGTCTGCTCTTCGTGATTGACCATAACCGGGTAGTTGCGTGTGTAATCCATCCGCGCGGTCGCACCAAAGCTCGCGGCAATGCCTTCCGCAAGCGTTGTCAGGCGGGTCTGTGCCAGATCACGCATCTGCGGCGACATGGTACGCACTGTGCCTTTCATCATCACCCGCTGCGGAATTACGTTGAACGCTTTGGACGAGGTTTCAAATGACGTGATCGAGACAACGATCTGATCCACCGGATCCGCATTCCGGCTGGCGATGGTCTGTGCGGCCAGGACGATCTGGCTGGCAACCACGGTTGTGTCAATGGTCTCGTTTGGTTTGGCTGCGTGACCGCCCAGACCCTCGATCTCCAGGTTGAAGATATCTGTGGCCGCAAAAAAGGGCCCGGGACGGATCGCGAAACTACCGGACGGCAGCCCGGGCCAGTTGTGCATGCCGTATACTTCCTGAATGCCAAAGCGGTCCATCAACCCGTCTTTGCACATCTCCAGACCGCCGCCGCCACCCTCTTCGGCGGGTTGAAAGATCACCACGACCGTACCATCGAAATTACGTGTCTCTGTCAGATATTTCGCCGCCCCCAGCAACATCGACGTGTGCCCGTCGTGGCCACAGGCGTGCATAGCACCTGGCGTCTTTGACGCGTATTCCACGCCGGTCTGCTCGAGAATCGGCAGCGCATCCATATCAGCACGCAGCCCGATCACCCTGCCAGAGCGGTCCGTTTTTCCGCGGATCACGCCGACGACCCCGGTCCGCCCGATCCCCGTCGCAATTTCATCGCACCCAAAGGCTTTGAGCTTTTCCGCAACCAGCGCCGATGTGCGGTGCGTGTCAAAGAGCAGTTCGGGATTTTCATGCAGATCCTGTCGCCAGGCCGTAATTTCGGGGTGCAGTTCAGCAAAACGGTTTTTGACAGGCACGGGAGGTCTCCGGGAGAGGGCGCCTTGCAGAGCGCGGTTTCGTCGCACAACGCGTGCGCCCGTTTTAGTTGATACAGCAGGAGCCGCAAGAGCCACAGGTCACATCCGCGTCAACAGACGGGCGCAGAACAGCGGCAGCCATGGTGCCGCGTCAAAGCGCGGGCCCCGGACCCATCCGCGTCCCGTCCATGAACCGCGACAGCCGGAAACGGGTCAGATCATGCCCGGGCGGCGTGCCGGTGGCGAGTGCAGCCAGTATCTTTCCCATGCCCGGACCGATACCGAACCCGTGCCCGCTCATGCCTGTCCCTAAAATCAGACCGGGCAGTGCGGCGACATGATCCACAACGGGCACCACATCCGGCATCGTGTCGATCATGCCCGCCCAGGCATGTGACAGCTCAAACTCCGGCATTCCGGGAAAGAGCGCCGCAAACCCGCGCTTCAGCGCTCTGAGCTGTCCGGCATTGGGCGCGGGGTTCAGCACCCGCCGGGCTTCAAAGGGGCCCGGTTCGTCCGCTGACCTCCGACGCGGCGTGCCCCAGGCATCAGGATAGCCCCGGGGGGCCGCCGGCAGGAACCGGGTGCCAAAAGGATCCGCCCGCAGTTGTGCCAGAAATTTCGGCAACGCCCGGAATGCGTCCCACCCCAGAAAAAGCTCGTGAAAGCCTCCCGCGGCCAATGAGTACCCGCCGTCCGCGCGATAGCGGAAGGAAATGCGCTGATCTGAGACCCCCCCTGAGGCAACTTCGGGCAGCGGCGTCGTTGAGGCCACGGTGGCCCGTACAGACAACTGAGGAATGTGCACATCGTGATTGCGCAAAAAGAGCGAAGACCACGCCCCGCCAGCCAGAACGACCACGGATGCTGCAACGCGGCCACGTTCCGTGACCACACCGGACACGCGACCCGCCGCGATATCAAGCGCGCGCACGGCACAGTCTTCGGCAATCACGACGCCTTCACGGGCCGCGATCTCTGCCAGCGCCGGCACCGCGCGCCAGGGTTCCGCGCGCATGTCAGAGGCCGTGTGCAGCGCGCCGGCAAAGCTTCCCGACATGCCCGGAATGAGTTCGGCGGTCTCCGCCGCACTCAACAGCCGCGTGTCCACGCCATGCGCGCGGGCAAAAGGCAGCCATGCATCAAATTTCGCAAGCTGCTTTGCCGACCGCGCGAGATACGTCACGCCTCCGGTTCTCAGCCCGATATCCATGTTGGTCTGTCGGGCAAGTTCTTTCCAGAGGCGGTTCGCTTCGATCATGACCGGCAACTCATCCGGATCCCGCCCCTGCTGGCGGATCCAGCCCCAGTTACGGCCCGACTGCTCACCCGCGACCCGGCCCTTTTCCAGCAGCAGCACCCGCAGCCCGGCCCGTCGCAGATAAAGGGCGGTGCAAACGCCGATCACCCCGCCACCAATCACGATGACATCTGTTTCCCGTGGCAG
>CBDUCB010000052.1:0-17558 GCA_965365545.1 uncultured Roseobacter sp. | reverse complement strand
CCGAGGGCGTGTCGATCAACGCGGCCCGTAGGATCATGACTGCTGTACAGGAAGACGACGCGGCGGGCCGGGGAGAGCCGGCGGCCATGGTCGCCGTGGTCATGGCATCGTCGCGCCATATCGTCTCGACAACCGTGACGACCGTCGGAGGGTTTTTGCCGCTGATCCTGGCGGGCGGAGGTTTCTGGCCGCCTTTCGCTATGGCAGTCGCCGGCGGGGTGACGCTTTCGACGATTGTAAGCTTCTGGTTCACGCCGGCTGCCTTCCGGCTGATCCGCCCGTGTCGCACATCACCTGTACCGGTGCAGGCGACAGCCGGAAATCGCGAGGGTGATGCGCATGTTCCGCTGGTTAATGAAGTTTTAAACCCGGGGACGGCTCTCTAAGGCCCGGGTAAAGATTTTCGGCCAAAGTCCCGGCATCTGCTCTTCATCATGGGAATTCCAATGGCCGATACCTCCAGAAGCCTCTCGCTGCCCTTTATCATGCCGAACCAGGCGCAAAAGCATGTGACCCATAATGAGGCACTGCAGATCCTCGACACCCTCACGCAGCTTGGGGTTGTGGCCGACGACCAGACCGCGCCGCCCGCAGGCCCGGCCGAGGGCGTTCGGTATATTGTTGGTGATGCCGGCACGGGCGACTGGGCCGGACACGACGGCGAGGTCGCGCTCTTTGACCAGGGAAGCTGGCGGTTTTTCGTGCCGCGCGCCGGGTGGCGCGCCTGGGTCTCGGGCCGCGATGCGCTTGTCGTGCATGACGGGACGGACTGGATCGATCTCGACAGTGACGAATTGCAGGATATCGAGGCGCTGGGGCTGGGCATGACCACCCTGCCCGACACGCCCTTTTCAGCAAAGATCAACGCGGCCCTCTGGACGGCGCTTTACCAAGCGGATGGCGGAACCGGCAGCCTGATCTCGACCTTCAACAAGGAAAACAGCGCGGACGACCTCGGCATTGTTTTTCAGAAGGATTTCCAGACACGGGCCTTACTGGGGCTTTTCGGCAGCGACAATCTGCGCCTCGCCGCCTCTCCGGACGGCAGCACGTTTTTTGACGGGCTGCGGATCGGGGTCGGCAACGGCATCGTCGATCTTCCGAACCTGCCGCGTTTTAAAGCCACCACGGATTTCGACAACTACTGTGCGGCGGACGCCTGGATCACCGTGGGCATTAACACGACCGAATACAACGCTCAGAACGCTTTTGACGCGGCAACCAATGCTTTCACTGCTCCGGTTGACGGCACCTATCAGTTCGGCGCATCGCTGACCTTCCGTGAGAACACCAGCAGTCAGGTGACGATGTCAGCGCGTCTGATCACCAACGGTACAGATGAGATCACCGGTGCGGCAGGCGAGATCACCGGCCCGCATATCAGCGACCGGACCACGCTGGCCATCAACGGCATGGTGGTTCTGAGCGCCGGCGACACGGTTGAGCTGCAGGGCCGGATCAGCGGGCAGGACGGGTATTTTGCGGCCAGCCGCACGGCGTTCTGGGGCGCAAAAACCGGGTAGCCGGGTCGTTCCGGATTTATTCGCCGGTCCAGTCGGGCATCGGCTCTTTGGCAATAAACGCGCTGATGCCGGCTTCGGTGTCGCGCGCCATCATGTTCTCCGCCATCGTCGCACCGGCAAAGGCATAGGCTTCGGCCAGCGGCATTTCGGCCTGCTGGTAAAACGCGCGTTTGCCGGTTTTGATTGCTACGGGTGATTTCCCGACGATCTGAGCGGCCATGATCCGCGTCGCCTCGGGAAGCTGTCCGCGGGGCACCACGCGGTTCACAAGCCCGGTTTCAGCAGCACGCGCAGCCGGGACAAAATCGCCGAGCAACAGCATCTCCATCGCTTGCTTGCGCGTCACGTTACGCGACAGGGCGACCATCGGTGTGGAACAGAAAAGCCCGATATTCACCCCCGAGGTGGCAAACCGGGCATCCTCAGCAGCGATGGCAAGATCACAGGTTGCCACCAGCTGGCAGCCTGCGGCGGTGGCAATGCCCTGCACCTCGGCGATGACCGGCTGCGGCAGGTTGACGATCGACATCATCATCCGCGAGCACTGCGCAAACAGATCGTTAAAGTACCCGTGCCCGCCGTCGGCATCCTCACGCCGCAGCGTCATTTCCTTCAGGTTATGACCAGCGCAGAAGTGATCACCCGCCCCGCGCAGGATCACGGCCTTTACCGCGCGGTTGTCCGCAATGTCGTCCCAGGTCTGCTGCAGTGCTTCGAGCACCTCCTCTGAGAGCGCATTCATCGACCGGGGACGGTTGAGCGTCACGGTGGCGATTCCGTCTTTGATCCCGGTGAGGACCGGCATATTTACATCATTCATCACACGTCTCCCCGCTGCGACTTTCGACGCAGCAAACAGGAAGGCCGGTGTGGATGGCAAGTATAATCGCGTCAGAGGACCGGTTCGGACGCGGCGACCGGCGTCTCTGTCACGGTCTCCGGGTCCCGGGGCCACAGAATATGCGGTACAGGATCCTTGGCACGGAAGAGAAAGAGGCGGGCAATCTCAGCATAGGACCGGTAAGCATAGCCCCCGTTGCGTTCGAGAAAAGCTGTCCGGCGCGCGGCATAATAATCTGACAGCTGATACCAGGGCAGCTGCGGGCAGGCATGATGCACCGCGTGCAGATTGTTCTTGAGAAAGAGCACCGACAACAGGCCCCGGTCCTCGATTATGACGCTTCTGCAGCGTGCCCGGGTATGCGCCCGGTGTTCCAGAAACGTCCTGATCTTAAGGACTGAGAGGCTGGCCCATGCGGTGACCATATAGAGCCAGACAGGCATCTCCGCGACAAATGTCCACCACAGCACCACCGGGATCAGCGCCGCGGCGTGAAAGAGATATGCGCCTGCGATTGCCGGGTCGCCGCGCAGCACAGCGCGCATGTCCCCCCTCCAGAAGGTCAGCATGCTGATTACCGGCCCGACGAGCATGCGGCCCGCAAGCGTGTTGTTAAAATCATAAAGCGCGCGGCGTGGAGCAGACCAGCGCGCCCAGACAGCCGGATCGACAAAGTTTGTTTCCGGATCGTCGTAAGGGTCCGTCAGAACCGGATCATGGTGATGCGCAAGATGGGTATCGCGAAACCGTATATAGGGAACGAAAAGTCCCAGCGCCGGGAAGACCAGAGCCGTGTTCAGCAGAGTGCTTCGAAAGGGATGTCCGTGCAGCACTTCGTGATTCAGTGAGGAATAAAGTGTGAGCGCCAGGGTAAGCAGAATGGCTGATGCAGCGGGACCAAGCGTGCCATATGCGCTCGTTGCCGCAGCATATCCGGCATAGCACAAGGCTGCGACAATCAGGGTAGGCCATTCAACCGGCGTGAAAATTCTTGTTCTTAGGGTATTCAATTATTTGTTCTCTTGCGTCTGATGCGCCGGCCTGTCGACCGGAGCAGCTCTATTCTGGATGCTGAAACAATTCTCACAAGCGCGTGTATATGCAACACTTATGTTTATTACGACGCGTTTAAGCACTTTTGTAGTGTTTCTACTACAAATGATCCGGACAGACCCTTGGACAAACGTGATCTTTCTGCGCAATTCCGCGCCCGTCTTGGCCGGGTTGTCCGGTCACACAGCAGTGGCCGGTCGGATTTCCTGCGCAAGACCGGCATGGACCGGTCGGCTCTCAGCCAGTTCCTGAGCCCTGCGTCAGACCGGCTGCCCCGGGCCGAAACGCTCAGGCGCATCGCATCGGTCAGCGGCGTTTCGGTGGACTGGCTGCTCTGTCTTGAGAACGCACCCGAAGGCCGCCAGGAAGTGGCAGGCAGCGTCAAGATTGAACAGGAAAGACAGGCCGATGGCTCCACTCCGCTGGACCAGTGGCGCAGCGAGGCCACCGGGTTCAAACTGCGTTATGTGCCCTCTACCCTGCCTGACATGCTGAGCTTTGATCCTGATGAAGCGGGTCATAACGGCACACCCGGTCCGCGCGGTGGCGGTGTCGAGGCGGTTCTGGGCAGTATCTCGCTTGATGATGTCGACGTGGAGATTGCCATGCCGGTCCAGACCCTTCGGGATCTCTCTGCCGGCACCGGCCTCTGGGCCGACACGCCGGTGGCTTTGCGACGCCGGCAGCTTACTCATATGGCGCGCGTATGCCGCGATAATTATCCCGCGCTCCGGCTGCATCTTTATGACGGCACGCGGAGTTTCTCCGCACCATTCACCGTCTTTGGCAAGGAGCGCGTGGCTCTTTATATCGGTGATGCCTATCTGGTGGTCAGCAGTCCCGATCAGGTATGTTACTTCGCCCGCCAGTTCGACCGGCTGGTGCGCCGGACAATCATCAGCCCGGACATCGTGCACATCACGCTGGATGAGCTGGCACAGGCCGCAGGACCTGAATAACCGGCTCTGTTACGGGGTTTTCAGTGTCGCGCGGGCGATCACGACCTTCTGCACATCTGACGCCCCTTCATAGATCCGCAGCGCCCGGATTTCGCGGTAAAGCCGTTCGGGAACCGATCCCACGCGCACCCCGTCGCCACCGTGCAGCTGCACCGCTTTGTCGATGACACGCTGCGCCTGATCCGTAGCAAAAAGTTTCGCCATTGCGGCCTCCCGGCTGACACGCGCGGCGCCTGTGTCCTTCGCCCAGGCCGCACGGTAAATCAGCAGTGCCGAGGCATCCACATCCAGCGCCATATCAGCGATGTGCCCCTGAACCATCTGTAACTCCGACAGCGGCGCGCCGAAAAGCTGCCGTGCGCGGACCCGCTGAAGAGACGCGTCCAGTGCGGAACGCGCAAACCCGAGTGCTGCCGCTGCAACGGTGGAGCGGAAGACATCCAGCACCGACATCGCGACTTTGAACCCCTCGCCAGGGGTTCCGATCACTGCACCGGCATCGATGCGCAGATCGCGGAACGTCAGCCGCGCCAGCGGATGCGGCGCCATCACCTCAAGCCGTTCGGTAACTTCCAGTCCCGGCGTGTCAGCCGGCACCAGAAAGGCCGAGAGCCCGCGCGCGCCCTCTGCCTCTCCGGTGCGTGCGAAAACCGTGTAGACATCCGCAATACCGCCATTGGAAATCCAGGTTTTTTCGCCGTTCAGCACATAGTGATTGCCATCGCGCACCGCCGTTGTCGCAAGACTGGCGACATCGGAGCCCGACGCCGGCTCGCTGAGCGCAAATGCTGAGAGAGCCGCGCCTTTGCGTGTACGGACAAGCCATTCGCGCTGCTCTGAGCTTCCGAAAAGCGAGACAGCCCCCATGCCCAGCCCCTGCATCGCAAAGGCGAAATCCGCCAGCCCGTCGTGGCGTGCCAGTGTTTCGCGGATCAGGCACAGGCTGCGCACATCCAGCGGCGCAGGTTTCGCCGGATCAGGACCGGAATATCTCAGCCAGCCGCCTTTCCCCAGCATCCGCACGAGCGCCACGGTCGCAGCATCGGTATCGCTGTGATCGACCGACCCGAGGTTTTCGACACACCAGGTCTCCAACGCTGCCGCAAGCTCCCTGTGCCGGTCTTCGAAAAACGGCCAGTCGAGAAAACTACGGTCTGTCATGGCACGGGGTCCTTACGTCGTCCGGCGGCAGAAAGCATTGCCCGAGGCGCCGGTGATCTGCAGAGTGGGAAGGAGTGTCTGTCATAAAACAGTCTCTAATCACCTTCGAACACCGGTTTCTCTTTGGCCACAAACGCCTCGTAAGCGCGGCGGAAATCGGCGGTCTGCATGCAGATGGCCTGCGCCTGCGCTTCGGCTTCAATCGCCTGATCGACGGTCATCGACCATTCCTGCTGCAGCATGGTTTTGGTCATCATATGCGCAAACCCGGGCCCGTCGGCGATCCGCTGCGCCAGGGTGACAGCCTCAGCTTCAAGGTCCCCGGGGGCCACAAGGCGGTTGAAAAACCCCCAGGCTTCGCCCTCGTCTGCGCCCATGGTGCGCCCGGTGTAGAGCAGTTCGGCCGCCCGGCCCTGCCCGATAATGCGCGGCAGCATCGCACAGGCACCCATGTCACAGCCCGCGAGCCCCACCCGGGTGAACAGAAACGCGGTTTTCGCGTCAGCAGTGGCCAGCCGCAGATCCGAGGCCATGGCGATGATTGCCCCTGCACCAACACAGACACCATCCACCGCTGCGATCACCGGCTTGCCACAACCCAGCATCGCCCTGACAAGATCACCGGTCATCCGGGTGAATTTCAACAGGTCTTTCATATCCATCGCGACCAGCGGCCCGATGATGTCGTGCACATCGCCACCGGAGCAGAAATTGCCACCCGCCGATCCGAACACCACAGCGCCTGTTTCCTCATCATCGCGCAGCGCGCGGAACCAGTCGCGCAGTTCAGCATAGCTTTCAAAGGTCAGCGGGTTCTTGCGGGACGGGTTGTTGAGGGTCACGAGGGCCACATCCCCCCGGCGCGTCAGGTTGAAATGCTCAGGCATCAGCTTTCCTCCTCAAGACGACCGGTTATGCGCCCCAGACGGCTGTGCAGCGTGCTCAGACCCTGCGCGCCGACCGGTGACAAAAGCTCATCGACCCAGAGCTCATGCACAGCGGCCATCTCGTCAAACATCTCTCGCCCTGCCGCCGTCAGCACAACGCGCATGGCCCGGCGGTCGCCCTCGACGGCGCGCCGCTCGACCAGATCGTCAGCCACCAGGCGGTCCACGATCCCGGTAACATTGCCATTCGAGACACGCAGGACACCGGACAGATCGGTCATTTTGAGCCCCTCCGCGTTGCGGCGCAAGGCCGCCATGACATCGAAGCGCGGCAGAGTGGTATCCCAGGTCAGGCGCATGCGTTCGCGCAGTTCAGCCTCGATCATCCGGGTGACTTTGAGCATGCGCAGCCAGACACGCAAACGGTCTTTGCTAAGGTCTGACGGGGACGTGGTCTCCTGCATCAATGCTCTCCAGCTGTAGGAAACTGCCTGCATCGTCTCATACTTCGCCTCCCGATACGCTGAGCGCATGGCCGTTTACCATGCTGGCCTCGGCACTTGCCAGAAACCGGACGGCGGCAACCACTTCGTCGGGCCGGATCATGCGTTTCAGCGGATTGTCCTCCACGATCCGGGCGGTCGCCTCTTCCAGGCTGATATCGTACCGTGTGGCCACGTTCTGAACCGCGCCATCGGCCATCGGTGTGTCCACAAAACCGGGGCAGACGGCGTTGCAGGTGATGTCCTTGCGCGCCACCTCGATCGCAAGGCTGCGCACCATGCCCAGCACGCCGTGTTTGGCCGCCACATAGGCGGAAAGGTTCGCGCTCCCCTGCAGGCTCGAGGTCGACGCCATGGCAATCAGCCGCCCCCCGGCAGGCATGTCGCGCAACGCCTCGCGGAACGTCAGAAAAACGCCCGTCAGGCAGACATCAATGGTGCTCTGCCAGTCTTCCAGCCCGGTTTTTGCGAGTGGCAAAACCACAGCAGATCCCGCATTGGCAACAACCACATCAAAGGGTGCATCAAAGAGGGCGCGCACATCCGTCTCGCGGGTCACATCGCCCGGGCGCAACGTCATACCGCGCCCGTCATCCGTTTCCTCGAGGGCATCGCTACGTCGTCCGGAAATCGTGACCGCGTCACCTGCATCGGCAAAATCGCGGGCAATGGCGCGCCCGATGCCCGACCCGCCGCCTGTCACCAGCACCCGTCTCATGCGCGGATCTCCTCAGAGGCGGCCTGATCTTTGTCCGCCAGTCGCCAGGCCTGATCACGGCCAGGCAGGTAAGGCGCAGGCCAGGCTTCTGCACGGTCCCCCAGGGCGGTCGCGGCATGCAACAGCCAGTAAGGGTCACTGAGATGCGGCCGGGCGAGACATACCAGATCCGCACGCCCGGCCATCAGAATGGAATTCACGTGATCAGGCTCGAAAATATTGCCGACCGCCATGGTGGGCAGGCCGGTCTCATTGCGGATCCGGTCCGAAAACGGTGTCTGAAACATGCGGCCATAGACAGGCCGTGCTTCTGTCGAAGTCTGCCCTGCGGAGACATCACAAATGTCCACGCCATGATCGCGGAAGGCCGCTGCGATCTGCACGGCATCTTCAGGCGTGATGCCGTCATCGCCAAGCCAGTCGTGTGCAGAAATCCGCACCGACATAGGTTTGTCTTCGGGCCAGGCGGCGCGCATGGCGTCAAAAACCTCCAGCGGATAGCGCAGGCGGTTCTCCGGAAATCCGCCATATTCGTCCTCCCGCCGGTTCTGCACCGGTGTGATGAAACCCGAAATCAGATAGCCGTGCGCGGCGTGCAGCTCGATCATGTCAAATCCGGCACGGTCCGCGCGTTTCACTGCCGCAACGAAATCAGCCTTTACCCGGTCCATATCGTCCCGCGTCATCGGGCGTGGTGCTGCGTTGTGTGGCGACCAGGGAACATCGGACGCTGCAATAAGCGGCCAGTTCCCCGTCTCAAGCGGCGCGTCCATTTCCTCCCAGCCCACCTGGGTCGATCCTTTCGATCCCGCGTGACCAAGCTGCAGGCAGACTTTCGCCCCGGTCTCCGCGTGAATGAAATCCACAATGCGTTTCCAGGCGGCCTCATCAGCATCTGTTGCCATGCAGGGGCAGCCCGGCGTGATGCGTGCATCGTCACTGATACAGGTCATTTCCGTATATATCAGACCCGCGCCGCCCTTGGCGCGCTCACCGTAATGGATGAGGTGCCAGTCGGTCGGCGTGCCATCCACCGCCTTGTACTGCGCCATTGGCGAGACCACGACGCGGTTTTTCAGATGCATCCCGCGCAACTGAAAGGGGGCGAACATCGGGTGCCGCACCGGCGCGTTGTCGCTGACCCCGGCCGCGGTCTGAAACCAGCCTTCCGCAGACCTCAGCCAGTCGGCATCGCGCGCGCGAAGGTTCTCGTGACTGATCCGCTGCGACCGGGTGAGCAGCGAATAACTGAACTGCACCGGATCGAGATCAAGGTAGCGCCCGACCTCCTCGAACCACTCCAGCGAGTTGCGTGCGGCCGATTGAAGTTTCAGAACTTCCACGCGCCGTTCATCTTCGTATTTCTGAAAGGCGGCCTGCATGCTGTCTTCAGTCGTAAGATAATCGGCGAGAGCTATGGCGGATTCCAGCGCAAGTTTTGTGCCCGACCCGATTGAGAAATGTGCCGTCGCCGCGGCGTCGCCCATCAGCACGATATTGTCGTGATGCCAGTGCTCACAAAGCACGCGCGGGAACCGTATCCACGCCGACCCGCGCACATGACCGGCGTTCGACATCAGCGCATGACCGCCGAGATGCTTTTCAAAAATCCGCTCGCAGGTGGCGATGCTGTCCGCTTTGGACATCGTCTCAAAGCCCCATTTATCATAGGTCTCCTGACTGCATTCCACGATGAAAGTCGCCGTATCAGGGTCGAACTGATAGGCGTGTGCCCAGACCCATCCGTGCTCGGTCTTCTCGAAAATAAACGTAAATGCATCGTCAAATTTCTGATGGGTGCCCAGCCATGTGAAGGGGCATTTGCGCAGATCCACATCGGGCTTAAAGCTTTCTTCGAACTCCATTCGGGTGCGGGAATTCAGCCCGTCAGAAGCCACAACAAGATCGTACTCCGCCGCCAGATCAGCAGCTTTTTCCACAGTCTGCTCAAAGCGCAGATCAATGCCCAGATCGCGCGCGCGCTGCTGCAGCAGTATCAGCAGGCGTTTACGCCCGATGCCACAGAACCCGTGGCCGGAGGAAACCGTGCGGTGCCCGTCATGCACCACCGCAATATCGTCCCAGTATGCAAATTCGGCCCGGATCATGTCAGCACTGACGGGATCGTTTGCGGCGAGGTTATCCAGCGTTTCGTCGGACAGTACGACCCCCCAGCCAAAGGTGTCGTCAGCCTTGTTGCGTTCGAAGACCACGATCTCATGCTCCGGCCCGCGCAATTTCATCGAGATCGCAAAATAGAGCCCCGCAGGCCCTCCGCCCAGACATGCAACTTTCATCACCGGCACCCAGTCTGTGATTCACTGATCACAAACCTATCCGACACGAAATTTGTTTCAAGCCTGAAATTTTTATATTTAAAGCTGTTTGCTGTGCAGGAAGGTCGTGATGCGTGACCGCATGGCGTCGGGCCAGGGCACCGGACGGCCGGTGCTCATATCCACCGACACGAGAACCGGCGTGGCGGTCATGCGCAGTTCCTCCGCGCAATGCGCTTCGACATGCAGATGGGCGGATGTACGCCCGAGTTTTGTAACATGCAGCCGCCAGGTCAGAACATCGCCCATTTTGCTGGGCGCGGAAAACTCGGCCCCGATCGAGACCGTTGGCACACCGTGGCCGCGTTCCAGATGCATCTGTGCAAATGAGTGGCCAAGGCCGACCTCGTGCCATTCCTCGACCGTCTGGTTCACCATCTCGAAGTAGCGCGGATAAAAAACGATCCCCGCCGGGTCGCAGTGCTGAAAGAGAACCTTGATCGTATGCTGGAAAACGTCGGCCATGCGCCTAACCTGACCCGAATGCGCGCCGCGTCAAGAGCCATCACCTGACGCCAGATCCGCGAGGATCGGGCAGTCGGGCCGGTCGTTGCCCGCGCAGGCGCTGATCAGATGAGAGAGCGTGTCGCGCATCTGTGTCAGCTCATCCCGCTTGCGTTCAATCTCCGCGAGATGCTCTCTGGCGATCCTTTTGACATCGGCGCTGGCCCGGTCGCGGTCATTGTAAAGCAACAGCAGACTGCGGCAGGCTTCGACCGAAAACCCCAGCGAGCGGGCCCGCCCGATGAAAGCCAGCCGGTGCTGATCCTGAACGCTGAACCTGCGATAGCCGTTCTCGCCCCGCCCGGGCGTGATCAGATCAATGTCTTCGTAATAGCGGATGGTTTTCACCGGCAGGCCCGTGGCCTTTGCGACGTCGCTGATGTTCAAAGTGTATCTCCCGTCATGCCACGCAGGCGCAGTGCGTTGGTCAGAACAAAAACACTGGAAAGCGCCATGGCCCCGGCCGCGAGCATCGGTGACAACAGGATACCTGCACTGGCCCAGAGGACCCCGGCGGCGACGGGGATCAGGGCGACATTATATCCGAATGCCCAGAAAAGGTTCTGACGGATGTTGCGCATTGCCTTATCAGAGACTGATAGCGCACGGATGACACCCTGCAGATCGCCGGACATCAGAACCACGTCTGCCGCTTCAATTGCCACATCCGTGCCCGCGCCGATGGCGATGCCCACATCCGCGGCCGCAAGGGCCGGCGCGTCGTTGATCCCGTCCCCGACAAAAGCGATACGGCGTCCATCGCCTCGGATCTCCTGCAGGGCACTGACCTTGCCGTCGGGCATGACGCCCGCGACCACGGTGCTGATGCCGATCTCTTTGGCGATTGTGCGGGCCGTTTCTTCGCGGTCGCCGGTGATCATGGCAACCTCCGTGCCATGCGCGCGCAGCGCGGCCACAGTTGCGCGGGCGTTTTCTTTGATCTGATCCGACACCCCCAGAAGCGCCGCAACGTCGCCGTCGATTGCGGCGAAAAATACCGTCTGACCCTGCGCCGCAAGTTCACCGGCGCGGTCGTCCATCTGTGCTGTGCTGATCCCGGCATCAGCCATCAGCTTGCCCGAACCGATCAGGACGGTGCGGCCTTCGACCTCTCCTTCGATGCCCAGACCGCTGCGGGCGGAGATATTCTGCGCCGCGTGCTCCGGCGCACCCGCATCTTTTGCAGCCTCGACAATGGCGCGGGCGACGGGATGTTCGGCCCGCGCCTCAACAGCGGCGATATATGCCAGCAGGTCAGTTCTCTTCTGGCCTTCAACAAGTTCGAGGCTCGCCAGCACCGGCCGTCCGGTTGTCAGTGTGCCGGTTTTATCGAAGGCGATGACGTCGATCCCGGCCAGCGTCTGCAACGCATCGCCCTTTCGGAAAAGAACGCCCAGTTCGGCAGCACGTCCCACCGCCACCATGATCGAGGTCGGCGTTGCCAGCCCCATGGCGCAGGGACAGGCGATGATCAGCACCGAGACACCGGCCACCAGAGCATAGGATATGACGGGCGCCGGCCCGAAGATCACCCAGGCCACGACGGAAATCGCGGCCACCACCAGCACCGCCGGAACGAACCACATGGTGATGCGGTCCACCAGATCCTGCACCGGTAGTTTTGCGCCCTGGGCCTGCTGTACCATGCGGATAATGCCGGCAAGCACGGTGTCTTTGCCCACCCGGGTCGCTCTGATCCTGAGGCTGGCCGCGCCGTTGACCGTGCCGCCGGTGATCTTATCACCGGGCATCTTTTCCACCGGCATTGGCTCGCCGGTCATCATCGCCTCGTCCACGGCGCCTGTACCTTCAAGAACTTCGCCGTCGACCGGCACCCGTTCGCCCGGACGCAGCAGAATGATGTCGCCCGTCACGATGTCAGCCACGGCCACATCAAGGGTCTTTCCGTCGCGTTCCACACGGGCGCTGCGCGGCTGCAACCCGGCGAGCGCACGGATCGCGGCTCCGGTACGGCCCTTGGCGCGCGCCTCCAGCCAGCGTCCTGTGAGGATCAGGGTCACGATGACGGCTGCAGCTTCAAAATAAACGCCGCGGGCTGCTTCGGGAAAGGCCGAAGGGATCAGCATCACAAACAACGAATATATCAGCGCCGCACCGCTGCCGAGGGCAACGAGGCTGTTCATATCGGGCGCGCCCCGGAAAAGCGCCGGAAACCCGTCACGATAGAAAGCGCGCCCGGGGCCGGCCATTACCGCAAGCGTCAGGATGGCCTGAATGAGGTGGCTGTTCCCCTGCCCCACCGCAACTTCGAGTGCCGGCACCACATGCGCGCCCATGGCGAGGAAAAACACCGGCGCGGTCAGTGCCGCCGCCAGAACAACCTGCCTTTTCAGGTGGCTGGCTTCTGCATCACGGCGCGCGCCCTGCGCCAGCGCATCGGCATCGGACCGGCGCGCGGGGTATCCTGCGTCATTTGCGGCGGCGATCAGAGCGTCAGCAGAAACGTCGCCGGTGACGGTCGCGGTTTCCGTTGCGAGGTTGACCGCGACGCCGTGAACCCCGGGCACCGCCGAAAGGGCGCGATCCACCCGTCCAACGCAGGAGGCGCAGGACATTTTTTCGACCGAAAGCGTGACTGTATGTGCCATGTGCCGGGGTTCCCTTATGCAGATGCAGTCTACATAAGGGTTCCAGTAACTGGAAGGTCAAGACCCGGCGACGGGGTTTCAGACGGCTTTGCTGGTTTCCTGGTTGTCGGGAGTTTCCGTTGCGGGGTCGCCCGGCGGATCCGTGACCAGCTCCGCGTCTACAATTTCGGTATCGTCGGTTGTTTCGTCGGGCTCTTCCGCCGCTGATTTGTCCTCAAGCGTACCGACAATCAGAGGAAGCATCTGCACGCCGCCCGGCATCGCCATTTCCGACATCGGCGGGCGTTTCCAGGCCAGAGTGTCAAAGCTCTCGCAGTTTTCACAGATCGGCGCCCACTCCGCATGGATGTGCTGGCAGTTGTCACAGATCCACTGCGGTCCGCGCGAAACAGTTACCGCCCGCGCAAGCCAGCCCCGCACGACTGCATCTGCTGCCCCCTCGCCCCGCTCGATCGCCGCCATCAGGGTCACAGACCGCACTGTCGGGTCTGTTTCAACCAGATCACCCAGAGCGCGCCGGGCTTCCGGGAAATCTTCGTTGGCGATGTGCAGTTCAGACAGCAGCATCTTTGTCTCGGGGTCGTCAGGCCGCGTCCTGGTCAGAGCGGCAAAACGTTTGATCCGGGCCTGGGGCGTCTCATCAGGCTCTATTTCAGCGAAAGCTGCGGCCAGATCGGGATGCGGGTGTGCCTCCCAGGCCTTTTTCAGGAGCCGCGTCGCGAGGCGCGGTCGCTGCTGGCGGATATAGCTGCGCGCCGCCATGACCGCTGCGGGAATGAGGTCAGGCGACAGTTTGTTCGCCTCGATGGCCTTTTCCTGCACCTCGATAGAGCTCTCGTCAGAAATGATATCCTTCGCCTCTGACAGCGCCAGAACCGCATCACGGCGTTTGTGCACATCGCGCGGCAGGTTGCCGTGTTTCAGCTTGGCACTCAGGGTCTGACGCGCACCGGCCCAGTCCTCTTTCTTTGCCTGCAGACGCAACAGAACGTCCTGGGTTTCTTCGTGTCTGGGCTTAAGAGCAAAAGCCTTCTCAGCCAGAGCCAGCGCCGTTTCAGTGTCCCCCTCTGCCAGTTTCTGACGCAGAATACCGCGCACACCGACAAAGCGCGTCGCATTGTTGGCGACCAGCTTTTTATATGTTTCTTCGGCCTTGCGTTTGTCCCCGGCCATTTCGGCGGCCTGCGCAGTGAGCAGATTTGTCAGGTCAGGCTTGTTGAGATAACGGTCGGCTTTGGCGGCTTTATTCATTGCAACACGGCCCTCGCCGCTTGCCAGCGCCATAAGCCCTTCGGACAGAGCCTCAAAGCCTTTGCGCTCCCGGTTGCGGTCAAAATAACGCGACAGCGCCGTTTCATCACCATTGAGGAAATGCCACGTGGCCATCAGCAGCGACAGCAGTTTCAGCAATATCCAGACGGCAAGCACCATCACCGCCACGGCGATCACCGATTGCAGCGGACCAAAGGTGTATTCGCTGCCCATCACGGTGACCTGCACACCGCCTTCGCTTTCGAGCAGGTAATCGGCACCGAGTGCCAGTGCTGCAACAGCTGCAACAAAGAGTACAATCTTAATCAGAGACCAGAGCATTATGTCTTCCTTAGTTACTTTGCAGGCTGTCAGACAGCGTGGTTGCAGCGTCACGGGCGGCCTGACGGGCCTCGGCAGAGGCTATCCAGTCCTGCATCGCGGTTCTGGCAGGTTCGGGAAGCGCCTCCATCTCGCTCAGCGCAAGCGCGATATCACCCTGTTTCAGAGCGGCTTCGCTGCGCGACAGGATCGCATCAGGGTCATCACCATCCCGCGGCGTCACAGACCGCGCACCGAGCGTACGACGCAAAAATGCGCCAACGCCCTGAACGTCGGCTTCGGGCGTATTGGCGCGCGCTGCGGCAAGACCGGCACGTGCAGCACCCGGAAAACTGTCACGCAGATCACTGATGGTGGGGACACCGTCAGATGCGGCAGTGCGCAGCGCCTCAGGGACCTCAACAGGTGCGACCTCTTCAAGATCGCTCAGTGCCGGCTCGAAAGCCTCACCGCTTTCGACGGCTGTAACCACCCGCGTCAGAGCCGCCCGCGCGAGGATCTTCTCAGCCTCTGAACGTGCGGCTGCTTCAGCGTCGGCAGCCCCGGCCTGCAGGGTTGCGATCTCTTCACTTTGTGCAGCGATCTGCCGGCTCTGCTCATCCAGCGCGGCCTGCAGAGCGGCAATCTCTTCTGCAGAGGCGCCGCTGTCGCCGGTATCCGTGACGACAGGCCTGCTTTCCAGATCACTGATCCGCCCGGAAAGGGCTTCAACTGACGTGGCCAGTTCACCGACAGCGCCGGAGACCTCCGAGGTGTCAGCAACCATGGGTTCGGCGTTTTCCAGTGCTTCAATCCGTGCGGAAAGAGCGGCGGTCTCAGAGCTCAGCTCCTCCGTCCACGATTCGATCTCTGCAACATCAATGCTGCTTCTCTGCATCGATTCCGGCAGATAAGCGTCAAGCTGATCGCCGCGCCCTGCGATAAAACCGATCAGGGCGGCAATCACGCCACCAAAAACGGCGGGCCACATGCTGCCTTTATGCACCTCGCGCACCGTGGTCTGAGTGACCACAGGCAGGGCCTGTTCCTCTTCCGGTTTATCCGCGTCAGAGGTCTCACCGGCGTCCTTTACTGCGGTCTGCGTGTCCGCAATATCTGTCTCTCCCGTCTCCGCAGACCAGGGGTTTCCGGATGATTTCTTTTCAGTTTCATCAGTCTCTAATAAAACGAAATCAGGCTCTGCACCGGGATTTTCAGGGTCGGGATCAGGTGCTTTCTCAGGCGTCGTCGCGAGGATCGCATCAGGATCCGTGACCGGCTCATCCGCTGCATCCGACTGCTCAGCAGAGACTTCGTGCTGCTCCTGCGCGCCGTTGTCATCTGCCTTTTTATCGGGCGTGTCTTTACCTGTTACTTCATCGGTGACAAGTGTCTCCGGCGTCTCTGCGGACAGGTCTTTGTCGTTTTCCTTATTGTCCGATTTGCGCGATTTAGCCAAAACATCCACCCCTAATCCGATTCTCCGCCCGCCGGCGTCGCTTTGAAACCTTACTCCGCGGCGGAACTCCTCTCAACCCAAGCTGTCTCAGGGAAACAGTTTTTCAATACTTGCCGCCATGGAAACCGCATCGGGCGTGCCGGCCGTGATCCGCTGCAAAAACGTTGTCTGACCCGTGCTGGCCGCAACAGCGTCACTCAGAAAGACTGCGATCACCTGTTCAGGGGCCGGGCATTCTGCCACAAACTGCGCGGCGATACGTGGTGAAAAAAGCGGCACAATGACCTGCCGGGGCTGGTCAAAAAGCGCGCGGGCAGCCGGGCTGAGGCTCAAAAGCTGCTGATTGTAGAGAACGATTCTCCGGGCCCGCAGCCCCGCAGCCTGCAACGTTTCACAGATCGCGCCGCGCGTGTGTGCGCCGCTCAGATGCACGAGATCTGCCGCCGGGCGTTCCGCGAGGATCCGCGTGATCAGGTCCGCAGCCGTGTCGCCCGCATGCACGGCATCCCAGCCCGCGTCCTGTGCGCTGGCCGTTGTACGTGCGCCGACGCACCATGCCCTGCGGCCATCACCCGGCGGGGCAAACCGCACACCGTTGGACGAGGAAAAAAGCGCTTCTTCCTGCGGGCCCGGCGCCGCCGTTCCGCCAAGGGGATCAATACTCAGCAGCGGGCTTTCAATAACCTCTACCCGGGACCTGACCCGCGGCGGCAGCATCCCGACAAAACCCGTGTTTGAGCCTGCGGGACGTGTCATCAGCAATGACAACTTCTGATCTGCCATCTCGCCCCCGGCATTGTTTACGCAGCCATCCGGTGTTACCTGCAGGGCGTTTATCTTGCAACGGAAACACCCTGATGGCCGCACCCTGTACCGTTCTGGCGCTGGAAAGCAGCTGTGATGACACGGCTGCTGCCGTGCTGCGCCGGACGGCCGGTGGCGCGACAGAGATCCTGTCCTCCGTGGTGCGGGGGCAGGCGGAGCTGCACGCCGGTTTCGGGGGCGTAGTGCCGGAGATCGCTGCGCGCGCGCATGCTGAAACGCTTGATCATTGCGTGGAACAGGCGCTGGAGGCTTCAGGTCTCGGGCTGGATGACATCGACGCAATTGCAGTGACTGCGGGTCCGGGGCTGATCGGCGGCGTGGTGTCCGGTGTGATGTGTGCCAAGGGGCTGGCGGCCGCCACGGGCAAACCGCTTTACGGGATAAACCATCTCGCTGGTCACGCGCTGACGCCCGGTCTGACCGATGCCGTGGCATATCCCTGGCTGATGCTGCTTGTCTCCGGCGGGCACTGCCAGTTTCTGCTGGTGCGCGGACCGGACGATTTCACCCGGCTTGGCGGCACGATCGACGATGCACCCGGCGAAGCTTTCGATAAAATTGCGCGGCTTCTGGGGCTGCCACAACCGGGCGGACCGGCGGTCTAGGCC
>CBDUCB010000051.1:0-17603 GCA_965365545.1 uncultured Roseobacter sp. | reverse complement strand
GCCAAGTCGCAGCAGGTCTTCAGAAAGGTTCGTGAAATCCTGTGCATGATCGCCGCCTGTGGGACCAAATCTGTGTTTGCTGCCATCCGCCATGAGGGCGTCGATTGACAGAACATTGTCACGCATCATGCCATACCGCAGAGATTTGCCGCCGCAGGAATTATTGCCGGCCATGCCGCCGATCGTCGCCCGCGACGCGGTGGAGACATCAACCGGAAACCACAGTCCATGTGGCTTCAGCACCCGGTTAAGCTCGTCGAGCACAATGCCCGGGCGTACAACACAGCGACGGTTTTCGACATCGAGTTCGAGGATGTCGTTGAAATACTGGGTATTATCGAGCACGAGGCCTGTATTAACGGTCTGGCCGCACTGCGAAGTGCCCCCGCCGCGGGCAAGAACCGACACGCCCTGTTCCGAGGCGATATCCAGTGCCGCACGGATGTCATCTTCTGATTTCGGCGAGAGCACACCCAGCGGCATCATCTGATAAAGCGACGCATCCGTGGCGTAGCGTCCGCGCGAGAAATCGTCAAAAAGCAGATCTCCTTCAATCCGCTTTTCAAGACTTTTCAGAAGGTTAGACATTCATGCTCCAGTACAGCTTCAACAGCGCGTCAGATTTTTTATTGACATAATTATGAATTCAAAATTACGCTGTATCAATAATTTTCTGGTCACCCCGCCGGCTGAAACCGGCGCTGCACCGGAAATCCGGGAGGAAAAAGCCTGACATGAGAAGAGCCGGACGCCATTTTTTGCAGATACCGGGCCCCAGCGCGGTGCCCGAAAGAATACTCAGCGCGATTTCGCGCCAGACAATAGACCATCGCGGCCCTGAGTTTGCAAAGGTGGGTCTGCGGGCGCTGGAAGGCATGAAGGGCATATTCAATACGGAAAGCCACGTTTTTATTTACCCGTCCTCGGGCACGGGGGCCTGGGAGGCTGCTCTGGTCAATTCGCTCTCTCCTGGCGACCGGGTGCTGATGTTTGAAACCGGGCATTTTGCGACCCTGTGGAAGAAACTGGCGGAGAAACTCGGCCTGAAGGCGGAATTTATCGAAGGCGACTGGCGCGGCGGTGCCGACCCCGATCAGATTGAAGCCCGTCTGGCTGAAGACACAGCACATGAGATCAAAGCTGTCTGTGTGGTGCACAATGAGACCTCTACGGGCTCGGTATCACCGGTGGCCGCCATCCGTCAGGCCATCGACAACGCCGGCCATCCCGCCCTTTTTATGGTCGATACGATCTCCGGACTGGCCTCGCTTGAGTATCAGCACGACGCCTGGGGAGTGGATGTCACCGTGTCCGGTTCGCAAAAGGGTCTGATGCTGCCGCCGGGGCTGTCTTTCAACGCGGTGAGCGAGAAGGCAATGGCGGCGAATAAAAGCGCCGGGCTGCAGCGGTCTTACTGGGACTGGGCGGAAATGGTCGGCCCGAACAAGACCGGCTATTTTCCCTATACGCCCGGCACGAACCTCCTTTATGGTCTCAATGAGGCGATTGATATGCTGCATGAGGAGGGTCTGGAGAATGTATTTGCCCGCCATGCCCGTCACGGTGCTGCCGCGCGCAAAGCGGTCAGAACCTGGGGGCTTGATGTGCTCTGCGCGGCGCAGGGCCAGGAAAGCGGCGTTCTCACCGCTGTCGTTATGCCCGACGGCCACAGCGCGGATGCGTTCCGGGCATCGACATTAGAGCATTTTGACATATCCTTGGGAAACGGTCTGTCAAAAGTCGCGGACAAGGTATTCCGCATCGGGCATCTGGGCGATTTCAACGACCTGATGCTCATCGGAACCCTCGCAGGCGTGGAGATGGGCCTCAAAAAGGCGAATGTCCCGCACCGGGAGGGCGGCGTACAGGCGGCGATGGCTATGCTGGCCTGAAAGCAAATAAGCCGTGAAAAAATGGCACCTTAAGGAAAACAAATACTCTGGGAGGAGAAAACTTTGAAACATCTTGTGAAACTTTTCGCGGCGACCGCGATCTGCGGCATGGCAACATCGTTGTCTGCGGCTGAAACAATGAAATTCGGTCATGTCGGTGCGCCGGGCTCGCTCTTTGAGGCGACGGTCAACAACTTTGCAGAATGCACGAACGCTGCCCTCGACGGTGAGGTTGAAGTGCAGACTTTCGGCTCGTCGCAGCTCGGCAAAGACAAAGAGCTTCTGCAGAAACTGAAACTGGGGCAGGTTGACTTCTCGCTGCCGTCCTCGGTCATGTCCTCGGTCGATGACACCTTTGGCATCTTTGAGATGCCTTACATCATTTCTGACCGCGACCACATGCGCCGTGTTCAGGATGCAATGATGGACAAGTTCCAGTCCGCTGCCAATGACGCCGGCTATCACATTGTAGGGCTTGCAGAAAACGGCTTTCGGAACATCACCAACAATGTCCGTCCGATCAATGTGCCGGCGGATCTTGAAGGGATCAAACTGCGGACACCCAACGGCGTCTGGCGTCTGAAGATGTTTCAGCAGTATGGCGCCAATCCGACACCGATGGCGTTCTCGGATGTCTTCACCGCGCTGCAGACCGGCGTGATCGACGGCCAGGAGAACCCCTATGCTCAGATCGCTTCTGCCAAATTTCAGGAAGTGCAGAAGTACCTTTCGGTGACCGGCCACGTTTACACGCCGGCCTACGTTCTGATGTCCAAAAAGAAGTATGACGGGCTTGCGGATAACGTCAAAGCTGCACTGGCAGACTGTGGCAGCAAAACCCAGGACTTCACCTACGAAAAAGCGGCAGAGCTGGAAACCAGCCTGCTGAAGGTCATCGAAGACGCAGGTGTGGAAGTGAACACCGCCGACAAGGCTGCGTTCATCGAAGCGTCCAAGCCCATCTATGAGCAGTTCGCGGACGAAGTTGAAGGCGGTCAGGAAATGATCGACACCGTGCTCGGCCTCGGCCAGTCCGGCTGATCCGGACAAACAGGGGGCGACCGGCAATCCGGCCGCCCCTTTCGTGACGCCCACCTGACAACCTTTGAAACCGGATACGTCGCGGCTCGCGCAGGCCGGAGCGTTGTCCCGAGCAGGTCTGCACTTTCATGGAAAATTCCGCCTACCCGACGCTGTCGCGTATCAACCGGATTATCAGTACGATACTGGAGTGGATCACGATCAGCCTGATGGTCCTGCTGACGCTCACGGTGACGATGGCCGTTATCGCGCGCCTGATGGGCCAGAGTTTCTCCTGGTACGATGAGGTTGCCGCGATCATGCTGGCGTGGATCACCTATTACGGCTCAGCGCTTGCGGCGCTGCACCGACGCCACATCGGCTTTGACACTGTGCTGCTCGCCATTCCGGACAGGTTCCGGATTATGGCCGTTCTGGCCGGCGAACTGATTGTACTGACCTTCTTCTTTCTGATGGCCCGGGCCGGGCTTCAGGTGCTCGACGTGCTGGCCGGGGACACGCTGATCTCGCTGACCTGGGTGCCGATTCAGTTTACGCAATCGGTGATCCCGATCGGGGCCATTCTCTTTATGACATGCCAGTTGCTGAGCCTGCCGGCCTATCTGCGCCTGACCGCAGCGGGCATTTCGCTCGAGCACGCCGAAATCGAAGAAGAAGTCGAAACAGAACTCGAAAAAAACAAGGACAGGGTCTGATGCTGGTCGCTGCTATTTTCGCTGCCCTTATGTTGATGATCTGCATCAACGTACCCATTGCCGTGGCGCTCGCCATGTGCGGAGTCATCGGCCTGCTGGTCACCGAGGGCGCAGACAGCCTCGTGACCATCGCGCTGGACATGTACGACGGCTCGACCAAGTTCTCGCTCATCGCCATTCCGATGTTTGTTCTGGCCGGCGCGATTATGAATGCGGGCGGGATCACCGACAAGCTGATCAACTTCGTCTCCGCCATCATCGGTTTCATCCGCGGCGGGCTGGCGATGGTGAACATCGGCGTGTCGCTCTTTTTCGCCGAAATCTCAGGCTCCGCTGTGGCGGATGTGGCGGCGATGGGATCCATCCTGATCCCACAGATGAAAAAGCGCGGGTACAGCAAAGAATTTCCCGCCGCCGTAACCTCCTCCTCTGCGTCACTTGCGATCATCATTCCGCCCTCGATCCCGATGATCCTTTACGCGGCGTCCGCCAATACCTCCGTGGAACAGCTTTTCGTGGCAGGGATCGTGCCTGGTCTTCTGGGGGCCGCAGGGCTGATGACTGTCGCCTATCTTTTCGCCAAACGATACAACTTCCCGACCGAGGATGCCTTCAACATGGCACGCCTGCGCCAGACTTTTGTCGAAGCCCTGCCCGCCTTCACGCTTCCGGTGATTATTCTCGGCGGCATCTTTGGCGGCTATGTCACGGCCACTGAGGCTGCCGGCCTCGCGGTGCTGGCCTCTCTTGTGGTTTCCGCCTGGTACAAAAACCTGGATTTCGGCCACCTGCGCCGCGCGATGCTGGATGGCGGAATTCAGACGGCGGTTGTGATGCTGCTCGTTGCCGCCTCGGTTCTGATGGGCGGCTTTCTGACCCGGGCGCAGATCCCGCAGCAGCTGGCAGAAGGCATCCTGTCGATCACGACACAGCAATGGGCCATTCTGCTGATCCTGAACTTCTTTTTTCTGATCGTGGGCTTCTTTCTGCACTCCGCCGCCGCCATTATTCTGGTCATTCCGATCGTCATCCCGCTGATCACCGCAGCAGGCATTGACCCGGTTCACTTCGGCCTTGTGGTCACGCTCAATCTCGCCATCGGGCAGCAGACGCCCCCTGTGGCCTCGGTGCTGATCACCGCCTGTTCCGTGGCGCGGGCCAACATCTGGGAGGTGTCCAAGGTCAACATCTGGTTTGTCGGCGTGCTGCTGGCGGTACTGATGTTGTGCACCTATGTACCTTCGGTGCCGATGTTCCTTGTGGAGTATTTTTACCGATGACGGAGCAGACCCCGGACCTCACGGAAGAGCTGCGCGACGGGATCCTGTGGCTTGCGTTCAACCGGCCGGAGGCCCGGAATGCGCTGACCTTTGCGATGTACGAGCGGCTTGCCGCCCTCTGCGCCGGTATGGCGACCGACGGATCAGTTCGTGCGGTGGTGATTTCCGGAGCGGGCGGCAAGGCCTTTGCGGCCGGCACGGATATGACCCAGTTCAGAGCGTTCAGGACCGATCAGGACGCACTTGAGTATGAAAGCCGGATCGACGCCGTCCTTGAGGCGGTGGAGCGGTGCCCGGTGCCGACAATCGCGGCCATCCATGGCGCCTGCACAGGCGGCGGGGCGTCAATTGCTGCGGCCTGCGATATCCGGATTACCTCGGAGCGCCTGAAATTCGGGTTCCCGATTGCGCGGACCCTGGGCAACTGTCTTGCCGCAGGTAACCTTGCCAGGCTCACTGAACTCATGGGGGCGGGCCGGGTGCGCGAGATGATCTTCACCGCGCGGCTCCTTGATGCGGAAGAAGCACTTCGCATCGGTCTTGTAAGTGAAGTTCTGGCCGATGAAGACAGTCTGATGACCCGCGCCACCGAACTTGCGCAGCACGTGGGAGCGATGGCTCCGCTGACGCTCAGAGCCACGAAAGAAGCCCTCCGGCGCAACCGTGCCGCCACCAGAGTGGATGACGATGATCTGATCATCTCGTGCTACATGAGCGACGATTTCCGGACCGGGATGGAAGCGTTTCTGTCAAAGACCAAACCTGAATGGTCAGGCAAATGACCGCCCCCGGCGGCCCCCTGAAAGGCATGCGGGTCATTGAACTCGCGCATATCATGGCCGGTCCGGTCTGCGGGCTGATGCTGGCGGATATGGGTGCCGATGTCATCAAAGTGGAAAAGCCCGATGGCGATGACAGCCGCCGCTTTGTACCGCCCGACATCAACGGGGAGTCGGCGGCTTATATGATGATGAACCGCAACAAACGGGGCATCGCGCTCAATCTCAAGGATAAGGCTGCGGTCGCTGTGCTGCGCCAATTGCTGGCCGATGCCGATGTGGTGATCGAAAACTACCGCAAAGGCACCATGGCCAAACTCGGCCTCGGGTATGAAGATCTCGCCCGGGCGAACCCCAGGCTGATCTATTGCGAAATCTCCGGTTTCGGGCGCACCGGGCCTTATGCCGAACGCGGCGGGTTCGATCTGATTGCACAGGGCATGTCCGGTCTGATGTCTGTGACGGGTGAGGGGCCGGGGCGGCCCCCGGTAAAGGTTGCGGCCCCGATATCGGATATAAACGCGGGCATTCTTGCCGCGATGGGTGTCTCAGCAGCCTATTCGAGTATGCTCAGAACAGGCCTTGGTCAGAAAGTCGATACGTCACTCTTTGAAGCGGCAATCGTTCAGACCTACTGGCAATCCGCCATTGCGCTTGCCACGGGCGTAAAGCCCGAACCTCTGGGGTCCGCACATCCGCTGAACGCCCCCTATCAGTCTTTCAGAACCAGTGACGGCTGGATCAATGTGGGTGCCGCAAATCAAAGCAACTGGCTGCGGTTTCTCGATGTCATCTCAGCGCCGGAACTGGATGATGACCCGCGCTTTGCGTCAAACCAGGCCCGCATCCAGAACCTCCCCGCGCTTGTTGAAATTCTCAACGGGTATCTCATGCACGACAGCACAGAGAACTGGCTGGCCCGGATGGATGCCGCCCGACTGCCAGCAGGGCCCGTCAACGATATTCTTCAGATGCACAACGATCCGCAGGCCCGGGCCAGAGAAATGCTGGTTGAAGTGGATCATCCGGTTGCGGGGACGATCGAAACAATCGGTCATCCGGTAAAGTTCAGTGAGACACCGGCAAAAATAACCCGCGCGGCGCCGCTTCTGGGCCAGCATACGCGGGCCATTCTGAGCGAAATGGGGTATGACAGCAGGAAAATCGACGGTCTTTTCGCCTCGGGAGCGGCGATTGATGCCGAGAGCCGGAATGCAGGTTCGTAGTATTCATCTCTCGGAGAGACCCTGAACTGTCATCAGTGCCGCAATGACCTGCCTGGTCGATGGTAGTGACGCCTTGCGCGGCCGGCAGATGCTCCACATTTCCGGGTTGTCGCGGCCAACTTCTAAAAGCCTTAACAGCAGGGTGCATGCCTCCGGGACCGCGTCGAAAACGCCCCGAAGACTGACATTTCCGCCGGGACCAGAGTTGTGTACCCACCCTGCCCGCGTTGTCCATGTCTCCACAGGAAAGCCCGCGATTCGTCTCAGGTGCGACGTAATCCACGGCGCACTTGCACAAGGCCGCCAGCGGGTTACCCGACGATCATCTATAAAACCCCCTTAAAATCAGGTGCCAAACCTGCAGCCCCGACGAGGCCCGTGGTCGGTTCAGGAACGAACGCAAGACACTGCGCCGGGCCTGAAAATTATTTCTGACCAGTACCTTGCCACCTGTTTCTGAAGGCTGCCGGCACCACCTCGCTGCGATAAAACGAGTTTGCAAAAGAAATATGCGCTCAGGTGCACCTGTCACTTCGCTGATACCTATTTCTCTTGACGAATGGTCTGCACCCCCTGTTTGATTGAATGAATATTCAGTGAACGGCGCGGGTGGTTCAGGCGGGACAGGGTGCAACGGTATCTGGTCTTTCAGTGAAATCAACCGAACCGGTCGGCCTGCGGCTCACCAGAAGTTTTGCAGGGACATAATAATCACTGCGGTCGTTCACGCGACCCGACAACACGGGAGTTCAGAACCATGGATATCAAAGACCAGCTGGGATCGATGCGCGCGGGCGAAATGAGCCGCCGTACTTTTACACGCAATCTGCTGGCCGCAGGCGTCGGCATCACAGCAGCGCCGCTGGCGACGCGCAAAGCGATGGCCGCAGCCGGCGATCAGGCGACATTTTTCACCTGGGGCGGATATGACATTCCTGAGCTTTTCGTCCCCTACAAAGAGAAAAACGGCGAACTGCCGAACTTCTCCATCTTTGGCGGCTCCGAAGAGGCGCTGACAAAAATGCGCGGCGGCTTTGTCGTCGATGTCTCGCACCCCTGCAACTCCGGTCTGCCCCGCTGGGTGCAGTCAGGGCTCTTTCAGCCCATCGACACCTCGCGGCTGTCAAACTGGGGTGATGTAATGCCGGAACTGGTTTCTCTTCCCGGAAATGATGCCGAAGCGGGCAGTGTGTGGCTGGCGCCTTTTGACTGGGGCCAGACCTCGATCACCTACCGCACAGATCTCTTTGAGGTCGAGGGCGAGGAAAGCTGGGATATGCTCTGGGACGCGCGGTACTCCGGGCGGCTCGGCTCGCTGGCGTCCGGCGGCGACGCCTGGTGG
Organism: uncultured Roseobacter sp.; assembly: GCA_965365545.1. Classification (GTDB taxonomy): domain Bacteria; phylum Pseudomonadota; class Alphaproteobacteria; order Rhodobacterales; family Rhodobacteraceae; genus Roseobacter. Next base: position 9,348 of record CBDUCB010000051.1, on the reverse strand, counting down.
TGCGGTGCGATCAAAGCAGGCGTGCCGATGGATCAGATCCACACCGATGAGGCCTTTGAGAAAATCGCCGCCGTGATGCGTGAACAGCGCCCGCTGCTGCGCACCTATACCGATGACACCACAACACTTGAGCAGGCCCTGGCCTCCGGCGAGATGGTTGCCGCGATGACCTGGAACAGCTCCGCGACCGTACTCAAAGCCGAAGGGGTGCCGGTTAAGTTTGCAAGCCCCAAAGAAGGCGCGCTGACATGGGTCTGCGGCCTGATGATCCACAAAGATGCGCCAAACATCGACAGGGCCTATGACGTGATCGACAGCCTGCTCAGCGTGGACTCGGGAAAGTTCATGATCAACGATTACGGATACGGACATTCCAACAACAAATCGTTTGAGCAGTTCGATGCGGAAACGCTCGCAGGTCTCGGCCTGAGTGACACGCCCTCCGATATACTCGGCGCGGGGCATTTCCAGGTGCCGCAGACCCAGGAGTGGGAGACTAAAATGAACACTGTCTTTGAGGAAATCAAAGCAGGATTCTGACGATATACGCGGCGCCGGGACCCCTCCGGCGTCGCCTGCCCCGCCCCGCGACAGCAATACGCACGGGCATCACCCCACCTCTTGATCAGGTCGGACCCGATGAGTGATCAGACCCTTCAGACGCGCAGCGCACCCGTCGCGACGCAGGCCACGGCGGGGCGCTTTGGCCGCCTGATGCAGCGCTCTGAGGCGGCACGAGGCTACGCCCTGCTTGCGCCCTCGCTGATCTTCCTTGCCGTGCTGATCCTCGTGCCTTTCGGCATTCTGCTGGTCATGAGTTTCTGGACCGCGTCGGGGTTCGGCTTTGACACAGGCTTTACCACCGCGAACTATCAGAAGTTTTTCGAAAGACCGATTTATACCGCGCTGCTCAACCGGTCGCTTTTCATTTCCGGTATGGTGACCGTCTTTACCGTGCTTCTGTGTTATCCGATGGCGTATTACGTCGCGTTTCACGTGCACCGTCACAAGATGCTCTGGATCGTGCTGATGACGCTGCCCTTCTGGACAAGCTATCTGCTGCGCGTGTTCGCCTGGAAGGTCGTTCTGGGTTATGAGGGCGTGATAAATTCGGCGCTGATGAATACGGGGCTGATTGAGGCCCCGCTGGAATTCCTGCTCTACAGCCAGCAGGCCGTGATTATCACCCTTGCCCATGCCTGGGCCGCCTTTGCCATTCTGCCGCTGTATGTCTCGCTGGAGAAAATTGACAAGTCGCTGCTGGAGGCCGCCACTGATCTGGGCGACGGGCCGGTCCGGAGGTTTTTCCGCATCACACTCCCCCTGTCGCTGCCGGGCGTGATCTCTGCCAGCCTGCTGATCTTTATTCCCACAACCGGCGACTATATCACGCCGGCACTTCTGGGCGGGCCCGATGGCGCGATGATCGGCAATCTTATCCAGAAACAGTTCGGCCCGATCAACAACTGGCCGATGGGGGCGGCGCTCTCGATCATCCTGATGCTGTGCATTGCGACCATCAGTCTTGTATTCATCCTGCTCACCCTGTTCGTCAGAAAGCGTGTTTCATGAGCGGCGAAAGCTATATTCGCCGGTCGAACCGGCCCTTGCAGATTTATGCGGTCGTATTTCTGATCCTGCTCTACGTCCCGGTGATGTTCCTGCCGCTTTTCAGTTTTAACGACTCGCTTTATGTCCGTTTTCCGCTCGAAGGGTTCACCCTGCAATGGTACGGAGAGCTTTTTCAACGCGATGCGGTCTGGAATGCGCTGTGGAACTCTGTGCGTGTCGGCGCGGTGGTGGCTGTATTTTCGACCACCCTTGGGGTTTTCGCGGCAAAGGCGATCACCCGTTATCGCATGCCGGGCAAAGGGCCGATGGTCACCTTCATCATGCTGCCCCTCGTGGTGCCGCTGATCATCTTCGGTGTGGCGCTGCTGGTGCTGCTGAGCCAGCTTGGCATCGCGCTGTCGCTCTATACCGTGGCGATCGGCCATATGATCGTCTGCCTGCCCTTCTCCATCGCCGTCCTGATCCCGCGTTTTGAAGGATTTGACGCCTCTATCGAGGAGGCCTCGGCCGATCTGGGCGAAAATGCATTCTGGACCTTCCGGCGCGTGACGCTGCCGATGGTGGGGCCCGGCGTGGTGGCCAGCCTGATGCTCACCTTCACGGTTTCATTCGATGAATTTATCCTCGCGTTTTTCCTGAGCGGGACTGAGCCCACGCTGCCGATGTACATCTGGGGACAGCTGCGCTTTCCACAGCAGTTCCCGTCCATCCTCGCGCTGTCCTCTATAATAATCTTCGTCTCTTTCGTGCTGGTCTTCGCCGGTCAGTGGATCAACCGCGGCGCGCTTTCCGGCTCTGCAAAAGGGAGCGGCTCATGACCCCGCAGGATGCATTCATTTCGATCCGGAATGTGGATAAATACTTCGGCAGCTTTCAGGCGATCAGCGACGTCTCCATCGACATCGGACACGGAGAGTTCTTTTCGCTGCTGGGCTCGTCCGGCTGCGGCAAGACGACGCTTCTGCGCATGCTCGCGGGCTTTGAAAACCCTTCTTCGGGCGAAATCTTAATCGATGGTCAGCCGATGACGGACGTGCCGCCGCACCTGCGCCCGGTGAATATGGTCTTTCAGAACTATGCAATTTTTCCGCATCTGAACGTTCGTGACAATATCGCCTACGGGTTGCGCAGGCAAAAGTTGCCAGGGGCGAAGGTGAACGGGATGGTCGGTGAGATGCTCGACCTGATCAAACTGCCAGGGTACGGAAACCGCAAGGCCACCGAATTGTCAGGGGGTCAGCGCCAGCGCGTCGCCCTTGCCCGCGCGCTGATCCTGCGGCCTAAAGTCCTGTTGCTGGATGAGCCGCTGGGCGCGCTCGACAAGCAGCTGCGCGAACAGATGCAGCTTGAACTCAGAGAGTTGCAGCGCACGGTCGGCATTACCTTTGTTTTCGTGACACACGATCAGGAAGAAGCGCTGACCCTTTCGGACCGGATCGCCGTAATGTCGCGCGGAGAGGTGCTGCAGCTCGATACACCCACAGGGCTTTATGAACGCCCGGTCAGCCGGGAGGTTGCGTCCTTCATCGGCACCATGAATTTCTTTGACGGACGCGTGACAGGGTCGGACGCTGCGGGGCTGACCGTGGATGCCGCGGGTCTCGGGACGCTGCATATCCCCGGACCCAAAGGCGCCTTTACCGACGGTGACACCGTGCATGTGGCGCTGCGCCCGGAACGGTTTGAGCTGGCCGGAGAAGCCCCGGCAGGAGAAAGCGGACACGCGCGCGGGGTCGTCAGAAACGCAGCCTATCTGGGCGAGCGCAGTCATTACTACGTCGAGCTTGAGGGGGTTGAAGCGCCGGTTGCGGTTTCCGCGCAAAACGGGTCAGGTGGCTCATTTTCTGTAAGCGAAGGCAGCCCGGTCTGGTTAAAGTGGCACAACGAGGCAGCCGTTGTGCTGCGGCCGGAATGACCGTGGACGGGAAGCGACAAGTGGCCGTGCCCGAAGCAACACCAAAAGCCAGCAGAACAAATGCGCGCAACGGACGCACGGCCTCCCGCGAGGTCCGGCGACAGCAGCTGATTGAGGCCACAATCGAGTCGATCTCGAAATACGGCATTTCCGGCACCACGATGACGACCGTGACCGGATTTGCGGGTCTCTCTCTGGGCATTGTGAACTTTTACTTTGAAAGCAAAGAAAAACTTCTGGAAGAAACCCTGCGCTTTCTGGCCGAAGAACACCGTGCCCTGTGGCGCAAAACGATCATCACGGAAAAGCCTACGGCTGCCGGTAAGCTGCTGGCCATTGTCGATGCCGAGTTTCATCCGAAAATCTGCAGTCACAAAAAGCTGACCGTCTGGACGGCATTTTACGGCGAGGCGGGATACCGCAAATCCTATCGCGAAATTATGTCGGGGATTGACACCGAGCGCTGGCAGACCTCCACGCGTCTGTGCCGTGAAATCATTGAACAGGGAAGGTACGATGGCATGAAAGCTGAAAGCATTGCGGAGACCCTCGAAGGGCTTTTCGACGGCTTTTGCCTCAACATCCTGATCTATCCGGGCGAGTTCACCCGCGAAGATGCCAGAAACAGAATTCGCAGCTATCTCGCAACAGTTTTCCCGGCCCATTTTGACGCCGGGACAGCGCCCGGCTCCGGGACAGCTGAATGAGCAGAGATAAGCGGTACGACATCCTCTTTGAACCGGTGAAGATCGGCCCGGTGACTGCGCGCAACCGCTTTTATCAGGTGCCGCACTGCAACGGCATGGGCCGCAGTTTTCCGTCCTCCATGGCTGAGATGCGCCGCACCAAGGCCGAAGGGGGCTGGGCCGTGATCTGCACCGAAGAGATCGAGATCCACCCCTCGGGCGATCATTCGCCCTGGGCCGGCGGGCGGCTCTGGGACGACAGCGATATCCCGGTGCTGGCGAAGATGTGTGAGGGTATCCACGAATTTGGCAGCCTTGCGGGGGCAGAGATCAATCACGCAGGCCAGATGGCTGCCAACCGCTACAGCCGCGATGTGCCGCTTGCCCCCTCGCACCTGCCTGTGGCCCTGCACGACCCGGTGCAGGCCCGCGCTATGGACCGCGAAGACATCCGCAATCTGCGCCGCTGGCACCGCGATGCGGCACTGCGCGCGAAAAAAGCCGGCTTTGATCTGGTATATGTCTATGCCGGACACCAGCTTTCGACGATTTCGCATTTCCTCTCGCCCTACCGCAACCGGCGCTCGGATGAATACGGCGGCTCCCTTGAAAACCGCGCGCGGCTGCTGCGTGAGGTGCTCGCCGATACCAAAGACGCCGTCGGCGATACCTGTGCGGTGGCGCTGCGCTTTGCCGTCGATGAACTGATGGGGGACCTCGGTTTCACCAGCACCGGTGAGGGCCGCGATTTGATCGAAATGCTTGCCGAAGAACCCGACCTCTGGGACGTAAACATCAGCGCATGGGAGCATGACAGCGCCACGTCCCGGTTTAAGGCGCAGGGGTTTCAGGACGATTATGTGGCCTTCGTGAAAGAAGTCACCAGCAAACCCGTGGTTGGTGTCGGTCGCTATACCTCGCCCGATGCAATGGTTTCGCTGATCAACAAGGGCCGGCTTGATATGATCGGGGCGGCGCGGCCCTCGATTGCCGACCCCTTCCTGCCCAAAAAGATCGAGGAAGGGCGCATTGAGGACATCCGCGAATGTATCGGGTGCAATATCTGTGTCTCCGGAGACAACCTTTTCACGCCCATCCGATGCACTCAGAACCCGACCATGGGCGAAGAGTGGCGCAAGGGCTGGCACCCGGAACGGATTGCCCCTCGGACGGCGGATGAAACCGTGCTGATCATCGGCGCAGGACCCGCTGGTCTGGAAGCCGCCCGCGCGCTGGGTCAGCGCGGCTATCACGTGACGCTGGCAGACAAAGCCGGTGGGGCCGGCGGTCGCGTGACCCTTGAACGAAAGCTGCCCGGCCTTGCCGAATGGGGGCGCGTCGCCGATTACCGGACGTATCAGATCAGCCAGATGGCCAATGTGGATCTCTTTCTGGAGAGCGCAATGACACCCGACACCATCGCGGAATTTGATGCGGACCATGTGGTAATCGCCACCGGCGCGCGCTGGACGGCGGACGGGATCGGGCGACAGAACCCGCTGGGTATCGATCGCACGGACGGCACGCAGGTTCTGACACCTGATGACGTGATGACGGGGACGGTGCCCGACGGACCGGTTGTGGTCTTTGATGACGATCATTTCTATATGGGCGGCGTGATTGCCGAAAAACTCCGGCGCGAGGGCTGCGAAGTGACGCTGGTGACACCCGCCGGAGAAGTCTCCTCCTGGACGGAAAACACCCTCGATCAGCACGCCATTCAGAAGCAGTTGCTGGAGCTCGGCGTCCGCATCGTGACCTCGCATAATCTCACCGCGATCCGTGCAGGCGAGGTAGATATCGGCTGTGTTTTCACCGATGCGCCGCGCAGCATATCCTGTGAGACAGCCGTATTGGTCACCATGCGCAGCCCGGTGGATGATCTCTGGCACGCGCGTCCTGATCTGCCGCGCATCGGTGACGCGCTTGGCCCCTCGACCATTGCTGCCGCCGTCTACAGCGGCCACCGGTATGCCCGTGAACTGGGCGCAACCGACATGGGCGACGTGCCCTTCCGCCGCGAACTCATTAATCTGTCCCCTTCCTGATCCGAGGCTGTTCCAGTGTCCCGAGACCCGCGTTACGACATCCTTTTCCAGCCGCAGAAAATCGGCCCCGTCACGGCGAAAAACCGGTTTTATCAGGTACCGCACTGCACCGGCATGGGGTATCTGCGACCCCGCATGCTGGCCGATATGCGGGCCACCAAGGCCGAAGGCGGCTGGGGCGTGGTCTGCACGGAATACAACTCGATCCACCCCTCCTCGGACGATCTCACTCATGTCTCGGCCTCGCTCTGGGATGACAGCGACGTGCGTGCGCATTTGCTGATGACCGACAAGGTGCATGAACACGGGGCGCTGGCCGGTGCCGAGCTCTGGTACGGCGGGGCGCGCACAGCCAATATGCTGACACGCGAGATTGCGCTGGATCTCGACAGCATGCCCAATGCGGTCGGTCATCCGTTCCAGACCCGCGCGATGGACAAACAGGATATCCGCGATCTGCGCCGCTGGCATCGACGGGCCGCTCTGCGCGCGCGGGATGCAGGGTTTGACATCGTCTATGTCTATGCCACGCATACCTATCTGCTCTCCAATTTCCTCAGCCCCAAAGCCAACACCCGCAGCGATGAATACGGCGGCAGCCTGACCAACCGTGTGCGGCTGGTGCGCGAACTGATTGAGGAGACAAAAGAGGCCGTCGGCGACCGCTGCGCCGTTGCTGTGCGCTTTTCCGCAGATGAACAGATCGGCGAGGACGGGGTGCCGATCCACGGTGAACGGCGCGATATGTTCGGCATGCTGGCCGGTCTGCCCGACCTCTGGGACATCAACATCGCCAATTATTTTGTCGAGATGGGGGTGTCCCGCTTTACCAAAGAGGCCGCTCTCGAGCCCTATATGGACTTTGTCAAAAGCCAGACGGATAAGCCGGTGGTCACTGTCGGTCGCTTTACCTCGCCCGATACGATGGTCAGCCAGATCCGGCGCGGTATCACCGATTTCATCGGCGCTGCACGCCCCTCCATCGCGGATCCGTTCCTGCCAAAGAAGGTCGACGAGGGCCGCATTGAGGACATCCGTGAATGCATCGGGTGTAACGTCTGCTATTCCGGGGACAGCATCGGCGTGGCCATCCGCTGCACGCAGAACCCGACCATGGGCGAAGAGTGGCGCAAAGGCTGGCACCCTGAAGAGATGAACCCCGCACGCACGGACGCCTCTGTGCTCGTGGTGGGCGCCGGTCCGGCAGGTCTTGAGGCCACGCGCGCTCTGGGCAAACGTGGCTATAAGGTCACGCTTGCAGATGCCGGGCGCGAACCGGGCGGCCGTTTGCCGCGCGAGGCCGCCCTGCCCGGCATGAACGAATACATCCGCGTGCGCGACTACCGCGTGCAGCAGTTTCACAAGATGACCAATGTCGAGGTCTTTGCCGAAAGCCCGCTGACCGCCAGAGACGTTCTCGATTTCGGCGCGGATCACGTGGCCCTGGCCACGGGTGCACGCTGGCGGAAAGACCGCTTTGACGGCGAAACCTATGTCTCTGTGGTGGCGGCGGGCAGCGATCCGGAAATCCTCACGGCGGATGACATCATGGATGGCCGGCTGCCGGATGGCCCGACGCTCGTCTATGACGAGGACGGCTACTACATGGGCGGTGTGATCGCGGAAAAGCTGAAGGCGGCGGGGCTCGCGGTCACGCTCTGCACACCCTCCGAGGTGATCTCGGAATGGGCCGGCAAAACCTCCGAGCGGTGGACCGTCCGCACCCATCTGATGAAACTCGGGATTGATCTTGAGCTTTCACAGGCGCTCTCCTCCTTTGACGGTCAGAACGCAGTCCTCTCATGTCAGTTTACCGGCGCAGAAAAACAGCTTGCTGTGAGCGCGGTCGTCATGGTCACCCAGCGCAGGCCCGATGATGCGCTTTATCATGAGATCCTTGCAACCGTGGACGGCGATGCCGCTGCCCTCCCGTTCACGCTTACGCGGATCGGGGACTGCAATGCACCCTCGATTGTGGCCGGTGCAACCTATGCCGGGCACCGCTATGCGCGCGAGCTTGAAGAAGTCTCTGACAGAGACATGCCCCTCAAACACGATCGCGTGGACGTTGGCCTGGTAGCGCCCTCCGCAGCGACGGCACCTTCGCCGGAATACCTTGAAACGCTGCTGCGCTATTACGAGGAAGAGATCGAAGGTGAGGCATATTTTACAAGCCTTGCCGCGCGGTTTGCGGACAAGGGCGCGTGCGAAAAGCTACAGCTTCTGGCAGATGTGGAGACATATACCGCCGCCGCCATGCGCCCGCTTGTGGAGAAATACGGCCTGACGCCCCGCGCGACGGATGCGCTCAGGGCCAGTGGCCGGGCGCAGGCCGCTGAGGCTTCAACCGGCTGGGAAGAAATCATCAGCGGAATGCACCGGACCTATCCGGGCTATATCGCTGATTTCGAGCGTCTTGAGGCCATCGCCCCGCCCGAAGACCTGCCCGCGCTCAGGGTGGCAACCGCGCATGAAATCGTGGCAGTCGAATTCCTGAACCGGGAAAGCGCCGGGCGCCCCGACAGCCCCGATCCGTTGCGGCAGTTTTTGCGGACAGGCGCGGCCTGAACATGCGCGCCCGGTGGATCACAGCGGGGGTTCTTCTGATCGCCCTCGGTGGGGCGGGTGCATTTTATGCCTTCACCGGCACGCCTGAACCGCCGCCCGCAACCATAGCCGGGGCCTCTGAGTGCGACAGCTGCGGCGCGCGCAAACAAAACTTAAAGCGCGTGCAGCAGGCGCTCAGTCCTGCCCCGGCGCCGGGGGCAGAGTGAACCTGTGGCAGGGGCCTTTCCGCATATTCCCTGCGGGCCGCAAATGCGTGGTCAGATTGTGAGAAACTGCTGTCCGGATGCGGGAGACAAAGGCGTTTTGCCCCAATGCGACACCCCTGCGCGCGCTACAACCGCCCGTCAAAGGATGTGGGCAAAGGGCGCTATCGTAGGAGCCGTTGCCCCGGCGCTTTATTCATGCTCCGACACGTCCACAGACAGTGACAGGAAAAAAAACTTTTTCACCGGAAGTTTCACCGCGGTGGCTGCATGATCGCGGGAAACGCGGACAGATTGCGGACCGCACGCGGCACGCAACCAGTGAATGCACTTGAAACAGATCCGACCGGCTGGGA
>CBDUCB010000050.1:0-17658 GCA_965365545.1 uncultured Roseobacter sp. | reverse complement strand
GGTGTATGTTCTGCGATCCGTCTGACCCCTGCGCAAAAAGGGGTCACATGCCCGCCAGAGTACTGAGTGCCGGGTGGGCGAAAGTGCGCGGCACCGTCACGGCGAAAAAGGGCTCGGCAATCCCGAGGTCAAAGGGCGCTGTGGCAACCCGGCCTGACGCGATCTCATCGGCAAGCACCACCGCCGGCGCAATGGCGAGACCTGCGTTTTCACGCGCCAGCAGGCGCACCATCGCCATATCATCGACATCGGCGAGAATATGCGGGGTGACCCCGAGCTTCGCGATCAGGTTTTCAAATCCGGCGCGGATTACATTTTCGGTGGGCAGAATAAGCGGTTCGGTTCTGAGCAGGTCGCGCAGCGTGTCGTGACGCAACCTGTCGGGATGACCGTGTATGCCGACAGGCTGCTCTGAGATTTTCTGCGCGGCAAAAGCTGTGGTTTCACCGCCGGCCGGAATTTCCGTCGTCAGAACGACATCAAGGCTCAGCGTTTCGAGCCGGGCCAGCAGCGTGGCCGTATTGCCGGATTTGAGGACCACCCGGTGGCGCGGATCACTGAGCAGCGGGCGGATAAACTGCATCTGAAAATTGCGGGAGAGTGTCGAGAGTGCGCCAATGCGCAGCGGCCGGTCAACGTCGCTGCTGAGATCGAGGGTCGCCAGAAGGGCGTCGCCTTCGGTAAAGATCCGTTCGGCGTGCTCCAGCGCAATCTGTCCGGCTTCGGTCAGCACCAGACGACGCCCCACGCGATCAAAGAGCGCATGGCCCAGACGGTCCTCAAGCTGGCGGATCTGCATGGACAAGGCCGACTGCGACACATTCAGCCGCTCCGCCGCGCGGCCCAGATGCCCGCCGGATGCAACTTCGCGGAAATACCGCAGATGATGATAGTTGAGCTGCGCCATTGTTCATTTATTATGAATGATATCATCTGAAAGATATATTTTTATTTATCTTTTGGCCACGATATCACCCCTCTGAACACGAAAAGGGGTCTGAAATGGATATCGTCGTTACAATTCTAAGCTCACTTGCCGAACAGCTGCAAAAACCGACACTGGCGTTTCTGATCGCCGGCATGGTGCTGGCTGCGATGGGCAGCAAATTCGAAGTGCCTGAACCGGTATATAAATTCATCGTCATTCTGCTGCTGCTGAAGGTGGGTATGGGAGCCGGTATCGCCGTGCGCGATGCCAATTTCCTGGAGCTCTTTGTCCCGGCGCTCGGGGCCGCGGTTGTGGGGATCACCATCGTGCTGCTCGGCAGCAGGACACTCGCCCGGCGCAAAGGCATCAGTGAAGTCGATGCGCTGGCCACGGTCGGTCTTTTCGGCGCCGTCTCAGCCTCCACGCTGGCTGCCGGCATGGCCATCCTCGACGACGCCGGAATGTTCTATGAAGGTTTTATTGGTGCGCTTTACCCCTTCATGGACATCGCCGCCCTTGTAACGGCCATTGTCATGGCACGGATGTCGGCGGCGCGGCGCGCGGCAGGCTCTGTGACCGTGAATGCGGGCGGCACAATAACCGCAGGCGGCGGCAGCAGCATGGGCGGACCCGGCAAAGGTGTGATCGAAGAGGGTCTGCTCAGGAACATCCTTGTCGACACCCTGCGCAGCCCTGCGATCTCTGCGCTGCTGGCAGGTCTGGCGCTCGGCCTGCTGTCCGATCCGAAGTCGGTCTATGGCAGCTTTTACGAGCCGCTCTTCCGGGGCTTGCTGTCGATTCTGATGCTGATCATGGGCATGGAAGCCTGGGCGCGGGTCTCTGAGATGCGGAAAGTCGCACATGCCTACATCCTTTATGGTGTGACCGCGCCGCTCATCCACGGCATGATCGGTTTCGGCGTTGGTCTGATCGCGCATGAACTCACAGGGTTCTCGGCAGGTGGTGTCGTGCTCCTGGCTGTGATGGCGGCATCAAGCTCGGACATCTCCGGACCACCGACGATGCGCGGTGCTCTGCCCGATGCCAATCCTTCCGCCTATGTCGGCACTTCCACAGGCATTGGCACACCGGTCGCGATCCTGTCGATCCCGCTTTTCATCGCCCTGGCCGAAACCTTTATCGGCTGACGCGCGGATCAAAGACCCGGAACCGGGGGCGGTCTCTTCAGGGGGCCGCCCCTTTTTCGTTGCCCGGGACAAGGCGAAGGACAATCCGACGTCAGGCAGAAATCAGGCGGACCAGAGGACCGGTCTGGTCGGCAACCGTGTTTTTCAGCACGGTCAGCGACATCTCATCGTCTTTCACAAAATCGATGAAGTTCTGATTGAGGTTACTGAAAATCAGCCCGCCCAGCGCCTGTGCATTCAGATCACCTGTTACATCTCCCCGCGTCTGCAGGGCGGCCACCAGATCGGTTACCTGAGCTGCCAGCCGCCTGTCCAGGTCGTGATACAGAATGCCGTTACGCGTGCCCGGGGCTTCGATCGAGAGCGCCATGGCAGAACGCCACATCTGCTTGGAGAGATACTCCAGCGAGTGGTCGTAGTAACCATGTATCAGCGACAGTATCGCCATCTGCACTCCCTCGGGCGGGTCGGCCACGATTGCGGCCCCGGCCTCAAGCACTTCCTCGACTTCCATGGCCACCACGGCGATCAGAATGTCGCCTTTGGTCTGGTAGTAATTATAGACCGTACCAACCGAAACGCCGGCCCGGTCTGCGATATCACCGATTCGTACCGACCGGTATCCGCTCGCCCGAAACTGCGAAACAGCCGCCCCGAGGATGCGGCTTTGGCGGTCTGCCTTCTGTTTTTCGCGCAATCCGGACATTTGATCTTTCGCTCTGACGGGATATTTACGATTCAGCGTTGACGAAATTATGAATGAGTTCAACTTTTTTCACAGCGGCGCCGGAAAGCGGTGCCTTAGTCATAACACGGGAGTAAACAAATGAGCCGCATGACCACATTTCTGCTGGGCACCACAGTGCTCGGCCTGAGCGCAGCAGCTGCTGCCGCCGAAGGAGAACTCAATGCCCTGGTGTGGTGCGACCACACCGATCCAGGGCTGATTGAGCCCTTTGAGGAAGAGTTCGGCGTCAAAGTGAACCTGCGCGAATACGAAGGTACGGGTGCTGCACTCGCACTGCTGGAGCAATCCCGCCCCGGAGACTGGGACGTGCTGGTGATCGACGGCATCGATGTGTTTCGCGCGGTGGATGCGGGCCTTCTGGCGCCGCTGCCAGCCCAAGATCTGCCCACGGCTGATTTCTTCCCCGAGGTGGTGATGGCCGACAATAATGTGGTCGATGGCGTAACCTATGCCGTGACCGAAAAGTTCGGATACAACACGATTTCCTACAACTCCGAAAAGGTCGATCCGGCGGATATGGAAAGCCTCGCGACCGTCTGGTCGGACAAATACAAAGGCCGGATCAGCATCTATGACTATTATCTGCCCGTCATGGGGCTTGCAGCGATTGCCAACGGGATCGATACCGCCGGGATCGACAGCGGATCGCTTGAGACCATCGGCGGCACCCTTTCGACCCTGCGCGGCCAGGCCGCATCGGTTGCCGGCGTTGTCGCCGCTCAGACAGCGCTCGCCACGGGCGAGGTTGATATCGTTGTGGGCGGCGGCGAGTGGCTGACAGCCGTGCTGGCCGAAGAGCAGCCCGAACTGACCTGGACAATCCCGAAAGAGGGTGCGGTCCGCTGGGCGCAGTCCATCGGTGTGCTGGAGGCCAGTGAAAACAAAGATATGGCCATGGAGTTTGTGAAATACATCACCGGCCCCGAAGGCCAGGCCCGCCTTGCCACATCCTCGTGTTTCTGGGGCATGCCCGCCAATGCCAAAGCCGGTGAGCACCTGAGCGACGACCAGAAAGCCGTGCTGCGCTGGGACAGCCAGACCGATTATCTGGCCCGCACACAGCTTTACCCGGCCCCTGACACCGATCTCGACATCGAGATGCAGGACCTCTGGCTCGACACGCTCCAGCAGTGAGCCGGCCTGCTCCACGTTTGCAGGGCGCGGGCTTTGTGGCCCCTGCCCTGCTGTGGACGGTTGCGTTTTTTGTCGTGCCCTTCCTCGTGATGGGCGCGATGAGCCTTGCGACGCTTGAAGGACGCACCCTCGTCTGGGGCCTTTCGCTCGCCAACTACATCGAACTCACCGAAAAGGCTTATCTCTGGCGCGCGGTCATGGTCTCGATGGAGATCACCCTGACGGTAACCGTGGTGTCGGTCGTCCTGGCCTATCCGCTGGCGTGGATCATCGCGTTTCGTGTGCCACAGCGCTGGCAGCGTCTGGCGCTGTTGCTCGCGATCCTGCCGTTCTGGACCTCTTATGTTGTCCGCTCCTACGCCTGGCTGCTGGTGCTCGCCCGTGAAGGCGTGGTCAATCAGACGCTGATGACTCTGGGGCTGATCTCTGAGCCGGTGACACTTGCCAATACCCGCTTTGCGACGGTGACGGGATTTGTGCATTTCTTCGTGATGCTTCTGACGCTGACGATCTATGCCAACCTGGTGCAGCTTTCGCCCAATTACCGGCGTGCCGCGATGGATCTCGGCGCATCCGCCTTCCAGACGTTCCGCCATGTTATCCTGCCGCTGACCCTGCCCGGCATCGTCACCGGCGCTTTTCTGACCTTTGTGCTCTGCATCGGCGACTATGTGACCCCGCAGATTCTCGGCGGCAATACCGAACTGACCGTGCCCCAGGTGATCATGGTGCAGCTGGGGCGGCGCGCCGATTTCCCGCTGGCCTCCGCACTGGCGATCGTGCTCATGGCGATCGTGACGCTGGTTTATATTCTGTCGGCACGCTGGCTGAGGCTTGACCGGATATGATGCGCTTTCTGCCCTGGGCATACCTCATCGTAGCCTTCGTTTTTATCTATCTGCCGGTGGCCTCGCTGGTGCTCTTTTCCTTTCAGGACGGCGGGCTCCCGGTACCTCCTTTCGAGGGGCCGTCGCTGCGCTGGTATGCGGATATCCTCAGCGACGGTGATGTCATGGCCGCCCTCGGGAACTCGCTTCTGGTGGCCGCAGGCTCGGCAGCCCTGGCCTGCGCGCTGGGGTTTCTGGCGGCCTACGGGCTTGCACGCCATGTTCTGCCGGGCTCGGCGCTCATCCGCGGATTGCTGATCGCGCCGCTCACGGTAAGCTATCTGATCGTCGGCCTCGGCCTGCTCATTGTGATCCAGCGCACGGGTCTGGGCCTGTCGCTGATGACCGCAGGGATCGGCCATGTGGTGATCAACCTGCCGCTCTGTTTTGCCATCATCTATGCTTCCATGGGAGCGCAGCAGCAGAACGCCGAACGCGCCGCGCGCGATCTGGGGGCAGATGAATTCCGCGTCATTACCCTGGTGACGATCCCGATGCTGGCCCCGGCGATTGCGGCGGCATTCTTTCTGTCGGTCACGCTCAGCTGGGACGAATTCATAATCTCCTTCCTGCTCACCCGTTTTGACGTGACTCTGCCGGTGGAGATCTGGTCGATGCTGCGGTCTGGTCTTTCGCCACGGCTCAATGCCATCGGCAGTCTTGTTTTTCTGGTCTCCGTCACGGCGGTGCTCATCCTCGAAATTTTCGTTTTCAGAAAAAACCGCTCATGACCGCACCCGTTTCCATCAGATCTGTCAGTCATACCTTTGGCGATTTTCAGGCCCTCAGCGATGTGTCGCTGGAGATCGGCGCGGGGGAATATGTGACCCTGCTCGGCCCCTCGGGCTGCGGCAAGACAACACTGCTTTCGGTGCTGGGCGGGTTCATCGACCCTTCCGCCGGCACCGTGCTGATCGGCGGAAGCGACATGACCCGGGTCGCCCCGGCCAAACGCCCCACCACGACGATGTTTCAGGACTATGCGCTTTTTCCGCATATGTCGCTGCGCGACAATGTGGCCTTTGGGCTGCGCATGGGGGGAATGGGGCGCGCCGCGCGCTATGAAGTGGCCCACGAGATGCTGGATCTGGTCGGGCTCGCGCACGTTGCCGCCACCCGGCCCCACTCGCTTTCCGGCGGGCAGCGTCAGCGGGTGGCACTCGCGCGCGCGCTGGCGGTGAAACCTGATGTTCTGCTGCTGGATGAGCCGCTTGGCGCGCTGGACCTCAAGCTGCGGCGCGCGATGCAGGACGAGCTCAAAGCAATCCAGCGCCGTGTTGGCACCACATTTGTTCATGTGACCCACGATCAGGAAGAAGCGATGGCCATCGCCGACCGGATCGTGGTGATGAACGCCGGCCGCATCGAGGACGAAGGCCCGCCCGCCCGCATCTACCGCGACCCTGCCACCCTCTTTGCCGCGGATTTTATGGGCGAGATGAACCACATCCCCGCCAGCTCAGACGGATCAGTGGTTACGACGGCCTTTGGCGCCTTGCCTGGTGTGCGGGCGGCAAAAGGCGATGCGGTCCTGTGCATCCGCCCCGAGGCCTTCCGCATCGGCGACGGCGCTCTCTCCTTCGGTCCGGGAGAAATTAAGGTCTCCGCGTTTTTTGGCACCTACACCCGGGTTCAGGTGGTACCGGAAGCAGCGCCCGACCTGGTGCTGACCGCACATCTGCCCCCCTCTGAGATGCCCGAACCCGGCAGCCGGCTGACACTCTCGGCGGATGCCCCGGCATTCAGCCTTTTCCCCGCAGGAGACTGACCGATGGAGCGCGCAGACCCCGAAGACTGGTACCGCCTCGAACGCAAAAGTGACGATATAACGCTGATCGCGGAGCCGTTTATTCAGGAGTTTTACCGCTGCAACGTGTGGCATGTGCGCGGGCGCGACCGCGATATGCTGGTGGACAGCGGGATGGGCGTTGTGTCGTTGCGCGAATGGGTGCCACTGGTCACCGAACGTGCGCTCACGGCTGTCGCCAGCCACACGCATTTCGATCACATCGGGTGCCATCACGAATTTGACGACCGCTGCGTGCACCGGCTGGAGGCGGCGATAATGGCCGACCCGACAAATGCCGCGACGCTAGCGGATCCTTACGTGACCGACGGGATATTCGACCGGCTGCCCCCCCTTCCCTACGCCTCTGCGGATTATGCTGTAAAATCCGCTCCGGCCACGCGTTTGCTGGAGGATGGCGATGTCATCGATCTCGGTGACCGGCATTTTGAGATCATTCACACACCCGGCCATTCGCCGGGTGGTATTGCATTGTGGGAAGCGGCCACGCAAACGCTCTTTTCAGGCGATATCGTCTATGACGGCCCCCTGATCGAAGACACCTATCATGCTGATGCAGCTGATTATTACCGATCTATGGTGCGGCTTTACGATCTGCCGGTGCGTGTCGTGCACGGCGGTCATTTCCCCAGCTATGACAGCGCGCGCCACCGGACGATCATCCGTGCCTGGCTCGACGAAAAAGACAGCACCTGAAAAAATTCATAAAAAAATCACCTGTACCGCCAGGGATTGACCGCCGGGCTGCGTCAAACGTACGTGATGCGGATGGAAACAAGCGACGAAGACCTCGCTCTGGCAGCGGCAGACGGCGACGGCCGCGCCTTTTCGGTGCTGCTGGAGCGACGCTATGACACGGTCTTTCGTCTCGCGTTCCGGCTCACCGGGTCACAGCATGAGGCAGAAGACCTGACCCAGGATGTCTGTGCCGCGCTGCCGGCAAAACTGCGCAGCTTTGCCGGCCAGTCGCACCTCAGCACCTGGCTTTACCGGGTTGTCGTGAATGCGGCCCACGACCGCCGCCGCCGGGCCGCAACCCGGGCCCGGGCGGCCGACGGATGGGGCGACTGGGAGGTAAACCGGCGCGCAGAGAACGCGGAGACCGCCGCAGAGATCGACTGGCTGACCGCCACCATGCGTGCGCTGCCCGACGATCTGCGCGACACGCTGGCACTGGTGCTTGATGATGTTACCCAGCGCGAGGCGGCGCTGGTTCTGGGCGTCACAGAGGGCACCGTCAGCTGGCGCGTGTCAGAGGCCAAAAAACGTCTGCGCGCGCTGCGGGCAGAGCAGGAGGCACCGCTATGAGCGACGAATTTGAGGATCTGAAAGCGGCGATGCGCGCCGCCACGCCGACCCCTGACCGGGGTAAAAAGGCCGCTGATCTGACGCTTGCGCAGAAAAACTTCGCCGACCTCCAGGGATCGCAGGATGAGGCACGTCCTACTTCCACCAGGGCCGGTCATGGCCTTCTGAACGGAGTAAAGACGATGCTGAATTCACTGACAACACGCGGCGGCCTGGCTGCCACCACTGCCCTCGTCGCTGTCGGCGTCCTGTTTCTGACGCCGCTGGGCGAGGATCTGATGACGCCGCCCTCCCCGGTCACCGGACTGCGCAACCCGGTGCCTGCCGGTGTCGATTACGCGGATCAGACTGAGACGGAAAGCGTCGGTCTTGCGGATGATGCAGCCGCGCAGGAGAACAGCGCCCGCCTTGCGCCACCCGCGCCAAAGGCCCCGGATCGCGCGGCCAGAACCTCTCAGCTGCGCGCTCCGTCAGCCGGGCTGCAGTCGCTCGCTGAACCGATGGCAAGCGCGCCGGTTGTTATGGAGGAGGCCTTCATCGACCGTCCCGCACCCTCACAGCCGGAAGCCAGCGGCGAAGAGTTTGCAAATGCCGACGCGAGCCCGGTGCAGATCACCGCTGAGACGCCCGTTTCGACCTTTTCTGTCGATGTGGACACGGCGTCCTACCCGGTGATCCGCAGTTCTCTGACCAGCGGCTCTTTGCCGGACGCCCGCGCGGTGCGGATCGAAGAAATGATCAATTATTTCACCTATGACTATCCCGCGCCCGACGGTGAAACGCCGTTCCTCCCGACGGTGACCGTCAGCCCGACACCATGGAACGCGGACACGCAGCTGGTCCAGATCGGCATTCAGGGAGCGATGCCGGCTGTGGAGGACCGCCCGCCGCTCAATCTGGTGTTCCTGATTGATACGTCGGGTTCGATGAACCAGCCCGACAAACTGCCGCTGCTGGTGCAGTCATTCCGGCTGATGCTCGGACAGCTGCGCGCCGAGGATCAGGTGGCGATTGTGACCTATGCGGGCAGTGCCGGCCGGGTGCTGGATCCGACGCCCGCCAGTGAACGCGATACGATCCTCGAAGCGCTGGAGAACCTTTCGGCAGGCGGCCAGACCGCAGGCCAGGCCGGGGTGCAGCAGGCGTACCGCACTGCCGCCGACATGGCTGAGGCGGGCGGGATCAGCCGCGTGATCCTCGCCACAGACGGTGATTTCAATGTCGGGCTCTCGGACCCCGAGGCGCTGAAAGACTACATCTCCCGTGAACGTGACAGCGGCACGTATCTGTCGGTTCTTGGCTTCGGGCGCGGCAACCTTGACGACGCGACCATGCAGGCGCTGGCGCAGAACGGGAACGGTCAGGCCGCCTATATCGACACGCTCGCAGAGGCGCAGAAAGTACTGGTGGACCAGCTTACCGGGGCGCTTTTCCCGATCGCCAATGACGTTAAAATTCAGGTGGAGTTCAATCCCGCGCAGATCGCGGAATACCGGCTCATCGGCTATGAAACCCGCGCGCTGCGGCGCGAGGATTTCAACAACGACGCCGTGGACGCCGGCGAGATTGGCGCGGGCCACAGCGTTACAGCACTTTATGAGATCACGCCGGTGGGCTCACCGGCACAGCTCAGCGACCCGCTGCGGTATGCCCCCGCCGCCGATGTGCCGCAAAGCGATGAGCTGGGTTTCCTGCGGCTGCGCTATAAAGAACCGGGCAGCGACACAAGCCGGCTCATTGAGCAACCGATCACACGCGACGCTGGCGCCCCCGGAAACAACGGGTTCGCTGCGGTAATCGCCGGGGTCGGACAGCTGCTCACCGGGGCCACCTATACCGGCGACTGGGGCTGGGAGGAGGCCATCGCCGCGGCCATCGCAACCCGAGGTGAGGACCCGTTCGGGTACCGAACCGAAGCTGTGCAGCTGATGCGCCTTGCGCAGAGCCTCAGCACCCGCTGAGGCCCTGAGACGCGAATCTGTTGACGCAGCCCGGACTTTGCGCCTAGCGTCCCGGTGATACTGGACAGTTGTGTACAGTATCACCGGCTGGCTGTTCAGGAGATCGGGCATGAAATCGCATTACCGCGTGGTTGTCATCGGGGGAGGCGTGGTCGGTGCGTCGGTTCTCTATCATCTGGCAAAGCTTGGGTGGACCGATGTCTGCCTCATCGAACGCTCAGTGCTGACCGCAGGGTCAAGCTGGCACGCCGCAGGCGGCATTCACGCACTGAACGCGGACCCGAATATCGCCGGACTGCAGGCCTATACCATTGATCTGCTGAGCGAAATCGAAGCGGAAAGCGGTCAGAACATCGGGCTGCACATGACCGGCGGGCTCACGATGGCCGGTACGCCGGACCGCTGGGAATGGCTGCAATCGGCCTATCGCACATTCCAGTCCATTGGCATCGAAGACTGTCGCCTCGTGACCACCGAAGAGGCCGTGGCACTCAATCCGATCATGTCGGGCGAGGGTCTGCTGGGCGGTATGTGGGCGGACCGGGAAGGCTATATCGACACCACCGGCACGGTGCATGCCTATGCCGGAGCCGCGAAAAAGCGCGGTGCGGAAGTGATCGAGCACAACCGGGTGCTGGAACTCAACCAGACGCTTCAGGGCTGGGAGGTCGTCACCGAAAAAGGCACGGTGTCCTGCGAGCATGTGGTCAATGCCGCCGGCCTCTGGGCCAAACAGGTCGGGCGCATGGCGGGCATTGAGCTGCCGGTGAGCCCGCTCAACCACCACTACCTTATCTCCGACACGATCCCGCAGCTTGAAGAGCTGGACTTCGAAGTTCCGATGACTGTCGATCTGGAAGGCTTCACTTATCTGCGGCAGGACCAGAAAGGCGTATTGCTGGGCATCTACGAGATTAATCACCAGCACTGGATGATGGACGGCGCGCCCTGGGAATACGGCTTTGAGTTGCAGCAGGAAGACCCCGACCGGATCGAGCATGAGCTGACCCTCGGGTTCAACCGCTATCCCTGCTTGCAGGAGGTTGGCGTGAAGACATGGGTCAACGGTGCCTTCACCTTCTCGCCCGACGGCAATCCGCTGGTGGGCCCGGTGCGCGGCAAGCGCGGCTACTGGTCAGCCTGTGCCGTAATGGCCGGCTTTCTGCAGGGCGGCGGCGTCGGTAAAAGCCTTGCCGAATGGATGATCCACGGCACGCCTGAGGCCGATGTCTATGGCATGGATATTGCGCGCTATGGTGTCTGGGCAGAGAACAAACAATATATCAAAGAGACCACCGGCCAGTTCTATACCCGCCGGTTCGTGATGACCTATCCCAACGAACAGTTGCCCGCGGGCCGGGTGCTGAAAACGCCGGGCGCTTACGCCGATATGACCGCGGCGGGCTGTCAGTGGGGACAGAGCTGGGATCTCGAAGTGCCGCTTTATTTCGCTGAAGCCGGCTTTGAGGAGACGCCCTCGCTCAAACGCTCGAATGCCTTCCCGATCGTCGCCGGTGAATGCCACGCGGTGCGCAATGGCGTCGGTCTGCTCGACATCTCCGGGTTCTCGCGGTTTGAGGTGACCGGACCAGGCGCGCAGAAATGGCTCGACCGGATCATGGCCTCAAAACTGCCCGGGCCGGGACGTGCAAGGCTGGCGCCGATGCTGGCCGAAGACGGGCGGCTCAAGGGCGATCTGACGATCTTTAACTGGGGTCCTGGCATGGACGGACAGACCACCTGGTGGATCATGGGCAGCTACTATCTGCGCGCCTGGCACATGCGCTGGTTCGACGATCACATGGACGAGGGCGTGCAGGTTCGTGACCTCGGCGAGGATACCGCAGGCTTCTCTCTTTCAGGCCCGAAATCGCGCGCGGTGATTGAAAAGCTGACCGACGGAGCCGTGGGCGATTTACCCTTCATGGGCTGTGGCTCCTTTGATATCGGGCTGCTGCGCTGCAAAGTCGGGCGACTCTCGGTCACGGGAGAGCTGGGCTATGAAATTCACTGCCGCGCCGGCGATCACGCCACCCTGCGGCGGATCCTGCTGGAGGCCGGCGCAGATCAGGGCATCCGCGAGGTCGGCTTTAACGCGCTCCTGAGCCTGCGGCTGGAAAAAAGCTTTGGCATCTGGAATGCTGAATTTACGCAAGGCTACACGCCGGGCATGACCGGCATGGACCGCTGGATCGACTGGGACAAGAATTTCACCGGCAAAGCGGCGGCTCTTGCAGAACGCAACGGCAACGGCCCGGCGAGGCGCCTCGTGACGCTGGAAATTGCGGCGGACAACGCGGATGCCAGTGGCTATGAGCCGGTCTGGGCGGGCAAGGATAAGGTCGGTTTCGTGACCTCGGGCGGCTTTGGTCATATCACAGGAAAATCGCTGGCGATGGCACTGGTGGATGTAGCGCATTGCGCTGAAGGCACGGACCTGTCGGTGCATGTGGTCGGCGTTGAAAAGGACGCCAAAGTCATCGCGCCCTCGCCTTATGACCCGTCGGGACAGGCAATGCGCACATGACACTCGCGGAGAACAAAGGGCGCCGCAGGACCCGGCGCGGCGGCACCACTCCCGCACCTGCGCGCGACATCAACTACCGAAGCCTGCGCAACCCCTTCCCACCGGCGCGAGTCTTCACCGATGACCGGATTGCAGCCATCCACGAGGCCGCACTTTCTGTTCTGGAAAACCTCGGGCTCAAAGTGCTGCTGCCCGAAGCACGCGCCCTGTTCGCCAAAGCCGGCGCGCACGTTGACGACCGCACAGAGATGGTCCGCATCGGCCGTGACATTATTGAAGCTGGCCTTGCCAGCGCCCCCAGATCGGTAACCCTGCGCGGTGGTGCCCGGCCCCGTGACGTGCTGCTTGAGCAGGGATCACTGGTGTTTCAACCCGGTGCCGGCGCACCGCATGTCACAGATCTGGTGCGCGGCAGGCGCCCCGGCCGGGGCAAGGACTTTGCCGAACTGGTAAAGCTGACGCAGTATTTCGATGTGCTGCACATGATGCCGCCACTCGTTGAGCCGCAGGACGTGCCAATGCATCTGCGCCACTATATGACCATGGAAACAATGATGGCACAGTCTGACAAGGTGCCTTTCATCTATGCGCGCGGCACACCACAGACCGAACAAAGCTTTGAAATGCTGCAGGATTTTCGCGGGCTTTCGGACGACGAATTCCGTGCGGAAAGCCATTCTTACACGATCATAAACACCAATTCGCCACGCCAGATCGATATTCCCATGGCGCGCGGTCTGATTGATTTCGCGCGCGCGGGACAGGTCAGCATCGTGACCCCCTTTACGCTGATGGGGGCGATGGCGCCTGTCACGGTTGCGGGTGCTATGACGCTGAGCCACGCCGAAGCTCTCGCCGCCATCGCGCTGACGCAGCTTGTGCGTCCCGGCGCGCCGGTCTGCTATGGAACCTTTACCTCGAATGTGGATATGAAATCGGGCGCACCCGCTTTCGGCACGCCTGAGCATTTCACCGCGAGCGTCGTGGCCGGGCAGCTTGCCGGGCTGACCGGGCTGCCCTGGCGATGCGCCACCGGCTCGGCTGCCAACCTCAGTGATGTGCAGGCGGCACAGGAAACGCAGTTCGGGCTCTGGGGCTGTCTGTTATCGGGGGCCACAGTCGTTCTGCACGCGGCGGGCTGGCTTGAAGGAGGGCTGACCGTCTCTTATGAAAAGCTGATCACTGACGTTGAGGTGCTGCAGATGGTGGCCGAACTTTGCGCCGGCACCAGCGCTGAGGACGCCGATATCGCTCTTGATGCGCTGGCCGAAGTGCAGCCGGGCGGGCATTTTTTTGGCGCACAGCACACCATGGAGCGCTATCAGACTGCTTTTTACGAACCGCTGATCGGGGATCTGTCGAATTACGGCACGTGGTCGGAACGGGGCGCCGTGGATACCACCACGCGCGCCTCTGATCTGTGGCAAAGGATCCTGCATGACGCCCCCGGCCCGCAGGTCGATCAGGAGGCTCTGGCGCGTCTGCAGGAGTATGTCGCTGTGAAATCACAGGCCGGCGGCGCGCCCCCGGAAAGCTGACCGCGAAGCTGAAACAATAGTCATCTGACGCCATTGTGTTACAATCCGGGCGACAGATCGGATATATCCTTTGAAATCAGCTGAAGAACGCTAGGTCTGGACTGTCTGTGAAACAACTTCTCCCAAAGGGCTTACCGATGATGCGCCTTCCCGATCCTCTCCGGGCCTTTGCTATTTCTGCAATGCTCATCCTGGCCGCAGGTGCATCAACTGCTCTCGCACAGGGCCGGGCCGCAGCCGTCGGCGTGGAAACCGTTGAGACCCGCAGCATTGCCGAGACCATTCCGCTCTTTGCAGAAGTCGTGACATCGCGCGAGGGCACCATTGCCAGCCGCATCGCCGGCACCATCGACAGGGTGCTCGTACTCGAAGGCGTTCTGGTGGCCCAGGGCGAGGTTCTGGCCGAGCTCGACACCGAACTGCTGAGCATTCAGAACCGCCAGGCCGAGGCCCGCCGCGCTGAGGTCAGTGCCGGCGTCGCCACGGCAGAGGCGCGCACCGAACGCGCGCTCAATGCGCTCAACCGCATCGAAGGTCTGCGCGATACCACCTCTTTCTCTACCAGCCGGTTTGACGAGGCGCAGGGTAATTACTTTGAGGCACAGGGCCAGCTTGCGGAAGCCGAAGCACGGGTGCAAAGCGCCGAAGCGGCTCTGGCCGAGACCCGTTATCAGCTTGAACGCGCGCGGATCACTGCGCCCTTCACCGGCATCGTTCTGGACGTGCACACCAACCCCGGTGAATTTATCAGCTCCGGCGCTCCGGTTGTCTCCCTGCTGGATATCTCCGCCTTCGAGGTCGAAGCCAGCGTGCCGGCACGGTATATCAGCGTGCTGAAAACCGGACTTGCCGTGAAAGGGACCACCGAAACCGGCGAAGAGCTCGATATGACGGTGCGTGTGCTGCTTCCGGTCGAGGATCCGTCCACCCGCACCCGGCCTGTGCGCTTTACCTCGCCGCGCCTGCTGGAAATGCCCGGCACGGCCATCGGGCAGTCGCTTACGGTCTCGATTCCGATCAGCAAGCCACGCGACGTGCTCTCGGTACCCAAAGATGCGCTGGTTCAGGCGCGTGGCGGCTGGACCGTTTTCGTCAGCGAAGACGGCAAGGCTCAGCCGCGCATGGTGCAGATCGGTGTGGCCCTTGGTGACCGTTTCGAGGTGCTGGACGGGCTCGCCGAAGGGGACGTGGTCGTCACCCGCGGCAATGAACGTCTGCGCCCGGGCCAGGATATCGCGCCCATGGGCGGCGCGGATCAGGGGTAGCGCCACATGGATATCATCCGCTTTGCCATCGAGCGCCCGGTCGCTGTTATCGCCGCCGTGATCATGGCGGTGCTTTTCGGCATCATCGCGGTCAGCCGCATCCCGATCCAGCTCGCACCGGACGTGCGCAAACCGATTGTGGTGATCGAGACTGTCTGGCCGGGTGCCGCACCCTCTGAGGTCGAACGCGAGATCATCAACCCGCAGGAAGAAGCGCTGCGCGGGCTCGACGGGCTGGACATCATGACTTCCAGCGCGCGCACCGGGCAGGCCGAGATCACGCTGGAGTTTGGCATCGGCACCGATATGAGCCAGTCACTGCTGCTGGTCTCCAACCGCCTCGACCGCGTGGGCGATTACCCCGACGAGGCCGGTGAGCCCTCGCTTGATACCTCGGGCGCTGATGACAGCCCCATCGCATGGGTGCTGCTGACGGCGCTGGAGGGCAATAACCGCGTCATGGCAACCTTCGGCGACTTCGTCGAAGATGTGATCAAAGACCGCGTCGAGCGGATCGAAGGGGTCTCCGCCGTCAACGTCTTTGGCGGGGTCACGCAGGAATTACAGGTGGTGGTCGATCCGCGCCGTCTGTCGCGCTTTGATCTGACCGTGCCGGAAGTCGTACGCGTGCTGCGCAGTGAAAACATCTCGCTGTCCGCAGGCGATGTCGAAGAAGGCAAGCGGCGCTATATCGTGCGGGCCGAAGGCAATCTGAACACGGTCGAAGCGATCCGGTCGGTCGTGCTGCGCTCTGACATCAGCGCCGGCGGCTCGGGCCGCGTACGCGTGGGTGATGTGGCCGATGTAAGCTTTGCGTTTGAGGATCCGACCGCGCGTCTGCGCTTTCGTGGCGAGCCCGGGCTGGCCTTTAATATCGTGCGCGAACCTGGTGCCAACGTCATCGAAACCATGGAGGCTGTGCGCGAGGTTCTGACCGAGCTCAACGACGGGCCGGTCACCGATGCCGGGCTCAGAATGCGCCAGGTTTACGATGAAACCGTCTATATCAACGGTGCTATTCAGCTCGTCACGCAGAATATCTGGATCGGCGGCGGGCTTGCGGCGCTGGTGTTGCTGATGTTCCTGCGCAGCCCGCGCGCGACGCTGGTGGTCTCTCTGGCGATCCCGGTCAGTATCGTGGCGACCTTTGTGGCGATGGCTGCCACAGGGAGGACGCTGAACGTCATTTCGCTGGCCGGTATCGCCTTTGCTGTTGGCATGATCGTGGATGCCGCCATCGTTGTGCTGGAAAACATCTACAGGTTGCGCGAACAGGGCAAATCGCGGCGCGAGGCAGCCTATATCGGCGCGCGTCAGGTCTGGGGCGCGATCCTTGTTTCGGCGCTGACGACGGTGCTGGTCTTTGTGCCCATCCTGATCATGCAGCTTGAGGCCGGACAGCTTTTCCGCGACATCGCGGTGGCCATTTCCGTTTCGGTTCTGCTGTCGCTGGTGGTCGCCGTCACGGTGATCCCGGCTCTGGCGAGCCGCCTGTTGAAAAGCGGCACACAGAAAACCATGCGGATCTGGGGGCTGGATCATCTGGCCGGAGCCTTTCATGGCCTCGTGATGGCCTATGTGCGTCTGACCGTGCGGTTCCGGGCCATCGGCCTGATGATGGTCGTGCTGATTGCGGGTGGCGCGGGCGTGGCCAGCATCGCCTTTCTGCCGCGCCTGGAATACCTGCCAGAGGGCAACCGCAACCTCGTTTTCGGTCTGATTATTCCGCCGCCGGGGTACAATCTCGACACCACGGAAACCATCGCGCAACGCATCGAGGCGGTCGCCCGCCCGCTCTGGGAAGCCGCCCCTGAGACCGAGACCGCCGACGGCACACCAACCATCGAGAACTTCTTTTTTGTTGCCCGTCCGGGCGCGAGCTTTGTGGGCGCAGCCGCCGTCGATGGCAGCCGCGCAAGTGAACTTATCCCGGTCCTTTCAGGCCCGATTTTCGCCGAACCCGGCACCTTCGGCTTTATGACGCAGCCGTCGCTTTTTGGCCGTGGCGTGGGCGGCGGGCGTACGATTGAGCTCAATATCTCCGGTCAGGATCTCGACGAGATCCTCGGCGTCGCAGGTCAGGCGGCGGGCATCATCTCGGGCCTTCTGCCGCGGTCAGAGGGACACCAGTTCCGCCCCATTCCGGGCCTCGAGCTTGGCGCGCCGGAAGTCCGGCTGGTGCCCGACCGGCTGCGCCTTGCCGATGCCGGGCTCAGCAGTTCCGATCTGGCGACCACCGTGGATGCCTTTAACGACGGGCTGCGCGTGGCAGAAATCACCGTGGGTGCCGAAAGGATCAATCTGATGCTTAAAGGCGATCCGGGCCTGCAGACCGCACAGCGCACCCAGGACATCGGGAATGATGCTTTGGTCGCCTCGGGCGGAGAGATCGTGCCGGTCTCGGCGC
>CBDUCB010000049.1:0-17990 GCA_965365545.1 uncultured Roseobacter sp. | reverse complement strand
CGTGGTATTGCCGATCCCCATCTCACCGACAACAAGCACATCCGCACTTTCATCGACAGCGTCCCAGCCGGAACGCAGCGCCGTGCAAAGCGACGCTTCGGACAGCGCCGGACCGGCCGTAAAATCATCCGTCGGATCCTCAAGAGAGAGCGCATGCACATCAAGCTTTGCACCTGCCGCCGCGGCGAGCTGGTTGATCGCCGCCCCGCCATGCTCAAAATTCGCGACCATCTGCGCGGTTACTTCCGGCGGAAATGCGGAAACCCCGCGTGCCGCGACCCCGTGGTTGCCGGCAAAGACGATCACCTGTGGCGCGCTCACAGAAGGCGTTGCCGTCCCGCGCCAGCCGGCATACCAGATTGCCAGATCTTCCAGCCGCCCCAGCGCGCCCGGGGGTTTGGTCAGCTGCCCGTTACGCTCAGCCGCTGCGTCGCGTGCGCCGCCGTCGGTCTCCGGCTGAAGTTCCAGCAAAGCACGAAAGCCCGCCATATCATTGAATTCTGCGGTCATTCTCGGGCCCCCGGGTTGCATGACTGGTTGCTCCTGTTTACCCATTGCAGACCTCGCAGCAAGCCGGGAAAAGGCCGCCCGCAGATGAAAACCGACAATCTACCCGCTCCGGTCACGCAGATGCTTCTGGCACTGACCCTGCTGACCCGCCTGCCCCTTCCGCATCTGCCGGCTGCGGCCTTCGGGCAGAGCGCGCGCGCTGCCTGGGCCTATCCGATTGCCGGCGTCGTGGTCGGGCTGCCCGCCGGGCTTCTGGGGGCAGGTCTTTATGCGGCAGGGCTGCCTGCGCCCGTGGCGGCCGGAGCGGTGCTGGCAACCCAGATGGTGATGACCTGCGCACTGCACGAAGACGGACTGGCAGATGTGGCTGATGGTTTCTGGGGCGGACAGGATGCGCAGCACCGTCTCGACATCATGAAAGACAGCCAGATCGGCAGCTATGGCACCCTCGCGCTGATCATCGTGACGGGCATGCGGTGGGCGGCGCTGACGGCACTGATCCCTTTCGGGGTGGCGCCGGTCATCGCGGCCGCGGCCTTGTCGCGCGGGCTGATGCCTCTGGTGATGTCGGCCCTGCCCCATGCACGTGCCTCCGGCCTGTCGCACAGTGTCGGCCGCCCTGACGGCAGGGTGAGTCTCGCGGCGCTGATGTCCGGTCTGATCGTCGCGGGAGTTCTGTCAGGCGCACCGGCGGTGGCCGCCTTTATCCTTGCGCTCGGTGTCACCGGCGCCGTATCCCTGATCGCCCGGTCCAAAATCGGCGGGCAGACCGGGGATGTGCTGGGAACAGTTCAGCAGCTTGGCGAGCTAACTATCCTTGTGACCCTTGCAGCGACACTGACCTGAGCATGAAAAAACGCCCCGCCGTAAAGGCAGGGCGCTTCGGTCTGGTCAGATACGGGATCCGGCTCAGGCAGCGACGCGGCTGTCGAGAACGTCACCCACCTGCCGCGATGCGGCGAGTTCGTCGCCACCGCTTACCGCAGCGACTTCACGGGTCAGACGCTCGAGTGCCGCTTCATACAGCTGACGCTCGGAATAGCTCTGCTCGCGCTGATCATCGGTACGGTGCAGGTCACGCACGACCTCTGCGATGGCAATCAGGTCACCGGAGTTGATCTTTTGCTCATACTCCTGGGCGCGGCGCGACCACATTGCGCGTTTTACCTTGGCTTTGCCCTTGAGTGTCTTCATCGCATGGGTGATGACATCAGGCGAGCTCAGCGCACGCATCCCGATTTCCGTCGCTTTATGCGTCGGCACCCGCAGCGTCATCTTGTCTTTTTCGAAAGAGATCACGAAAAGTTCCAGCTTGATGCCGGCCACTTCCTGTTCTTCGATCGACAGGATCTGACCCACGCCATGGGCGGGGTAGACGACGAATTCGTTGGGCCGGAAATCAAGTTTTTTCGATTTTGTCATTCAGTTTTCCTCAATCCACATCCGTCTGCCCTGCTCGTTCAACAGTCAAAAGCACACTCAGCGGGGGCCATCAGCCACGCGCGCAGGTGTGTATTTGCCGGTTTTCAGGTTCCTGCGCGCATAGCCGCGGACAGGTAAAGAGACATCCGTCTGTTGTTACGTCAGTAATATAACACATAAACGCGCGTCAAAAAAGCTGCCCCTGCGTAAGCCGCCGGAATTCTCAGTAAAAAAAGGCGTTTATTTGCCGAAACACCCGCAGATATGTTCACGAATCACGCAATATGAGACTCAGCCGCCTTCGCCGGGTGCCTCTGAGAAATATTTCTCCAGCTTTCCGCTTTCCCCGTCCCGCTCATCTGCCTCGGGCAAGGGGTCTTTTTTGGTGATGATGACCGGCCAGAGTTCTGAATACTTACGGTTGAACTCAACCCATTTTTCCATATCCGGTTCGGTGTCCGGACGGATCGCATCCGCCGGGCATTCCGGCTCGCAGACGCCGCAGTCGATGCATTCATCCGGGTGGATAACGAGCATATTTTCGCCTTCGTAAAAACAGTCCACCGGGCAGACCTCGACACAGTCGGTGTATTTGCAGGCGATGCAGCTGTCGTTAACGATATATGTCATAAGACCATCTTTTCAGAACGCGATGCCCGGTAGCTAAATCAGCCGCCCCGATCATTCAAGGGACCGCGCCTTAGAAAGATCGAGCTTGCGGCGATCGCGCTTTGTCGGGCGACCTTTTCCCTCAAATGCCGGATTTTCAGGAGCAGTTTTCCGGGCACGGGGCTCTGGCGGGGACAGATCGGTATAAAGGGTCTGCGCTTCAGGCGCCGGCCCGCGTCTGGTTCCCGGCGCGTCCACACGGACAACCCGGATTGCATCGCCCTGCGCAAAAGTCAGCACATCGCCCGGCGTAACCGTAAAGCTGCGCTTTTCAACCCGGGTGCCGTTCACCCGGACATCGCCTGCGGCGACCCTGTTGGCTGCCAGTGACCGTGTCTTAAAGAACCGGGCGTGCCAGAGCCATTTATCGAGCCGCAGCTTTTCCGCCAATTACTTGTTGTCCTTCAGCCCCATAAGCGCCGCTGCGAAGGGGTTGTCGGGGTCGATCTTTTTCTCGGGCTTTGGCGGACGGGCAGAATACTTCTGAGCGCCGTCGTTTTTGCCACCCGGACGCGGACCACCACGCTTTCCTTTACCCTGCGGTTTGCCCTTGCCCTGCGGACGGTTCCCGGCCCGGCGTGCGCCCTGCCCTGCTCCGCGGTTAGCGCGACCCCAGGTAAAGGTGTAAAACACCTCTGTTTCCTGCTCGCTGACCCCCGCATCGGGTGCGGTACCGGGAGGCGTCTCATGCGAAGGCACCTCATCGACCGCAGGCCCGGCATCCGTTTCACCGGTGTCCACCGGCGCCTCGTCTGCGACCAGCGCAGGCGGTACAGCGTCGGCAGCGAGCGGCAACCCGGCATTTTCGGCAGGCTGCGCTTCGTTATCGGCCGGGTCATCCGCCCTCGATCCGGGATCCGTAACGGCAGGCGGATCACCGGGCTCTGTGCTCTCCACGGTCAGCCGTTCAGCGGGCTCTGCACTGCCCACATCCATAACCGGCATATCCGGTGTGGCAGGTGCGCCATCCGTCGCTTCAGCGACGGCTGCATCCGCAGGCTTCACTTTTTCACGCTCGCCTTTTTCAGCTTTGTAGCCCAGCCCCTGCATCAGATCAGCAAATTGCTCCAGCGTCATACCCGTGATCGACAGCATATCTGCCTTTGCCTCAAAACCGGCGCGTGAATTCTCTGCCCGCAGCATATCCGCCAGCCGTTCCAGCATGTCGATGCGGATCGCGCGCTCTCCGGCAATCCGGTACCCGGACATTGTATCAGCGCCTGCGGGCGCCGCGGGGTCGACCGGGATCGTGACCAGCCCGGGGGGCGGTGCTTCGGGAAATTCTCCCAGGCCCTTGCCCAGCGACCACAGAACCAGCCGCAGCCGCGTCGGCGCGGGCTTCAGCAACAGCGGCAGGAATATCGTGAACTGACCAAACCGGATACCGTGTTTGCGCAAAGCACCGCGCGCATCCTGATCCAGCGCTTTTACATCCTCGGCAACCTCGGCGCGCGGAATGACCCCCAGCGACTCGACCATGCGGAATGCAAAACCGCGGGCAAGACCGGTCAGCGTCTCGTCCCGGCTAAGGTTCATCAGCGGCTCAAAAAGGCTGGCGATCCTGCGGTCGATGAAATGCTGCAACCGGCGCTGCACCTTCTGCGCGACCTCTGGACCGGCAACGTCATCCACAAACACCTCAACCTGCGGCTTGAGCAGGTCTGCGCCGGCGACAAGCTTGCCGACGGCATCTTTGCCCCACATCAGGCCACCCTGTTCGGTAAAGTCGATTTCGGTGTCAGGCGCGTTATAAAACCGGTCCGCGCGCAGATGAAATTGCGGGGCCAGCGCCTGGAGCGCCGCGGTTTTAATGGTTTTGGTTTCCGCCGGCGCGCCACCTTTGTCCTGACTGAACCGGAACCCTTCCAGCCGTCCAACAAATTCGCCTTCTACGGTTACTTCACCGGTATTCGATACATCTGCCACCATGGCTTCCTTCTGGCCGAGCCGGCGCAAAAGCACGGATGTGCGCCGGTCTACAAATCTTTGGGTCAGACGCTCGTGCAGCGCATCCGACAATCGGTCTTCTACAGAACGCGCCTCGTCACGCCAATGACTTTCATCATCTGTCCAGCCCTTGCGTTGCGCGACATACGTCCACGTCCTGATAAAAGCCAGTCGTTTGGATAACGCATCAATGTCGCCATCGGTTCGGTCGATCCGTTTAATTTGTCGCGCAAGCCAGTCATCGGGGATCTGTCCGCGCTCGTGCAGGAAATTGAATATCGCTTCCAGCAGGCTTGCATGTTCCGCGTGGCTGATCCCACGAAAATCAGGAATGCGGCAAACGTCCCACAAAAGCCGCACGGACGTCCCGTCGGTGCAGCGCGCCATGATCTCCGGCACCTGCGACAGGGCCCTGAGTGCGCCAAGGTCATCCGCCTCGCGGGCACGCACCAGCATCTCGTGCTCCGGAGACACCTCCAGCGAGGCAATAAGACGGTCCGTGCTGCCGAACTGCAGCGCTGAATTACGCCAGACGAGTTTCTTCTGCGGCGTGAAGCGATGATCCATAATCGCCCGGGCCACATCATCCATAAGAGGGGCAGCCTCGCCTGTAACACCGAAGGTGCCGTTCTTCATACCCCGTCCCGCGCGCCCGGCAATCTGGGCAAGCTCATTCGGCGCCAGCATCCGCATCCGGCGGCCGTCAAACTTGCTGAGTGATGAGAAGGCAACATGATCCACATCGAGATTGAGCCCCATGCCGATGGCATCGGTGGCGACAAGAAAATCAACCTCGCCGTTCTGATACATTTCGACCTGAGCGTTGCGTGTACGAGGACTCAGAGCGCCCATAACCACCGCCGCGCCGCCTTTCTGGCGTCGGATCAGCTCCGCAATCGCATATACATTTTCAACCGAAAATCCGACAATTGCACTGCGCGGGCGCATCCTGCTTATCTTTTTCGGACCCGAATAGGTCAGATCAGACATCCGGTCGCGCTGCATGAACTGCGCATCGGGGATGAGTTCCCGGATAGCACCCCGCATCGTGTCCGAGCCCAGGAAAAGCGTCTCATGAAGCCCCCGCGCACGCAGCAACCGGTCGGTAAACACGTGCCCGCGTTCCGGATCTGCACAGAGCTGGATCTCATCCACAGCCAGAAAATCACAGCCCATGCCTTCGGGCATCGCTTCCACCGTGCAGACCCAGTACTGCGTCCTCGGCGGCACAATACGCTCCTCGCCGGTGACCAGCGCCACGACAGAAGGACCGCGCGCAGCAACGATCCGGTCATAGACCTCGCGCGCCAGCAGACGCAGCGGCAGACCGATAACGCCGGTCCTGTGACCCAGCATCCGTTCGATCGCGTAGGTGGTTTTCCCGGTGTTGGTCGGGCCAAGAACGGCCGTCACCCGCGTCTCACCTGCCACGGCAATATCCTTGTTAAGAGAGGGTCAGAGTGTCCGGCCGATGCCTTCACGTCTGAGCTGTTCGATGGCGGTCTGCGCGTTTTCGTGATGCGGGTTGAGCTCCAGCACGCGGTCGAATGCTTCCGCCGCGCGCTGCGCGTCGCCAAACTCGCGCAGCATAACACCAAGACCGAATATGGCATTATAGTTACTGGGATTAAGCGCAAGGGCGCGGCGGAGATCTTCAAGGGCCGGGCCATACAGACCCGCCCGGTAATAGGCGGTGGCGCGCGCATGCCAGCCTTCGGCGAAGTCCGGTGCGTGATCCGTGAGCGCGGAAAGATGCTCGATCGCGCGCTGGTTATCGTCGTCTTCCAGCGCCTCACGACCCCGCCGGAGCAACAGATCCATCGAAGCCGACCCCGACCGGTCCCAGATCAGGCTGAGTTCACGGTCGAGCCGCCCGGCTTCTGATTCGGGCGCCTCGCTGAGTTCCTGCAGCAGTTCTGCAGCCCTGTCCTGTGCCAGGGATGGCACGGAAAGCACAAAAACCGCGAGAAGTGCCGCAACGACAGATTTGAGGTTGATACTTGTGATGCTCATAACAGCTATGAATGTAACAGGCGACGCGGGCAATTCCAGACCCCGCAGACCGCCACAGGCAAAAGGGCCGGAAAATGAGTGAAATTGTGAACGAAGCAGTGGTCGCACTGAACGAAAAACTGAGTGGCGCCGATTTTGGCGGCACCGCGAAATTCGACATCACCGGCGAAGGCAACATTATGATGGACAGCAACGGCGCGCGCGCCGGTGACGAGCCGGCCGATGTGACGCTGACAGCCGACGTCGAGACGTTCCGTGCCATTCTCGAAGGTGAGACCAATCCGACAAGCGCCTTCATGACCGGCAAGCTCTCGGTGGACGGCGACATGGGGATGGCCATGCAACTGGCGTCTGCTCTGGCCTGATGACACTTGCGGCCGCGCCCTTTCTTGACGCGATTTCTCATGGTCCCGAAGTGGGCGCGGCGCATTGGATTACCTCGTCAGACGGCGTGCGTCTGCGGGTTGGTCACTGGCCACTGTCCGAGGCGCGCGGCACCGTCCTGATTTTCCCCGGACGGACCGAATTCATCGAAAAGTACGGCCAGGTTGCCGCCGCATTCCACGCTCGCGGATATGCTGCGATGGCGATTGACTGGCGGGGTCAGGGCCTCTCTGACCGGCTGCTGGACAATCCTCTGATCGGTCATGTGGCGCATTTCACCGATTATCAGAAAGATGTGGCGGCCATGCTGCGCGTCGCACGGCAGCTGAATATGCCGCGTCCCTGGTTTCTGCTCGGCCACTCGATGGGCGGCGCGATCGGGCTGCGGGCCGCAATCGAGGGCGCACCGGTTCAGGCCACCGCCTTCACCGGTCCGATGTGGGGCATCCGGATAGCACCGCATATGCGTCCGTTCGCATGGGCACTGGGGCACCTGATGCCACGTGTCGGCCAGGGACACAGGTTACCGCCCGGCACCCGCATCGAACATCACGTGGTCACCGACGGTTTCGATAACAATCTGCTGACGCGCGACCGCGACCAGTTTGCCATTATGCGCGACCAGCTGACCAAACACCCGGAACTCAGCCTCGGCGGACCCAGCTTTGTCTGGCTGCGCGAGGCACTGGCAGAAACGCGGCATCTCGCGTCGCGCCCCTCTCCTGCGCTGCCCTGTGTCACCTTTCTGGGCTCGAACGAGCGGATCGTTGAAGTCCCCGCAATACACCGGCGGATGCAGGAGTGGAACAACGGCGCGCTTGAAATCGTCGAAGACGGAGAGCACGAGGTGATGATGGAAAGTGATGCCGTCGCAGGGCCCGTCTTTGACAGGATGTCAGAGGTCTTTGCGAACCGCCCCCGTCGCTGAGCCCTGGGAATCCGCGCGCTCACATCTAGATTACCGGTATGACGCGGGAACCTGTCCTCACTTTTACCGATCGTGGCATCTGGTGCGCCGCCGGCCGGTTTTACATTGATCCCTGGCGGCCGGTCGACCGGGCGCTGATCACCCACGGCCATGCAGATCACGCCCGTCCCGGCCACGGATCATACCTTGCGACGCACAGCGCGCTGCCTGTGATGCGCCACAGGCTTGGCGACATTTCCGCCGAGGGCATTGCCTACGGAGAAACGCGGAAAATCGGCGGGGCGGAAGTCTCCTTTCACCCGGCAGGTCACGTGCCCGGTTCTGCACAGATCCGGGTCGCAGCAGATGGCGAGGTCTGGGTCGCATCAGGGGATTACAAGGTCGAGAATGATGGACTCTCGGAGGCCTTTGAGCCGGTCCGGTGCCACCACTTCATCACGGAATCCACCTTTGGCCTGCCCGTTTTTAACTGGCAGTCACAGCCGGTTGTGGCCCGGGAAATAAACGACTGGTGGGCTGGTTGCGCCGCCGCGGGCAAAACCGCTTTTCTCGGCGCTTACGCGCTTGGCAAAGCACAAAGGCTTTTGCGGATGCTTGACACCTCGATCGGGCCGGTTCTGACCCATGGTGCGGTTGAGGCGACCAACGGCATTCTGCGCGGTCAGGGCGTGGCGCTCCCCGATACAGTAAAAGCAGATGCCGGGATAAAACCGAAAGACTATCCGGGTGCGCTGGTGCTCGCGCCACCCTCAGCCCTCGGCAGCGCCTGGGCCAGGAAATTCGGCGCGCAGGAGAGCGCTTTTGCCAGTGGCTGGATGCAACTGCGCGGCGTGCGCAGGCGGCGCGCAGGCGACCGCGGCTTTGTGATTTCGGATCATGCCGACTGGGCCGGTCTGCTCAGCACCATCAAAGAAACAGGCGCCGAAAATATATATGTGACGCATGGTTACACGGATATATTCGCGCGATACCTGAAGGACAACGGCTGGTCCGCCGAAGTTGTGCCCACCGAGTTCGAGGGCGAAGCACCAGATCAGGATGAAACCGGATGAAACGGTTCGCCGCCCTCTTTAACGCCATCGATCAGAGCACGAAAACCACTGTCAAAGTGGCGGCTCTCGCGGATTACTTCGCGGCCGCCCCCGAGGCAGACCGGCTCTGGACCATCGCGCTCTTCTCCGGTCGCCGCCCGAAACGCGCGGTGACGACCACGAAACTGCGCGAATGGGGAGCGGAAATGGCAGGCATCCCGCTCTGGCTCTTTGAGGAGTGCTATCCGATTGTGGGTGATCTGGCAGAAACCATCGCACTCGTTCTGCCTCCGGTGACAACGACAGACGATCGCTCCCTTTCATCCTGGATCAATGCGTTACGTGGCGTTCCTGATCTTGATGAAGACGCGCGCAAGGCCTTTGTTCTGGAAGCGTGGTCACTCCTTGGCGGCACCGAGCGTTTCGTTTTTAACAAGCTTATCACCGGGGGCTTTCGTGTAGGCATCAGTCAGAAGCTGATGACGCGTGCTCTTGCGAAAGCCACGGGCAAACCCGAGCCTGAACTGGCGCACCGGCTGATGGGCACCTGGCACCCCGACGACACGTCATGGGAGACGCTGATCGAGGCGCAGGACAGTGCCGCTGATGCCTCGCGCCCCTATCCGTTTTATCTTGCCTACGCGCTGGAAGACACGCCAGAAACGCTGGGCCCGACGCAGGACTGGCGCGCGGAATGGAAATGGGACGGAATTCGCGGCCAGCTCATCCTGCGCGAGGGTCAGCATTTTGTCTGGTCGCGCGGCGAAGAGCTGATGACAGACCGTTTCCCTGAGCTTGCCCGCGCGGTGGATTTCCTGCCCGACGGCACCGTGCTTGATGGCGAGTTGCTGGTCTGGCACGCCCGCGCGGACCGACCCGCGAGCTTTAATGCCCTGCAGAAACGCATCGGGCGCAAAACCGTCCCGAAAAAGCTGCTCGCGGAGGCGCCGGTCGTGCTGCACGCTTATGATCTGCTTGAGCACGAAGGCGCCGATCTGCGGGATACCTCCTTTGCCCGCCGGCGCAGCCTGCTTGAGGAACTCTGTGCCGGTCTGCCCCCCGATGCGCCCGTGCGCCTGTCGCCGCAGCTCGAATTTGACGATTGGAGCGCGCTTGCGGATCTGCGCGCGGAGGCGCGCGAGGAACAGGCCGAGGGCGTCATGCTGAAGCGCGCTGCCAGCCCCTATCTGACGGGCCGCAAAAAGGGTGACTGGTGGAAATGGAAGCTTGACCCGCTCACGATTGACGCGGTGATGATCTATGCACAGGCAGGCCACGGGCGGCGTGCGAACCTGTTCACTGATTTCACCTTTGCGGTCTGGAACGGCAACGAACTGGTGCCTTTTACCAAGGCTTATTCCGGCCTCACCGACGCTGAATTCCGTCAGATCACGGCGTGGGTGCGTAAAAATACGCTGCAGCGCTTCGGCCCCGTCCGCCAGGTCACGCCACATCACGTCTTTGAAATCGCCTTTGAAGGCATTCAGGAAAGCCCGCGCCACAAATCAGGGGTGGCGCTCAGGTTTCCGCGCATGTCACGCTGGCGTCAGGACAAACCTCTGCAGGAGGCCAACACACTGGATGACCTGAACGATATGCTGAGGATTTATGGCTGATCAGACCAAACGGGCGGCGGAAATGCCACCTGCCCCCCGCGCGCCGGAAACACGCGCTCCGGAGGGTGCCTGTGACGCGCATGTGCACCTGGTGGCCGCCGCAGACGAGTACCCCCTCTGGGAAGGCCGTGCAGAAGACCCGGCCCCCGGCCCTGACCTCGAAGGCTGGCTTACGATTTACCGCAAACACCTCGAAACACTTGGGTTTTCACGCGGGCTGATCGTGCATTCGATACTTTACGGCACTGACAACAGCGTCACGGTTGAGGCTGTCCGTCGCATGGGTGCCGGGTTTCGCGGCGTCGGGCTGCTGCCCGACGGGTCGGGCGAAGCGGATATGGATGACTTCGCGGAGGCCAACATGGTGGCCGTGCGCCTCAACTACGTGCACGGCGGCGTTCTGACATGGGCGGGTGCAAAAGCAATGGCGCCGGCGCTGGCAGACCGCGGCCTTCATATCCAGATGCTGGCGCACGCAAACCGGCACCTGGCAGACATCGCCGAAGACGTCCGGGCCCTGCCCGTCGATGTCGTCTTTGATCACATCGGCTGGCCTGCAGACGGGATGACCCCCGAAAGCGACGGGTTCCGGTCGCTTTGCAACCTGCTCGCAGAGGGCAAAGCCTGGGTCAAACTCTCCGCACTCTACCGGATGTGCCCCGCTCCTTATGATCGTGCCGATGCGCTGGTCGCAGCCCTTGTCGCGGCAAACCCGGAACGCTGCCTCTGGGGCTCGGACTGGCCGCATCTGATGCTTGCGGATGCGCAGATGCCCGTTGCAGCAGACCTGCTCGATGCCTTCCACCGGGTGGTGACCGATCAGGCCACCAGAGAGCGCATTCTCGTGCATAATCCCGAAAATCTTTTCGGCTTCTGAGCCCGCGCACCCGGTGTTCGCTTGTCCCCGGACCGGCAGCACCCTAGGTAGAGGCAAACCACAGATGAGGACACCCATGTTTCAGCTTCCCTTTCCCCTTCGCGATGCGAACGCCGCCGGTGGCAAGAGCCCTTTCGGCGATCTGCCGGAATGGAACCTCGACGATCTCTATACCGGCGAGGATGCCCCTGAGCTCAAGCGCGATCTGGACTGGCTGGAGCAGGCATGCAGCAGCTTTGCAACCGATTATGAGGGCAAACTTGATACGCTGGATGCCCCGGCATTTCTCGAATGCGTGCTGCGACAGGAGAAAATCAACCAGGTCGCCGGGCGCATTATGTCCTATGCGGGCCTGCGTTATTATCAGCTGACCACCGATGCGGGACGGGCCAAATTGATGTCCGATCTGCAGGAAAAAATCACCAATTTTACCACGCCGCTGGTGTTTTTCACCCTTGAGATCAACCGCCTCGCGGATGACCGGCTCGATACGCTCTATGCACAGAACGCGGATCTCGCGCGCTATAAACCCGTGTTTGACCGTATCCGTGCGATGAAGCCTTATCAGCTTTCTGACGAAATGGAGAAGTTCCTGCATGATCTGGGCGTCGTTGGAGATGCCTGGGAGCGGCTTTTCGACGAGACCATCGCGGGTCTGGAGTTTGAGGTGGATGGCGACACGCTGAATATCGAAGGCACGCTGAACCTGCTCACCGACACCGACCGCGCAAAACGCGAGGCGGCCGCGCGCGAGCTGGCGGACGTGTTCTCTGACAACATCAAAACCTTCGCGCGGGTGCACAATACCCAGGCCAAGGAAAAGGAAATCCTTGACCGATGGCGGGGCATGGAAACCGCGCAGACCGGACGGCACCTGAGCAATCAGGTCGAACCCGAGGTGGTCGAAGCCCTGCGCAATGCGGTTGTTAACGCCTATCCCAAACTCAGCCACCGCTATTACGAGCTTAAGCGCAAATGGCTGGGGCTGGAGACAATGCAGGTGTGGGACCGTAACGCGCCGCTGCCGATGGAGGACAACCGGACGGTCGGATGGGCGCAGGCTGAAAAAACCGTGATGGATGCTTATAACGCATTTGACCCGCGCATGGGCGAGCTTGCGGAGCCGTTCTTCCGCAAGGGATGGATTGATGCGGCCGTGAAACCCGGCAAAGCGCCCGGCGCCTTTGCACACCCCACAGTGACCAATGTGCATCCTTACGTGATGCTGAATTATCTGGGCAAACCGCGCGATGTGATGACGCTCGCCCATGAACTTGGCCACGGTGTCCATCAGGTGCTGGCCGCCGGTCAGGGCGAGATGCTCTCCTCCACACCGCTCACGCTTGCCGAAACGGCCAGTGTGTTCGGCGAAATGCTCACTTTCCGCAAGATGCTCGACGGTGCGAAAGATGACGCACAGCGCAAAGTGATGCTCGCCGGCAAGGTCGAAGACATGATCAACACGGTCGTGCGCCAGATCGCTTTCTATGATTTCGAATGTAAACTGCACGAGGCCCGCCGGGGTGGAGAGCTCACCCCGGATGATATCAACGCGCTCTGGATGTCAGTGCAGGCCGAAAGCCTCGGGCCGGCCTTTGAGTTCATGGATGGCTATGAGACCTTCTGGGCCTATATTCCGCACTTCGTGCATTCTCCCTTCTATGTCTATGCCTATGCCTTTGGCGACGGTCTGGTGAACGCGCTCTACGCGGTCTATGCCGAGGGCGACGAAGGGTTCGAGGACAAGTACTTCGAGATGCTCAAAGCCGGCGGCTCCAAGCATCACAAAGAACTGCTGGCCCCCTTTGGCCTCGATGCCTCCGATCCGGCGTTCTGGGACAAGGGGCTGAGCATGATCTCGGGCTTCATCGACGAGCTTGAGGCGATGGAGGGTTAAGCGCCCTTCTTTGCCGCCGCAAAAGTCATATCAATCATGCGCTGCGTGCCCTTCGAGAATTCGAGCGGGCACGCATAGCTGCCTTTGGTCCGCGCCGCTTCGCTGAAGGCCTCGACCTGCAACACGTAGTGATTGACCCCCGGAAACCGCTCGACTGTGCGCGTTTGCCCCGCGGTTTCCAGAGAAAGCTCCGCCTGGTCATAAACGCCCGCATTGAACGGGCAGGTCATGCGCAACACGCCCCGGTCGCCGTGAAACACAACCTCCTGACGGTTGAACATGCGCATCGAGATCACCGCAGAATAGCTGAAACCCGGAAATTCGGCCGCCATCTGCACAAAAACATCCACGTCATTTTCAAAATCGATGCGGGCAAAGGGCACGGCATCAGGCTCCTGCCCGGTTACAAAGCGCGTCGAGCCAAAGGTATAGACGCCGATGTCCGGCAAGCCGCCACCGCCCGCCTGAGCCTGGTTCCGGATATTTCCGGTATCGGTGTTGAAATAGGAAAAGACGGCATCCACATGCCGCAAAGTCCCGATCGCCCCTGACGCGACAAGCTCTTTCGCGCGCCGGAACTGCGGATGATGCACGATCATGAAGGCCTCAGCCGCCAGCTTGCCGCAGGTGTCCCGCGCCGCGATCAGCCGGTCAAATTCCTCCGCCCGCATCGTCATAGGTTTTTCGCACAGGACGTGTTTGCCCGCCTCAAGCGCTTTGAGGGACCATTCCACATGCAGGTGGTTTGGCAGCGGAATATAAACCGCATCGACGTCAGGGTCGTCCAGCACAGCATCATAGGTGTCATGCACGGTCAGACCGGGCGCAAAAGCGCAAAAACGCGCCGCTTTCTGGGGATCGGACGTGCCAAGTGCCACGAAATCGGCGCCCTTTGCCGCGTGAATGGCGGGTGCCATGTGTTCTGCTGCAAAGTTCGACGCGCCGAGGATGCCCCATCTCAGATGTGTCATTGTGGTCGTCCTGTGATCTGACCGGATCTGCGTTCCGGTGGTTATTTCAGCTGGCTGTCTTTGGATCCCCGGCGGTTGATCCCGCCGCGCGCCTGAAATGTGTTGTCCCGCTCACGCATGCAGTCGATGCAGAGCTTCACGCCAGGCAGGACCGCGCGGCGCGCCTCCGGGATCGGTTCTTCGCATTCCGCACAATGGGTCAGGCTCTCACCCTGCGGCTGGCGCCGGGCTTTGAGCCGGGCCAGCTCGTCCGAAACCGATGCCTCTATCTGTTCGTTCACCGCGCCATCGCGCGCCCATCCACCGGCCATATCTGAGCCTCCTTACCGTCAAGTCTGCCACGCACAGGCGCGTCATGCAAACACAGCCCGCCCCGCACCAGACCCGGGCAGGTCACAAAAAAAACCCGCGCAACGAAAGCTGCGCGGGCCGGTCATCAGGGTATGATCGCGGATATCAGGCGGTGGCCAGCATGCCCTTTTCTTTTGCGAGATCGCGCATCTTCTTCTGCAGTTTCTCAAAGGCGCGCACCTCGATCTGCCGGATGCGTTCACGGCTGACGTTGTACTCGCCGCTGAGATCCTCAAGGGACACCGTTTCATCCGACAGGCGCCGCTGTGTCAGGATGTCTTTCTCGCGGTCATTCCGAACGCTCATCGCCTCCGCAAGCAGCTCGCGCCGCGCGGTAAGCTCGTCCCGCTCTTCATAATCGGACGCCTGATCAGCATCCTCATCCTCGAGCCAGTCCTGCCACTGCATCGTCCCTTCGCCTTCAGAGCCGACAGTCGCATTCAGGGATGCATCGCCGCCCGACATGCGCCGGTTCATCGA
The DNA here is from genome assembly GCA_965365545.1 of uncultured Roseobacter sp. Classification (GTDB taxonomy): domain Bacteria; phylum Pseudomonadota; class Alphaproteobacteria; order Rhodobacterales; family Rhodobacteraceae; genus Roseobacter. The sequence continues at coordinate 2,894 of CBDUCB010000049.1, read as the reverse complement.
AATAACCTCTGCTTCGGTCACACCGAGATCCGTTGCGATCCGTTTGACGTTGTCGGGGTGCATATCCCCCTCTTCAAGCGCACCGATCTTGTTCTTTGCTTTACGCAGGTTAAAGAACAGTTTCTTCTGACCCGATGTCGTGCCGAGTTTCACAAGCGACCAGCTGCGCAGAATGTATTCCTGGATCGATGCCCGGATCCACCACATCGCATAGGTCGCAAGACGGAAGCCTTTTTCCGGATCAAAGCGTTTGACAGCCTGCATCAGACCCACATTCGCCTCTGAAATCACTTCGGCCTGGGGCAACCCGTAACCGCGATAACCCATCGCAATCTTGGCCGCGAGGCGCAGGTGCGATGTCACCATTTTATGAGCAGCTTCAGTGTCCTGCTCTTCAACCCAGCGTTTGGCCAGCATGTATTCTTCTTCCGGCTCCAGAAGCGGAAACTTACGGATTTCCTGCATATAGCGGTTCAGGCCGCCTTCTGGTGTCGGTGCGGGCAGATTTGCATAATTAGCCATGGGAGCCTCCCAATGTTTAGGTCCTTAACATCAATATGGGAACTGAACCGATCAGTTCAAGTGCGGACCAATGAAAATGTTAACGCGAACAGTAACGTTCATTGTTTAAAGAAAGCTTGCCATAAAGCACCGGCGTTAACACCTCAAAGTGCTGTGCAATCACACCCATGTGCACTTTATGACAGCGCCACCCGTGCGGCATCAAGCAGGCTCACCATATCCTGCGGTAAAGGCGCTTCAAAGCGCATATCCTCACCGGTCACCGGGTGAACAAAACCCAGTACGGCAGCATGAAGGGCCTGACGCGGGAAGGTGCGCACGGCCTCCGCCGAAACCTCGGGCAGCGCCCTGGCCGGCAGGCGCCGCTTGCCGCCATACGTCGGATCGCCCACCAGCGCATGGCCGGCATGGGCCATATGCACGCGAATCTGATGGGTACGCCCGGTTTCAAGCCAGCATTCCATCAGTGCAAGGCAGGGCGGTGTGCCGAAACGTTCGATTGTACGGGCGCGTGTGACAGCGTGCCTTCCGCCCTGGAACAGCACCGCCTGGCGCTGGCGGTCGGTCTTGTGCCGCGCCAGCTGCGTCGTGATTTTTACGATGTTGCCGGGCTCGAAACTCACGCCCTTCATCCCGCGCAGCCGCGGATCATTGCCATCCGGCACCCCGTAGACCAGCGCCTGATAATACCGCTCAACCGAATGGGCTTCGAACTGATCTGCAAGCCCGTGATGGGCCGCGTCTGACTTGGCTACCACGAGCAATCCGGACGTATCTTTGTCGATCCGGTGAACGATGCCCGGCCGCCTGAGACCGCCCACTCCCGAAAGATCCGCGCCGCAATGGGCCAGCAACGCATTGACCAGCGTGCCGGAAGGCGAGCCCGGTGCCGGGTGAACGACCATGCCGGCAGGCTTGTTGATCACCACCAGGTCGCTGTCCTCGTAAATGACCTCCAGCGGGATATCTTCGGGCAGGATATGGCTGTCCTGTGCCTCTTCTACCGAGATTACGATCTCATCGCCGGCCTGTGCCCGGGCTTTCGGGTCCTGCACGGTGGCTCCGTTGACCTGAACCGACCCACAGGCCAGCAGCCGGCCGATCCGCGTACGCGACAGCGCCGCCTGCTCTGGCACATCGCGGGCAAGCGCCTTATCAAGGCGGGGCGGTGGTTCATCCCCGAGAACGAAGCTGATCTGACGGAGCGGCATGAAAAATCCTGAAACTGAAACCGGTGCGCCGGCCCCGGAACCGGCGAACCTGAGGTTTCTCAGACGACTGGTGACGGTGCTGACCGGGGTGATGACTGGGGGCGTTCTACTGATCATCGCGCTGATTGTCATCCGCTTCTATGATGCGCCTCCGCCGCTGCCTGCAGAAATCGTACTTCCGGATGGTGCTGCGGCCACTGCGTTTACGCAGGGAGACGGATGGTACGCAATCGTCACAGACGACAACCGTATTCTGATTTATGATCGTGTGACCGGCCAGCTTGAGCAGACAATCGCGATAAGATAGCCGCCGCAGGCAGAAAACCGAAACGCGTTCAAAGTCCCGAAAAACCGAATCAATTGCAACGGATCCGGGTCATATCGGCCACGGCAGCCCCCTTTCGAGGGGCGCAATGCGGGTCGGCATCAGTTCCTGGAAATGCCTAATGCGGAACTTCGGCCCCGGACTGTCGCTCCCGCGGGAACACTTAACCATGAGTTAATCAACAAAGGTCACGGCGATGCCGGATTGGTCCCGCGACCGGGACAGTGGCGAAATTGCAGTGCAAATCGGGCAGGAATATGGCACAAGTATGGCGTTGCCGGTGCCCGTGTTGTGGGACAACCGCCGGCCACGTGTTTTCCGGGGTGGGGGATCGCTCTGGGAGTTAGTAAAGATGGTACACTTTAAAAGACTGCAGGCCCCGGCCGCCTTCGCGGCACTGACATTCGCGTCGGCCTGTGCAGTATCTGACACAACCGAAATTTCACGCGCGGCACAGCTTGATGCCGCACTCGCAGCCGTTCCGCAGGATGAGTGTTCTTACACGATTATTTCCCACAACCTGGCAGAACAGGTTATGGCGCAGCCCGATGGTGATGCAGTCATGTCCAGCCTCAGCCAGGTTTGTCCGGGTATCCGGATCGGTCTTCAGGAGACCGACGGCAGTTTCCGCACGGCTTCCACTTTCGGCAATGACGGCCTGACCGACCCTTCAGGTGATAGCGGCACAGGCGGTGGCGATGGCGGCACAGGCGGTGGCGACGGCGGCACAGGCGGTGGCGACGGCGGCACAGGCGGTGGCGATGGCGGCACAGGCGGTGGCGACGGTGGAACAGGCGGTGGAGGCAGTAACGGCGGCGGTCGTGGCGGCAACAACG
>CBDUCB010000048.1:0-18220 GCA_965365545.1 uncultured Roseobacter sp. | reverse complement strand
CCGCCACAGTTGCGGGCGTCAACGGCGATTGATCTGGAACACGGCCGCCCGCTGGAGATTAACTGGGTTTCAGGAGCAGCGGCCCGTCTTGCGAAAAAGGCAGGTATTCCCGCGCCAAATAACGCCGCACTCTATGCGCTGCTTCTGCCCCACAGGGACGGGCGCTGATGGCATTTGTCAGAGTGGCAGCGGAGGTTTGGTGGAGCCTAGCGGGATCGAACCGCTGACCTCCTGCATGCCATGCAGGCGCTCTCCCAGCTGAGCTAAGGCCCCTAAAGGGTCGGATCGCTAAATCCGGTGCGCCGGGTATTAGGCGCAACGCGGGGCGGGATCAAGCGCAAAAGTACCCCCGCCACACGTCTTTTCAACCGATCAGCTGTCGTCGTCGTCAGCTGCGACGTCCGCGATCTCTTCGAGCGGCACGTTGTCGTCGTCATCCTCGTCGTCGTCGAGCAGATCGTCATCCAGCTCCACATCCACGTCGTCATCATCGTCAAGAACGACTTCTTCTTCTTCCTCTTTTTTGGCTTTTGCCTTGGCCGATACGGCGTCTTCGGCATCTGCGGCGATCATCCGTGATTTGGACATGTCCACCTCGACCACTTCGCCCGTATAGGGGCTGACGATCGGGTTGGCGTTCAGATCATAGAAACGCTTGCCGGTTGTGGGGCAGAGGCGCTTCGTTCCCCATTCTTCTTTGGGCATGAAAAACCCCCTTTGCATTTGTGGTTCAGGTGTAGATGATTCCGGCCAAGTGCCATATGAGGCGGTGGCTGTAAAGACCCGCCGCGCCTGTACCGCAGACTGAGAGACGCTATGTCGGATGTGATTTTAGAGGGCGACCCGCCCATTTCCCTTATCCTGCGCCGTTCTGCGCGGGCAAAGCGGATTTCGCTGCGCATTTCCCAGCTTGACGGCCGGGTGACGCTGACCCTGCCGAAACGGGTGCCCGAGGCCGAGGCGATCAGCTTTGCGCGCGAAAAAGAAACGTGGATTCGCGGCCACCTCGACGCGCGCGGCAGTGATGTGGCTGTAACTCCCGGGGCGGAACTGCCCATCGGCGGACAGGTGCACAGGGTTGTCGCGGGCTCAGGACGGCGGGTGAGTTTCGCCCCGGGAGAAGTGCGCGTGCCGGGGGCTGCCGCACGCGCTGGCCGCAGGCTTGAGGGTCATCTGAAACAAATCGCACGGGCGCGCCTTGCAGAAGCTTCTGATCACTACGCCGACAAGCTCGGACGGTCCTATGACCGGATTACCCTGCGCGATACCCGCTCGCGCTGGGGCTCGTGCAGCAGTGACGGGCGGCTGATGTATTCCTGGCGTCTTATTCTGGCCCCCCCCGAGGTGCTGGATTATGTCGCGGCCCATGAGGTCGCTCATCTGGCGGAGATGAATCATTCGGCCGCATTCTGGGACGGTGTGCGTCGGATTTACGGCGAATATGCCGCGCCGCGCCGCTGGCTGCGGCAGCACGGGGCCGACCTGCACCGGTATCGCTTCAACGGCTGATCCCATCTCCGGCCGGAGAGGTGTCGCACGTGTGATCACATATCCGGCTTGACGGGCGGATAATGCGTGATCACAAAAGGAGTATGAACCTGAACCCGCGCCCGGCCGATGCGGCCCCCGCTGCCCACGACCGGATTTACCGGACCCTGCGCACGCGCATCATGCAGGGTGATCTGTCGCCCGGGCAGCCGATGACACTGCGCGGGATCGGCCGGGAGTATGGTGTCTCGATGACGCCGGCGCGCGAGGCGGTACGGCGACTCGTTGCCGAAGGGGCGCTGACGCTGTCATCCTCGGGCCGGATTTCAACACCGGAACTCAGCAACGAGCGGATTGAGGAGCTTGCCGCCCTGCGCGCGCTTATTGAAGTGGAACTGGCCAGCCGGGCACTGCCACGGGCACATATGGCGTTAATCGAACGGTTGCAGACCATCAACACCGCTGTTGCCGAGGCTGTCGCACACCGCGATGCCGTCACTTATATCCGGACCAATCTTGAGTTTCACCGCACGCTCTATCTGCGTGCTCAGGCGCCGGCGATGCTCGCTATGGCAGAGACCGTCTGGTTGCAGCTTGGCCCCACCATGCGCGCTCTTTACGGCAAGCTGCGCAAGACCGAACCGCCGCAGTTTCACCGTCTGATCATCGCGGCGCTGCGGGCGGGCGACGAGCCCGGGCTGCGGCTCGCAGTCCGCTCTGACGTCACGCAGGGGTTGAGAATGCTCGCCAGCTGAGCGGTCAGGCGGCGAGGCCCTTGCTGCCGAGACCGAGAAATTTGCGTCGCCGGTCGCTGACCAGTGCGTCGCGTTCTTTGCCCGAAAGATCTTCGAGCATCGCTGCGATCGCTTTGCCGACCGCTGCGATGGACGTTGCCGGATCGCGGTGTGCGCCGCCCATAGGCTCCGCGATGATCCGGTCAATGACCCCAAGATTTTTAAGGTCCTGGGCTGTCAGGCGCAGCGCCTCGGCCGCTTCGCGCATTTTTTCAGCGTCTTTCCACAGAATCGAGGCGCAGCCCTCGGGGCTGATCACAGAATAAACCGAATGCTCGAGCATCGCGACGCGGTTGGCCGTTGCAAAGGCCACAGCCCCGCCCGAGCCACCCTCTCCGATGATCACCGAGACCAGCGGCACGCCGATCTGCAGGCATTTTTCGGTGGCGCGCGCGATGGCCTCGGACTGTCCGCGCTCTTCGGCGCCCTTGCCGGGGTAGGCGCCGGGCGTGTCCACCAGCGTCACCACGGGCAGGTCAAAGCGGTCCGCCAGATCCATCAGCCGGATCGCCTTACGGTAGCCTTCGGGCCGGGCCATGCCGAAATTCCGCTCGATGCGGGACTTTGTATCATTTCCCTTTTCATGCCCGATTACCATCACGGGTTTGTCACCGATGCGGGCCAGACCACCCATCACCGCGTGGTCATCGGCAAAATTCCGGTCGCCGGCGAGCGGCGTATAATCCGTAAAAAGCGCGTTGACATAATCAATGCAGTGCGGGCGTTCAGGGTGCCGGGCCACCTGGCATTTGCGCCAGGGGGAGAGAGATTTATAGAGGTCCTGCAGCATGGCGCGCGCTTTGGTATCAAGTGCTGCAGCCTCCTCGGTCACATCCATCTCGGCGTTGGCCCGTGCGAGCGCGCGCAGTTCTTCGGCTTTCCCCTCAATCTCGGCGAGAGGTTTTTCGAAGTCCATATACTGGGTCATCAGGTGCGCTCCGCTTGTGTTCTGCGATATATGCCGCTGATTTCAGGGCAATGCAACGGCCAGAGGCCGACGTCAGGACAATGCCCGGCGCACATTATCCCTGCACCAGTACCGGCCAGAGCGATGCCATCAGCAGCGCAGCCATGGTCAGGTTAAAGGCCCTGAGGCGCCCCGGGCTGGTCAGAAGGCGCGTCATCTGCTGACCAAGAGCGGTCCACATTGTAATCGCCGGCAGATTGACGATGCCGAAAACCACCGCCACGACCGCGAAGGCGGCCAGCGTTGCATCCGTCGCGTAGACGGAGAGAGCCGTGAGTGCCATGGCCCAGGCTTTGGGGTTGACCCACTGAAATGCTGCAGCCTGCAGGAAGGTCATCGGACGGCCCTTTGCATCCGTGGCGGTGGCCGGTGCAGCGCGTGCGATCTTCAAAGCAAGCCAGGTCATATAGACAACTGAGAGCACCTTGAGGATCTGATAGCTGAGCGGCCAGGCATCGAATATCTGCACGAGACCGGCCCCCACGGCGATGATCATCACCGAAAAGCCGACAGAGATACCAAGCATATGCGGCACCGTCCGGGCAAACCCGTAATTGGCACCCGACGCCATCAGCATCAGGTTGTTGGGCCCGGGTGTCGCGGAACTCACAAAAGCAAACGTGGCAAGGGCGAGAAGAAGGTCAGATGTCATGTCTGCAACGATTGCCTGTTTTCAGCGCTGCAGGATTGCAAAGATGGATATAATGGGGATAATTTCGCAATATATGTCAGAGCTTGATGCAAAATCAGAACAAATATTGCGCGAGCTTACAGCGAACGGGCGCATCACCAATATTGAACTGGCAGATCGCGTGGGATTGTCCCCGTCTGCCTGTCTGCGCCGGGTGCAGGAAATGGAGCGCAGCGGTCTGATCAAAGGGTACCGTGCGGTGCTTGACCGGGCGGCGATGGGTGCGGGATTTGTGGCCTATGTGGGGGTGGGGCTGGGTGATCACTCTAAAAAGAGCCAGGAGGCCTTTGAGCGTGCCATCGCGCGTGCGCCTCAGGTGCGCGAGTGCCATAACATCACCGGCACCATTGAATATCTGCTGCGGGTGGAATGCGCTGATCTGCCCTCCTATAAACACTTTCATACCGATGTTCTTGGCGCGCTGCCCCAGGTGCGTTCGATGACCTCATATGTTGTCATGGGCTCACCCAAGGACCAGCGCGCGTGATCCGCGGCACCTATTTTGTGGCATCGGCCGCGATCAGCTCAAAGCGCGCGTCAAGATCGCGTGCCAGTGCTTCCAGCGCAGTACCCCCTTCATCGACATAAGGCGCAAAGACAAATGATGGTCTCTTATAAGAGAGCGTCGCGGTGCCGTCCTCCTCTTCGGTCACATAAAAGCGGACAGGCGCCTCGATCATCGCCGCCGTTGAGAGGTTCAGAATTTTCACCGCAAAATCATTATTAAAGACCCCGACGACGCGATTTTCAGGTATCTCGATGCCACGACCGCGCGCAGTGGCTGTAGGGCCCGCCTGGGTTACGACACCCATTCCGTTTCTGCCCACGGCCTTTTTAAGGTCGGCCAGAAGGGTCGCGTGATCGCGGCTCGTTTCCATCACGACCCAGCCGTCGCGCGGCGCGATGTCACCGGCAAACGCAACGGCCGGGAACATGAAAGCCGCAATAAATGCTGATATGATGCGCATGATCCGTCCCTTCACTGATCCGGTCAGAGAGGCACGGCGGGACGCGCGGGGCAAATCAATCCTGCGTCATCCGGCGATCATTTCCGATTGCCGCACGATCACCTCGGCCTGTTTGATCGAGGCAATATCAACAAGGCGACCCTTGTAGACGGTGGCGCCTTCGCCGCGGGCTTTGGCTTCTTCCATCGCGGCGAGGATTTCGCGGGCCTCGGCCACGGCGTTCTCGGACGGGGTGAAAACCTCGTTGGCCAGTGCGATCTGTTTGGGGTGAATGGCCCATTTGCCGACCATGCCGAGCGTAGCGGAGCGCAGCGCCTGGGCGCGGAACCCTTCGTCGTCGGAAAAATCACCAAAGGGGCCATCGACGGGCAGCACACCGTGGGTCCGGCAGGCGGCCACGATCGCGGTCTGGGCCCAGTGCCAGGGATCGGACCAGTGTTTTTCGCCCTCGCGTACCATGAAATAGTTTTCCTGCGTGCCGCCGATACCGGTGGTCTGCATACCCATGGAGGCGGCGAAGTCCGCAGCCCCAAGGCTCATGGCCTGCAGGCGGGGGGAGCTTGCGGCGATCTCCTCCACATGGGCGATGCCGGCGGCGGACTCGATGATGACCTCAAAACTGATCTTTTTGCTGCGGCCTTTGGCGGTTTCGACGGCGGTGACAAGGTCATCGACCGCATAGACATCTGCAGCGCAGCCCACTTTCGGGATCATAATCTGATCCAGCCGCTCGCCGGCCTGTTCCAGCAGATCGACAACATCACGGTACCACCAGGGCGTATCGAGCCCGTTGATACGCACGCTGAGGTATTTATTACCCCAGTCCACCTCTGAGATAGCGGCGATGATATTAGCGCGCGCGGCGTCCTTGTCGCCGGGGGCAACGCTGTCTTCAAGATCGAGGTTGACCACATCCGCCGCAGAAGCCGCCATTTTCCCGAACAGCGCTGGCCGTGATCCTGGCCCGAAGAGCTGGCAGCGGTTGGGACGGGCCGGGGCGGCAGGCTGAAGGCGAAAGCTCATAACGGATCCTTGGGTAATATAATTGCGGTTGCGCTCCCGTGGCTGATATTAAATTACGCTCCATGCTGCAAGTGCATTTCGCGCCTGCAGCATGGGAGCATTACTGCGCGCGGCCAGGGTGCCGCAGAAATTTTGAGCAAACGGAGCGGATTGCAGAATATTTTTGCACATACACCCGGTATTGCGCGCAAAAAGCGATGTCATTGCGCGCGATCCGCGTCAGAGTGCAGCGGAAATGACGGAGATAAGCCCATGATCGAAACACCCTATCTGCTGTTCCTCGGGGACGCGCCGGACCAGCTCTCGGCCAAAGTGGCCCAGGGGATCAGGGACTGGCGGCCGGAAAATGCTGTTGGTCAGTTCCGCATGGACGGGTGCAATGCGACTGTGGGCTTGCAGGACATGACGCTGGAAGAGGCGCAGGCGGCAGGGGCAAAGACCCTTGTGATCGGGGTTGCGAATCGCGGCGGGACAATTGCCGCATCCTGGCGCAGCGTGCTGATCCGCGCGCTGGAGATGGGGTACGACGTGGCTTCTGGCCTGCATAACCTGCTGCGTGACGCGCCCGATCTGGTTCAGGCCGCGCACAACGCCGGTCGCAGTCTGCATGACGTGCGAATTCCTTCCGAACCCTATCCGATTGCCAGCGGCGTAAAGCGCACCGGCAAACGCGTACTGGCTGTGGGCACCGATTGTTCTGCGGGCAAGATGTACACGGCACTGGCACTGGATGCAGCCATGCGCGCGCGCGACATGAAGTGCACCTTCCGCGCGACCGGGCAGACGGGCATTCTGATCACCGGTTCCGGCGTGCCGCTCGATGCGGTGATTGCCGATTTCATGGCCGGCTCCATCGAGCATCTGACGCCGGACAATGATCCTGACCACTGGGACATCATCGAAGGGCAGGGCAGCCTCTTTCATGTCTCTTATTCCGGTGTGTCGCTGGCGCTGATCCACGGTGGCCAGCCCGATGCGCTGATCATCTGCCATGAGCCCACGCGACAGCATATGCGCGGGCTGCCCGGGTATCAGCTCCCTTCGATGGAACTGGTGCGGGACACGGCGCTGCAGATGGCGCATGTGTCTAATCCGGACTGCCGGGTGGTGGGCGCCTCAATCAATACCCAGCATCTGGGCGCGGAAGAGGCCATAGCATACTGCGCAGAAACCGAAGCACGTCTTGGGCTGCCCGCGGTTGACCCGTTCCGCCATGGTGCGGATCGTCTGGCGGAGGCGCTGGCGGCGCTGTGATCTTCGAAGGGTGCGCCGGCGGCACCTGCGGGATTGGATATTTTTAAGCCAGAGAAAGGTAAGGGGTGATGCGCATTGAAGTAACCCGGGACGTTTTCCGTCTTGCGCGGGTGTTCACGATCAGCCGCGGATCGCGGTCAGAGGCTCAGGTGCTGACCGTGCGGGTGCATGAGGGGGGCATCTCCGGGGCTGGCGAATGCGTGCCATACGCCCGGTATGGCGAGACGTTGGAGAGTGTCACCGGTCAGATCGCGGGGCTGCCGGACACTTTTTCGCGCGCGGGGCTGCAGGATCTGCTGCCGGCAGGGGCTGCGCGCAACGCAGTGGACTGTGCGCTATGGGATCTGGAGGCAAAAAGCAGCGGTTGCAGGGTGTGGGATCTGGCGGGGCTGCCGGCACCGGGGCCTGAGATCACCGCCTATACGCTGTCGCTCGATACGCCTGAAGAGATGCGCCTGCAGGCGGCGGAAAACGCCTTTCGCCCGCTGCTCAAGATCAAACTGGGCACGCCGGATGATATGCCTCGCCTCGAAGCTGTCCGTGCAGGCGCGCCGGATGCGCGGATCATCATCGACGCCAATGAGGGCTGGAGTGCCGGGATCTATGCGGATCTGGCACCGCATCTGATGCGGCTGGGGGTGAGCCTTGTAGAGCAGCCGCTGCCGGCAGGCGATGATGAGGCACTGCGTGGGATGGACCGCCCTGTGCCGGTCTGTGCCGATGAAAGCTGTCATGACCGCGCGAGCCTTTCAGAACTGGCGGGTAAATACGATGTGGTTAATATCAAACTGGACAAAACAGGCGGGCTGACCGAAGCGCTTGCTTTGCGCGACGCAGCATGGCGCGGGGGATATGACGTCATGGTTGGCTGCATGGTCGGCTCCAGTCTTGCCATGGCCCCGGCGACGCTGCTAGCACAGGGCGTGCTTGTCACCGATCTGGATGGCCCGCTTCTGCTGGCCGAAGACCGCGACAGGCCGCTGAAATTTGATGAAAAGGGCGTCCATCCGCCTGAACCGGAACTCTGGGGGTAAGCTGATGCGCACTGTATATCTGAATGGCGAATACATGCCGGAAACCGAGGCGCGCGTCTCTGTTTTCGACCGCGGATTTCTGATGGCGGACGGCGTTTACGAAGTGACTTCGGTGCTGGGCGGGCGGCTGATTGATTTCGACGGACATGCGGTGCGCCTCGAACGCTCGCTCGACGCCTTGGATATGCGCAGCCCGATCAGCAAAGAAGACCTGCTCGGGGTGCACCGCGAACTGGTGCGCCTGAACGACATCGACGAAGGCATGATCTATCTGCAGATCACCCGCGGTGCGCCGGGCGACCGGGATTTTGTTTTTCCCGACCCTGAGACCACCACGCCCACGATCGTGCTGTTTACGCAGAACAAACCGGGGCTGGCCGACAGCCCGGCGGCGAAAAAGGGAATTCGCGTGATCAGTATCGACGATATCCGCTGGGGACGGCGCGATATCAAGACGGTGCAGCTGCTTTATCCGTCGATGGGCAAGATGATGGCAAAAAAGGCCGGCGCCGATGATGCCTGGATGATCGAGGACGGTTTTGTGACCGAAGGCACCTCCAATAACGCCTATATCGTGAAGGGCAATAAAATTATCACCCGTGCGCTGAGCAACGACATTCTGCACGGCATCACCCGGGCCGCGGTGCTGCGTTTTGCGCGGGAGGCGCAGATGGAAGTTGAGGAGCGCAACTTCACGCTCGAAGAAGCGCGCAACGCGGATGAGGCCTTTGTTACTTCCGCTTCGACCTTCGTGATGCCGGTGGTGCAGATCGACGATGCGGTGCTGGGGGACGGCACGCCGGGCCGGGTCGCGCCGCGGCTGCGCGAGATCTATCTTGAGGAAAGCATGCGGGCGGCGGTCTGAAGCCGGTGCTTGCGCGGCGCGGGGCTGGTTTCGCGGGGGATGCCTGCCTGTACCATCTGGAAGGGCGGTGTCTCAGATGACGGACGGAACACTGTCCCGGGAGGCGCTCGCAGGTCTTGAGGGACAGCAGATCGGTCTCTCAGACTGGATGCAGATGACGCCGGAGCGGGTTGCGGCCTTTGCACAGGCGACCGAAGATCATCAGGCCATTCACCTTGATCCGGATGCCGGCCGGGCGGCGGGGTTTACAGGCGCGGTCGTGCATGGATTTCTCACGCTTTCGATGCTCTCTGCCATGTCATACATCGCCCTGCCACCGGTCAAAGGGCAGAGCGCATCGGTCAATTACGGCTTTGACAAGGTGCGTTTTGTGGCGCCTGTGCCAGTCGGAGCCGATATCAGAGGGCGGTTTGTGCTGAGCCTGGCAGAGCCGCGCTCCGATGGCGGCCTCATGCTCAGACTGCGCGTCACGGTCGAAATCCGCAAAGAAGAACGTCCGGCGCTGAGTGCGGACTGGCGGGTGCTGCTTCTGTTTTGAAACGGCGGGGACCGATGCTGGCCTGTCCCCGCCCGGGGCTCAGGTGCAGGTGTTGGACACGCCCTCTGCCACGATCTGCTGCCACTCCGGCCCGAGCATCTGACGTGCGGACAGGGCATCGTGATAGCGCGGGTCTCCCCGGGGGACCAGCTGCACCACCAGACCCTGCTGGAAACTGGTATAGCTGCCGTAAATTCCGCCGTAATACGCTCCGCCGGAGTTAAATGAGTCCTGTGCGGAATTCGCATATATAAAGCGGTCATGGCCCCGTTTGATAACTTCGATTGAGGCCGCCTTGTTGGCGACTTTGCGCGCGCCGGAAGGGCCGCAGGCCGGCGCGGCAGTCGTCGCAATCTTAAATGAAGATTGCGTGAGAGGCTGAACATCAGTCGTGGCGCAGCCGGCAACAAGTACGCAGAGCGCAGTGATTGCAATGGTTTTCATGTCGAATGACTCCTTAAAATTTATCGTCAGGATATTTTTTGTTCATCAAGCAGGCGGAAGAGCGGCCCGATTGCGGCGCGCGCTTGTTCTTTCCGCGACAGGGCTGGCGGCTGGTGCCGTCAAACCGGCGGCACGGTTCAATCGCTCGGCAGGCCTGTACGGGATGCTGAACAGCGCAGTCCTTTGGGGCCAGTCCCGGAGGCTCACCCATGATCAGGCTTATCCAGACCGCCCTCGTGATCGTGGTTGCAAAGCCCGGTAAAACAGATCGACGATGGGGTGCCGGGAAGCGGCGCGCCGGGCCATGTCGTGCTGCGGCAGTGCGGGGCCTGACTTGCGGACAGCAGGCGGGCGGCGATCTCAGGCGACGGGCGTCCCGCGGCCTCAGTCATCCGTCCGCAGCGCGTGGCGTTTGCAGGGTCAGCCAGGTTACCGCGTACAGCATTCCCGCGCCTTCACTTAAATTGTTTACAGGTTTTTTTCTTCCCGCTAGGGTTGTTGGGTCGCGAGACGAGTCGAGACGCATATTGCTCAGTATTCGTATGATACTGCGCCGATGAACAGGTTCATCCTGCCCTGTTAGGGCCAGTATCAGGTTTAGGCCGGCCAGGACCCGATCCGGTCGGAAGGTGGCGCAGCCCGGTGCTCGCGCTCTGTCAGACGGAGATTGTTGATGTCATTTTCTGACCAGATATTTTCACGATTGACCCGAACGGGTATTGCAAGCCTGATGTTGAGTTCTGTGGCGACGACCGGGGTGCATGCCGGAAACGCGAATGTGGTCGATTATCCCGACACGGGTGTGGAGCTGGGACAGGGATGGAACAGCCATGCTGTCGAAAAAACGACTGCCACATGCATCGTCTTTCAGCAGGCCAGCGCTGGTGCTCAGAAGAAAAACATGGAGATGCGCTCGGTCACATCCCAGTATCAGCTGGACCGCGAACTCGGGCTGTCAGCGTCAGCCAGCTACAAAAACAAAGTCGCATCCGTCAGTGGCAAGGCAAGCTTTGCGAACTCGTCAAAGATTGAGACCAGCGGGACAACTGTTGCAGCTTTGGCGCGGGTGGATAATGGCAACATTTCAGTCGCGCCGCCCGACGCTTCTGATCAGGCAGAGGTTGCATCCCTGATTGCCAGGGGCATGTCACCTCCCGACGTCAACGCCGCGCTCGGTGATACCGCTCAGGCGATTGGCGCAAAGATGCTTCAGGTGCTGCCGGACCTTGCCGGAGATGATATTGACGCCCGTCACCGGGCGTTTGACATCGATGCGCTGAATGCGGCGGCCAGTGACAACCGAATGGCAGGCGCGATCCGGCTGAGCGACGAGTTCTCGGAACTGGCCAGAACAGACATGACGCGCTTTCGAAAGGTCTGCGGCGACAGTTATGTGGCGACGATTTCGCAAGGGGGCGATCTGGCCATGGTCTTCAGTTTCAAGACCAGTTCAATTGCCAGACAGCAGGACATCGCAGCGCAGCTTAAAGGCTCCGGATGGGGTGCGGATGCTGAGGCAGACATGAAAAGCAAGGTGGCGTCCGCCTCGAAAAATACCGAGACGACGATGACTTATAACCAGACCGGAGGCAGTGGCGATCCCCTTCCGACAGATATGGACAGCCTGTTCGAGAAGATCAAAAACTTCCCGGCGGTGATTGCCGACGCACCATTCAATTATACGATGCAGCTTGGGTCCTACGAGGATCTGATAAACTGGCCGTCAGAAGAAGAGAATCCTCAGGCAAGCTATGCCGCAATTGATGAGCTTTTGTATCGGGCATCTGTCTGGAAACAGCTCGATCAGGATCTGACAACCATGCTGGATGCGACCAGTGCTCCGTTTGGAATGGATGCCTATCTGCTCGGTCGGGGTGTCAGCCGTGCCAGCCTCGCCGACCATCAGGAGACGGCACGCCAGCGGTACGAAGAGGTGAACACGCGCATCAGAGAGTGCATTGAAAGTGGCGCGGCTGAGCCACCTTGCGATCCGAAAAAGGCCCTTTCAGCGCAAGGAAGCAACATTGATGCGGTCACGGCGGCAGAAATGGAGATCAGAGCGTCGATGCCCTTGCCGGTTGAGCCCGTGGCCAATCCGTCACAACGGCTTGCCGCCGCTGACAACCTGCGTGACCAGATATACGGGTTATGGCTTCAGCGGATCAACACAGCACGATGTGCGCGTGACAGCGCGGCGGTGTGCCTGAGTGATAATGAAATCCGTCCGTACCGTGAAAAGGTCAAAGTCGACGCAAACCCGCAGTTCCTGATCATGTCAAACAAACTCAACCGGGCCTGCATGAAACCGGCTGCAAAATCCAGTCGGCTGAACCTGGTCGAGGGTTGCTCTTACAGCGATGAGCAGATGAGGTTTCGCTGGGACGCCGGCCGCAAGCATCTGGTCCATGTGGCGACCGGCAAATGCGCGAATGTGCGTGCAGGCAGTAAGGACGAACGCGCAGACATTATCCTGTTTAAATGTCAGGGCGGCGCTGAAAAGTTCGCCAATGATCGATGGACGATGCAAAATAAAAACCAGGGCTGGATTTCGTTCAAAAACCAAAAATCCAATAAATGTATTACCGTCACCGGGGAGCTCAGGTCAGGCCGCAGGCTGACCCAGTCTGACTGCTCCCAGGGCCCCGGTAAGGCAATCGTCTGGCGCTTCGTGATGCAATAGTAAAGGCGCGCGCCAGCGTTTCAGTCTTTGCCGACGTTTTCTTCAAAAGCCGTTGCAAAGGCCTTTTGCTGGCTGTCAGATGCCTCGGTCTGATACTTTGCTTTCCATTCGTCCATGGGCATACCGTAGAACAGTTCGCGCGCTTCCGTCTTGTCCATGTCGATGCCGCGTTCATTGGCGGCTTCCTGGTACCAGCGGCTCAGGCAGTTGCGGCAAAACCCGGCAAGGTTCATCAGGTCGATGTTCTGCACGTCGGTTCGGTCTTCCATCAGGTGCTTTTGCAGGCGACGAAAGGCTGCGGCCTGAAGTTCGGTCTCGGTCTGTGTCGGCATCGTGCGGGCTCCTTTATATCTCTGATTCCAACGTGGGGACAGCCCGGCCAATGTCAACATCTGCAGGTTGGACATCGCCCGGGTCATATGTCATCACAACTTCATTGTTCTCGGGCACTGGTCTGACGAGGTTGCGCCCTGTGCCGCGATGCGGCATAACACAGGCGCGCCGTTAGCGATAACAACCGGCGCTGTCCGCCCGCTGTGGCAGGCGCCGAGTACGACAGACGCCCGCCGGCGACAGAGAGGAACTGAGCAGATGAAACGCACCCGCAACGTCAAGATTGTGGCCACCCTTGGCCCTGCCTCCAGCAGCTATGAGATGATCCGCAATCTGCATGAAGCAGGAGCAGACGTTTTCCGTCTCAACATGAGCCACGGCAGCCACGACGAAATCCGCGAGCGTCACGCGATCATCCGGCAGATCGAAGAAGACACCGGCGGCAGCATCTGCATTCTTGCTGACCTGCAGGGGCCGAAGCTGCGTGTGGGCGTTTTTGCAGGTGACAGCGAAATGCTGGAAGACGGCGCAAAATTCCGGATGGATCTTGACAACACCCCGGGCGACAGCAGCCGTGTGAACCTGCCCCACCCGGAGATTTTCGCAGCCCTCGAGCCCGGATCGACACTGCTGGTGAACGACGGTAAGATCCGGATGACCGTAAACGACTGCGGCCCTGATTTCGCGGATTGCACGGTGACGGCGGGCGGTCTGATTTCAAACCGCAAGGGCGTGAACGTGCCGGATGTGGTTCTGCCCCTCGCTGCGCTGTCGGATAAAGACCGCAAAGACCTGGAGTTTGTCTGCGAGCTTGGCGTGGACTGGCTGGCGCTGAGCTTTGTGCAGCGGGCCGACGACGTACTGGAAGCCGCGGATCTGGCGAATGGCCGTGCGGCGATCCTCAGCAAGATCGAGAAACCGGCAGCGGTGAAAAACTTCGAAGAGATCCTCGCGGTCAGTGACGGCATTATGGTGGCGCGCGGTGATCTCGGCGTGGAACTGCCCGTTCAGAATGTGCCTCCCATTCAGAAACGCCTTGTGCGCAAATGCCGCTCGGCGGCCAAACCGGTGATTGTTGCAACGCAGATGCTCGAAAGCATGATCGAAAGCCCGATGCCTACACGGGCAGAGGTGTCTGACGTGGCCACAGCCATCTATGAAGGGGCGGATGCGGTGATGCTCTCGGCTGAATCCGCCGCCGGTGACTATCCGATCGAGGCTGTGACCACGATGGACAATGTCGCCACCGAAGTTGAGCAGGACCCGACCTATGCGCAGATTATGACGGCCTCACGTGACGCTCCGGGTACAACGATCGCAGATGCCATCGTCTCGGCGGCCCGCGAGATCGCGGAGAAAACAGACATCAAGGCAATCTGCTGTTTCAGCCAGAGCGGCACCACCGCCCTGCTGGTTGCGCGTGAACGCCCCATGGTGCCGATCCTTGCGATGACACCGCTGAAATCCACCGCACGCCGGCTGACCCTCACATGGGGAACCAACTGCGTGATCACCGAGATGATGGACCGCTTCAAATCGGCGGTTGTGGCTTCGGCCCGGGCCGCGCGTGCGCAGGAATATGCGGGCCCGACGGATCAGATCGTCGTCACGGCAGGTGTGCCGTTCAACGTTCCGGGCAGCACGAACATTCTGCGCGTTGCCCCCTGCGACGAGCGCCTTATCTACAGCACCGACCCGGAATAAAGCTGACGGAATATCTTGCGCAGGCAACAGTTCAGCATTCTGCGGCTCAACTGTTTCTGCGCTGCGGCGTTTTGCGGGTGTTTTGCGGGCATCTGCACGGAAAAGATGTTCCACGACCCCGGAATAGTATAAGTTAACGCAGCGTTAAGGAAACGTGGTTTTTTGTAAACAGGGAGTCAGTGGGTATGGAACCTGATCTGGCATTGGTAATTGGACTTTTCTTTGTCGGTCTGTCGATTTTGCTGACCATTTCGGCGCTGACAGCCGGCCGTTCCGCAGCGGCGGGTATTTTCGCTTTCATCACCGGCACGTTGCTGGTTGGTTTTGCTTTCGTGAATGTTCACGGCAGCTACTCTCTCGCGGAAATGCCGCAGATCCTGATGTCGGTCGTCAGCCGTTATCTGATGTAGCACAGATACCGCTGCGGACTTGCGCGCAGGGCCCGGGCAATCGGGTCTTGCCATGCGGGCGTGTCCCCCCTATAGAGCAGCCTTCCATCGCGGGACCGGCTTATGTGGCATGCCGAGTCGCGCGCAGACCGACCTGAACTATGAGGAGACGGAAATGCCCAAGATGAAGACCAAATCGAGCGCCAAAAAGCGCTTCAAGGTGACAGCCACCGGCAAAGTGCTGGCGGGCCAGGCAGGCAAACGCCACGGCATGATCAAGCGTACGCGCAAGTTCATCCGTGACGCACGCGGAACCACAACTTTGTCCGCACCGGACGCCAAAATCGTCAAGGGCTTTATGCCCTACGACCGCTGAGCCTGAAGGAGATCACATATGTCCCGAGTTAAAGGCGGAACAGTCACCCACGCACGTCACAAGAAGGTCATCAAGGCCGCCAAAGGATACTATGGCCGCCGCAAGAGCACCTTCAAAGTCGCCCGCCAGGCGGTCGATAAAGCCAACCAGTACGCGACCCGCGACCGCAAGAACCGCAAGCGCAATTTCCGGGCGCTTTGGATTCAGAGGATCAACGCTGCTGTGCGCAGCCATGACGAGGCGCTGACATACAGCCGCTTTATCAACGGTCTGTCGCTGGCCGGCATCGAAGTGGACCGCAAAGTGCTGGCCGATCTGGCCGTGCACGAGCCTGATGCTTTTGGCGCGATCGTGAAGCAGGCACAGGACGCTCTGGCCGCCTGATCGCACCCCCGCATATCCTATAAAGAATTGTAAAAGCCGCTCCGACCCGGGGCGGCTTTTGCCGTTTCAGCCCGGCGCGGGCGGCGCGGACAGCATCTGACCGGAAACTGCCAGCAAGGCCCGTACCCGAAGCTCGTACTGCGATGCAGCCCCTTGAGCGCGGCTCCACAGATGATACAAACGCAGCACCTCTGAGGATCACAGCACCCGATGGCGGCCAGCACACCCGGACAAAAGCCAGCAAAACCCGAGGAGCCTGCGGCACTGCCGCTGCGCGACCGGCTGATCAGCGGGCTTCTCATTGGCCTGATCCGGCTTCTTGGCCTTCTGCCCTACAGGTTGCGCGTGCCCATGATGGGGTGGATCGTGTCTCATATCGTGGGTCCGGTGATCGGATACCGCCGCCGGGTGCGCGAAAACCTGACGATGATCTTTCCTGACATGCCTGCGGCCGAAAAGAACCGGCTGGCCCGCGCTGTGCCTGACCAGATCGGGCGCACGCTGGCGGAGCTCTTTTCACCGGAAGACCTCAAAGCCACTGCCGCAGCCACACCGGTAACCGGCCCCGGCGTTGCGGCACTTGATGCCGCGCGCGATGCCGGACGGCCGGTAATCATCGTTTCGGGCCATATCGGCAATTACGACATTGCCCGTTCGATCCTGATCCGGCGCGGCCATAAGGTCGGCGGGCTGTACCGCAGCATGAATTACAAAGGCTTCAACGATTTCTATGTCTCGCGGATCAGCCAGGTCGGCACGCCACTCTTTCTGCGCGGACGCCGTGGCATGGGCGAGATGGTGAAGTTCCTCAAGGAGGGCAACGCGATTGCCCTGCTGATCGACCAGCATATGGGCGCGGGCGCACCGCTGAAATTCTTCGGGCATACCGCCTATACCGCTCTGTCGGCGGCGGAGCTTGCGTTGCGCTATGACGCGCTGGTCGTGCCCTGCTATGGTATTCGTCAGCCCGACGGGATGAGCTTTGAGATGGTCATCGAGGAGCCTGTGCCGCACGGCTCCCCCGAAGACATGACCCAGGCACTCAACGACAGTCTTGAGGCGCAGGTGCGCGCGCATATGGAGCAGTGGCTCTGGGTACACCGGCGCTGGAAAGAACAGGAGGTCACCGATGACGCTTAAGAAAACCGCCGCAGACATGGTTGCAGAGGCCCGCGCCCGCATCGAGGAGACAGAAACGCCTGATGCCATTGCGATGGTCGGTCGGGAAGATGTGCAGATTGTCGATCTGCGCGATGTGCGTGAGCGCGAGCGCACCGGGTTTATCCCCGGCAGCTTTCACGCGCCGCGCGGTATGATCGAATTCTGGGTCGATCCTGACAGCCCCTATTTCAAGGATGTGTTTGCTCAGGATAAGAAGTTTCTCTTTCACTGTGCCTCGGGCTGGCGCTCCGCGCTGACAGTGGCCACGTTGCAGGACATGGGCTTTGAAGCGTCACATCTCAAAGAGGGCTTTTCTACCTGGGAGGCGCAGGGCGGACCGGTCGAAAAAGCGGCACCGCGCAGCTGAGAATAAAGGCGCAGAGGCAGGCGGGAGGGCCATGGCCCTGCCCGCGGCTTGCGGCGCGACCGGCGCCCGACGATAGTCTGCCCAACATCGCAACCCGGGAAGATATGACATGTGGAAACTGATGTGCACCGCAGGTGTGATAACGGCACTGATGACGGGCG
The DNA here is from genome assembly GCA_965365545.1 of uncultured Roseobacter sp. GTDB lineage: Bacteria > Pseudomonadota > Alphaproteobacteria > Rhodobacterales > Rhodobacteraceae > Roseobacter. The sequence continues at coordinate 599 of CBDUCB010000048.1, read as the reverse complement.
GGGCGCTCGCACAGTCCTGCAGCGACGGCAAAACCATCGCTGACGGAAAGCTCACCATCGCCACCGGTAACCCTGCCTATTACCCCTGGGTCCTGGATGACGCGCCCGAAAGCGGTAAGGGATTTGAGGCCGCCGTCGCCTATGCGCTGGCGGGCGAGATGGGGTTTGCCGCGGAAGATGTCGTCTGGACGCGGACGTCATTCGATCAGGCGATCCAGCCCGGTGACAAGGATTTCGACATCAACATGCAACAGTTCTCGATCACTGAGGCGCGGGACAAGGTTGTTGATTTCTCCGAGCCTTATTACACAGCGCCCATGGCCGTGCTGGTGCGGGGCGGCGACGACCTTTCGCCGGCACTGGATAAGCTCAAGGCACTGAAATGGGGGGTTGTGGCCTCGACCACGGCCCTGCCGGTCGTGACCGAAACGATCGCTCCCGACAGCAGCCCGCTGATCTATGACGACAACGCCAATGTCGTCGAAGCGATGAAGGCAAACCAGATCGATGCGGCCCTCTTTGATCTGCCCACGGCGCTCTACCTCTCGGCAGTGGTGCTCGATGGCGGCCAGGTGCTGGGCCAGTTTTCCCCCGATGCG
>CBDUCB010000047.1:0-18596 GCA_965365545.1 uncultured Roseobacter sp. | reverse complement strand
TCCTGTGCCATATCATCGCGCAGTTCCTGAACCACCGGATCCGTTTCCTCCCGGATCAGGTTCGTGAAAGCCGTGGCATATGCTTCATAGCCTCGGCGCTGCAGCCACCATCTTTTCCACCATTGGCCCTGGAGGTCGAGCGCGATGGTTCTCCCCAGTGAAACCGGCGGTGGCACCCGCGGCGCATTCGGAAGGGCAAGAGGAAAGTCATCCGGGTGCAGCCCGAATGAATTCTGATAGACTGCTGCAAAATCATGTGCCGCGGCGCGCACAGCCTTGTCAAATGCAACCGTACTTTTCCGCGCGAGCACTTTGTGTGACGAATTCAGCAACACCCGCAGGCCGGCGGGATCATAGGTCCAGGGAATTTTCTCTCCGAGCTTTTCGAGATGCAGAACCAGTGACGCGGTCGCCCGCTCGAGAAAGCTCTCTTGCACGCGATTCATGCGCTCCGAAAACGCTGTCGTAAGGGCGTCGAACTCGGCTGACAGCGCGGCTTTCCGTTGCTCCAGTATAGCCGCGACCTGATCGCGGGCGGCGGTACTGTCGAGGCGAACTTCCTGACCCGGGTTTTGCGCATGCATGGCCAGCCGGTCTGCCGCTTTAATGCTGGTTGCGAGGTTGAGTCCGCTTGCACTGATACGCTGCAGCAAGGCCACACCAGGGCCACCGGTAATCCGTCCGGCAACAGCGTCGTGGAGTTCAGGAATGCCCGACATTGCCCATGCCACAGAGGCCGGGTCCTTGCGGTCCAAATCCTGTGCTGCTTCGGGAAACTGCGCTGTTTCGCTTCTGTTTTTTAAAGCCCCGGCACTCCCGGCGGGCAAACCAGACACATCACCTGTCAGGGCTGCTGATGCCCAGAGAGCGCTGCCAAAAATGACTTCTGCGTCTGCCGGCCCATCGTGTCGTTCCAGTGTGTCCGAGATACTGCGCGCGATCATCGGAATCTCGCTGGCAGGATCGGACAGTTCGTCGACCCGGTTCACGAAAATAATGACATCGCGAGACCGGACATGCGTGATTAACCGGATCAGCGCAAGATCCGCAGAGGACAAAGCCTGATGAGCCGACAGGACAACCACACAGATCCGACTGTCGCGGATTGCGCGTATAGTGATCTGTTCGCGCATCATAAAGGTGTCATTAACGCCCGGCGTATCACGGATGCACATTCGCACTGGCAGGGATGGTCGCGTCAGATGAAGGTCAGCTGACTTGGTAATATCCGCGAACCGGCCCTGACCGTCCTGAACGGCTGCCGGATCGTCGTCAGAATCATCTCCGAGACAGACATATCGCTCGATAAGTTCTTTGTCGAAGTAACTGTAATCCCTCTGCTGGCCGAGCATCACTTCGAATTTACGACCAAGTCTCGCGCGCGACTTTTCGCGCATCTCTGCAACCTGCTTTTTGATTTTCTCCAGTTCATCATTGGCGCCCGCGCGGCTCGCGAGTTCACCGATCCGGCCTCCACCAGACACAAGGCGGTCCCATTCATCCTCGTCAAAAAACCTGAAGGAAGCGCTGTTTCTGAAGTCTGCTGTTTCCGGGTAAAGATGCAGCGAAGTGACGACCGATGTCCATGGGTTCACGTCTGCGGGCAAAAGATCCGGCTGTCCGACAAAAGCATTTACCAGAGAGGTTTTACCGGATTTAATCTGACCAATCATCGTGACACTGGGTTCGAAAGCTTCCAGCTGACGTGTGAGCCGCGCGATACGGCGGCGCGTGTTTTCATCGCCCGCTTCACTGATACAGCTCAGCGCCTCCCGTACTTCCCCGGTGGCTGCTTTGAATTCACGAAGCTGATCAAGGCCGGCCGCAAGCAGGCGTGTGTGCAGGAACGATTTTGCCTCCGATGGCGCGGATGCGTTCATTTCACACCTCCGGCAATCCGTCCCGGCATGACGAACTGAAGATTCTTCTGCGATGGCAGACAGCGCGCCGACATACGTCCCCCTGGCTGATGAAAACTCAGATGCAGGATGACGGTAAAAAGTGCATACTTTGTGACCGTCATCGGCGTGAACGAACCTGAGTATTTAAAAATTTATGCGAAGGCTCCGCTTTGCACGTCACGCGAAAGCTGCAAGACAATCGTTGCCGCATCCGCGGCCGGACCCGGGCCCTTTTCAAGACCCGCGAGCATGAGCTTATCGCTGGCCGTACTCAGTTCATCCCACCAGGCTCTCGCATCCGCATCTTCAGGCTTTGCATCCGCCGCAAGATCGCTCAGTTCTTCTGACAATTCTGAAAAGAGGTCTCGCAGAGCGTCGATGTTCTGCATCGCCACACCGGTGTGCAGATCTGCGATATTGCGTGCGGCCAGAATGATGATGTCGCGCACGGCGGTTGTTCCCGATGGCCTGCCGACCGTCTGTGATTGCGTCCCGGTCGGCACAGAAATTTCTTCATGACCGCACCGTCCCAGAAACAGGTAAGCGCTGTCGAGATCAGCCTGCCGACCCGAAGACGCAAGATTTCGAATGGCTTCCGACAGTGCGCTGACGCCGCTCGCAGACAACTGCCGGTCACTCACCGGATCGCCCCTCCTGATCCTTTCAGCGATTGTAATCGGTGCTACCGGGAAAAAGTTATGAAACTCCTCCCGCGCAACGTCTCTCAACGCGGCGACACGCCCGGCAAGTAACCCGTCTCGTGCAAGAATATCCGCGCGGGGCAGTACAAGAAAACTGTGATCTTTCAGATGATCCGGGACCGGCGTCCAGACGTCCCGCTCGGCCTGCGAAAAAGTTGCGGTGCACCAGATGACGATATCGGCTTCGTCGAGGGCTGCGCGCTGCGCGGCAGGATCGCTGTTGCCGTGAAAGTCTGTCAGCTGCATGTTTTTGAGGAATCCGGTCGGCCTAAGAGTAGCCTGTGATCCTGTCGTCCCCGCGTCTTTGTGCTGAAAAACCCTTGGTGCCGGGATAGTTTCCGAAACACCGCTCCCGCCCGCCAGAACATCGCAAAGGGTCGATTTTCCGACACCCTGCGGGCCGGTGATGACAACCCGGACACCGGTTGCAAGCCGGGACAGTAACGCACGACCTGTGTCACGGGTGGCGTCACCGAGAGATGCGTCTGCGACCGCAGCCTCAAGACGCTGCAGAACCACTGTTGCGTCCTGTTCAGCCGACACAGCGCATGCTCTGCTGTTGCGCATGCGTTTCAGCCGGCGCACTCTGCGCTGCGGTCCCCGCGCCCTCCAGCCGGACGAGCGAGAAAGAAACATTATCGAGCTCCGGATCCTCCAGAGCGCAGACTTTCTCCATCAGCCGGTCAGCCAGTTCCGCACTGCGTATCTGCGGATCACCGCCCAGCACCGCTGATATCTGATCTTCTGACAGAAACTGCAGGCCATCGCTGGCCACGATCACGATGTCGCCCGCCATCAGTTCGAGCGGCGCAGCAGGGCAATCGATCTGCGGGACCTGTTCGCCAAAGAGGACCGACGTCAGTGTGTTGCGGTCCGGGTGATGTTTCGCCTCTTCGGCGTCCAGCAGTCCTGACTGCACCATGAAATCGATCTGAGGTGCAAGAGAATGATCCTCGTTGAGCTGCTGCAACGTGCCGTCTCGATACAGATAAAGCGGCGAATCACCAATCGAGATCCAATAGAGGTTCCGGTTGATGATGGCGGTTGCAACGAGCGTCGCCCCCATCCCGCGGGTTTCCGGAAAAGCACGCACATGTTCGCGCAGACAGGCATTGGCAGCCATGGCCGCATCATGCAGGCTGGAGGCAATATTGGTTTCAAACGCCTGCGGATCGCAACTTTGAAACATCAGTTCGCTGAACACCTCAGTGACCACAATCTTACTGGCAACATCGCCGGCGGCATGCCCTCCCATTCCGTCGGCCAGTACGGCCAGACCGACATCCGCGCCGCGGGAAAAATCGGAAATCACCGCGTCTTCCTGATAATTGCGCGCGCCTTTGCTGAGTGCACAGACCGCGTCGAAATCAAACCGCAGCGTCATTGCCGGTGTCCACTGCATCCCATTTGAAATCCGACCCGCAGAGCGCGACAAAACGCAGCGTGGTTTCCCCGATCCGGATCAGATCCGCGTGCTGCAATTCTTCGGTACTCAGCACCGGACGGGCATTGCGTCGGATGATATTCGATTTGCCTCCGTGTCCGATGTAAAATTTGTTGTCCTCTTCGTCATAGGCGATGGCGGCATGGTTCTGGCGCGAAATGGAATTATCGCCGAAATCGAGCCGGATCACCTGATCCTCACCACGCCCGATCATCGAGGCCCCGGTGAAAATGCTGAACGAATGCCCGACGCCGGGGCCTTCGATGACAACGAGCCAGCCCACGGGAAATTTTTCCTGCTGCTGAGATGCCGTGGCCTCCAGCGCGCCGCCGATCGGGTCTGCATGATCTGCGCCGCCACGATTAAAGCCCAGCAATCTGGTCTTGACGCGACCGGCACGGCGACCGGCCCGACCTGCAGCCGGTGCAGACAGGCCCGCATCGGGCCCGACAGGTGCCTCACCGGTCGCTGCCGGAACACCTTGTCCGCCCAGTGCGGTCAGCTGGTCGCGGGCAAAGGCGGAGAGGTCTATTTCTTCCTCTTCAGGTGCGGCATCCGGCAACACCACATCTGTGGTTGCCGCATCGGCAGGCTCAGGCGACGGCGATACGTCAGCTTCACGGAAGGGCGGCGTGTCGCGGACATCCTCGCCGGCCTCCTCATGAGACAGTGTGACAGCATCGCTCCCGGTTTCTTCCTGCAGATCCGGCTCCCCGGCAGCCGTGTCCGTGATCAGATTGTCCCGGATTTCAGCGGCGCCATCACCAGACACGGAAGATGCTGCGGCGGGAATGTTTGCTTCATACTGAGCGGTCGTTTCGCGCGCAGCAGCCAGAATGCCCTCAACGAGATCATTGCCGGTCTCTTCATCCTCGGGCAGTACAAACTCGCACCCGTCCGGGTCGCCCTGCTCATCAGCGATGGTGGCCTCATCAAAATCCGGTACTGCCGCCTCTTTGCGCGGGTCTTCAGGCGCATCAGTCCCGTCCTCATCAGCCTCCGCCACGTCCTCAGCGAACTCCGCATCGTCCGGCAGTGCCTCAACCTGATCAGACAGAACAAACGGATCGGGACGTTCGCCCTCTTCTGCCCCGGTGGCCTCAAGCAAGGCATCACGCAACGCGTCGTCGTCCGGGGTATCTGCCGGGCGGGCCTGGTTCTGAAAAACTTTCCTGAAGAGTGTCATTGATCTGCCTTTCTGATTTGCCTGCTTGCGCATGCGACATGCACCGCCTGAACCGCCGGGCAACTGATAAAACACGGATATCGGTTCACCCTCACCCACCAATACCCCTGGATATCTCAACATTTGCTTTATCGGGCTCGTTCCACGTGCGGAATTCTTCGCCCAGTCGCACAATCGGATCGACTGTAGCGGCCTGCACCTGCTCGTATTGCAGCGCCGCCTGCCCGTAAAAGAAATAGGCGAAAAAGATCACCGGGATCGTGGCCGCGCGCCGCATGCTGATCCGCAAGGGTAGTCTGCGCCTTTTTGGTTCCTTACGCATACGCTGCGTGGCCTCCACGATGCGGGCATAGGGTGTCTCGCGCGCCGCGGGCTCATCATCCGCGAAGCTGTCGTACTCTTCCGCAGACCAGGTCAGGTCTTCGATAACAGCTTTCGATGCCGGTTTGTCAGGCTTCGGCTCAATGTTATCTGCCTGTGCGATCGCCGGGACGGCAGCGATCACACTTGTGGCGGTCTCCTGCAGATCACGGTTGACCGATTTCACGAGGTTCATCACCGTCAGATCGATCGTCTTGTCATCCATCGCGCGCGCGCGCGCCTGCTCAGCGCGTTTGCCGTGATCAATCATCAGGGTCCATTCCTCGGCGGACTGGATCCGGGCAGCAGGCACAATGTTCATCGCCTTATCGATGGCACCGAGAAAGGCGTCGTCATAGTCCGGGAAACGGCCCCGCAAAGGCTCATAAAGATCGGGCTGATTACCTGCCAGAGCCGCGAGCCGCGCCTGGCTGTTGGGCGGGGCCTGCCCGGAGATCAGATGGGACAACGTGGCGGCAAGTGCATACAGGTCACTGCTCGGGCTTTGCTGGCTGCCGGCGACATAAAATTCCTGCGGCGAATACCCGTCCTTGACCACAAGCACCTGGGACAGCACCCGGCTTTTGCGGCTGGCCTCCTCGCGGGCAGCTCCGAAATCGATCAGTACGGGGCGGCCGCTTCTGTCCACCAGGATGTTATCGGGCGAGATATCGCGATGCAGCAGATCCTGGGCATGTACATGACCAATGGCATCAAGCAGCGCCAGCGCCATACGGTAGACCTCGCCCGGTGAAAAGCTGACGGTGTCGTTTTCAATCAGGTCGAGCAGATCACGCCCGTCCACCAGATCGAGCGCCATATAGGCGGTCTCATTGTCTTCAAACACCTGATGCACGCCGACGACGCTTGAGTGATCCAGGCGCGAGAGTGCGTGTGCCTCGCGGATAAAAAGCGCGACAATGGATCTGAAATCATCGGAGTAGTTGCGCGTGCGCGCGCGCACGGTCTTGTTGACGCGGCTGCAGAAGGCTTCGGGGAAACACTCCTTGATCACCACGGTCCGGTTGAGACTGTCGCGCGCAAGATAGGTTATGCCGAACCCGCCGCTCGACAGGTACTGTACGATCTCATACTGCCCGCTCAGCAGTTTGCTGCCAGGCGGCAGCGCCTCGCTGTAAATGTCATCCGGCAGTTCTGCGTCCTCGTGGCTCATCACGGCTACGGGTGTCCCCTTTTTCCCTTCGCGCGTCCGGGTAACCGGCAGAAATCCGGACCGGTCGCGCAGAGTGAGGATGGCGGGAAAGCTGTGACAAAATCATGGCGGATCAGAGCAAGAGACGTGCCATGTTTTTACAATTTAATCCGTATTTCAGGTACTCTTCATGAAAAAAGGCCCGGCGCCTTGCGGAACCGGACCATCTGATTGTCATGTGGCTTCTGTGCGGATTACAGCCTGATGCGCGTGGCCTTACCCTGTTTTTCCGCCTGCTCTGCGGCAACTGATGCCACCGCAAGGTCCTGCAGGCCCACGCCTGTCCCGTCAAACAGCGTGATCTGCTCTTCGCTGCTGCGACCGGAATGATCGCCGTTGATCACCGCACCGACCGGCGTAATGTCGTCCTCAGAAATCAGACCGGACCCCACCGCATGCTGCGCCTCGCCGATGCTGACCGATTGCGCGACCTCATCGGTAAAGACGGTTGCTGCGGCCAGCAGCTCGGGATCAACCTCCTGCTTGCCTTTGGTGTCCGTCCCCATGCAGGCGATGTGGGTGCCGGGTTTGATCCAGCTTTTCATCAGCAGCGGCTCGAAGGCTGACGTGATGGTGATAATCACATCGGCCTGCGCGCCGAGCTCCTCCTGGCTCACCGCCTCGAACTCAAGGCCCAGCTCTTTGGCAACCTCACCGAGGCGCGGCAGCATTTCAGGATGCGGGTTCCAGGCGACAACTTTTTCGAAATCGCGCTGCTCTGCCGCGGCGCGCAGCTGAAACGCGGACTGATGCCCCGCGCCCACCATTCCAAGCACCTTCGCATCCTTGCGCGCCAGATGGGCGATCGAAACCGACGAAGACGCCGCCGTCCGCACCGCTGTCAGGTAGTTTCCCCCTACAAGCGCCTGCAACATGCCGTTGTCGGGATCAAAGAGGAATATGGTGGACTGGTGATTGGTCAGCCCCTTGTCCATATTGCCCGGCCAGTAGCCACCGGATTTCAGACCCAGCGTCTTGCCGGCCCTGTCAAAGCCCGATTTGAACCCGTAGAGCGCATCTGCATAACCGATGGCCTCGCGGATGACCGGAAAGTTGTAGGCATCGCCTTTTGCCATTGCACCAAACACGGCTTCCACGGCCCTGAAAGCATCTGCACTGTTTACAACCTCAGCGCACACGTCTTCTCCCACGATCAGTAATCCATCGGTCATCGGGTCTTCCTGTCTTTGTATTAATAATGGCTGCGCCCGGGTGCTCGCCGGGCGCAGTATCGTATCAGCGCGCGTGTGGCGGGCTCAGTAGGCCTTGCCGCGTGCGGAGACCGGCCAGAGCGTTTCCACCTTGCCGCCGCGTACACCGACATACCAGTCATGTACGTTACAGGTCGGATCGCAGTGCCCCGGTACCAGCTTCAGCTTGTCGTTCACCTTAAGCACCGCGTCAGGGTCGGCGACCACACCATGCTCGTCAGAGCATTTCACGTATTTCACATCATCGCGGCCAAAGATCGTCGGCAAACCGCTGTCCACGGACTGTGCCTTGAGACCGGCATCCACAATAGCCTTGTCGGCTTTGGCATGGCTCATGACCGACGTCAGAATGAACAATGCGTTTTCCCACTCGCCTTCGTCGATCCGGTTGCCGTCTTTGTCGAGGATCCGGCCATAATCGGCATCCATGAAGGCATAGGAACCACACTGCAGCTCATTATAGACGTTGGAATTGCTCTCGAAATAGTAAGAACCGGTGCCGCCACCGCCGACGATGTCGCACTCCAGCCCTTCGGCCTTGAGCGTATCAACTGCGTCCTGCACCATATCGATGGCGATCTGGGTCTTGCTTTTGCGCTCCTCATAGGAGTCCAGATGCTGCATCGCGCCCTGATAGGCCTGGATGCCGGCAAACTTCAGACCGGGGGCCGCATCGATGGCTTTTGCCAGTTCCACAACCTGCGGTGTGGTGGTCACACCGCAGCGCCCGGCGCCGCAATCGATTTCCACAAGGCACTCGATTTCCGTACCGTGACGTTGTGCGGCCTCAGAAAGGTCCGCCACGTTGTCCAGCATATCGACACAGCAGATCGTTCGCGCACCCAGTTTGGGCATACGTGCGAGACGGTCGATTTTTTCGGGCTGTGTCACCTGGTTGGAGACCAGCACGTCCTTGATGCCGCCACGGGCGAAGACCTCGGCTTCCGATACCTTCTGACAGCATACACCGACAGAGCCACCCAGTTTTTCCTGCAGCAGGGCCACATCGACGGATTTGTGCATTTTACCGTGCACCCGGTGACGCATGCCGTGGCTTTTTGCATAGTCGCCCATCTTTTTGATGTTGCGCTCCAGTGCGTCGAGGTCGAGGACCAGGCAGGGCGTCTGGATCTCACTTTCATCCATGCCGATCGCTGCCGGAATGTCGTAGCCGACTTCATAGTCTTCAAAGTTTACTTGCTTGTTCATGTCTCTCTCCTCAGCCCTTCATCCAGGGCAGTTTATTCAGATCAACGTTTCCGCCGGTGATGACGACACCCACGCGCTTACCCCGGAAAACCTCCGGATTGCGCAGGATGGCGGCCATCGGTACGGCACAACTCGGCTCCATAACGATTTTCATCCGCTCCCAGGTCAGCTTCATCGCGTCGATGATTTCCTGCTCGGAAGCGGTGAGCACGTCCGTGACGAAATGCGATACAAAGTGCCACGTGTTCTCTTTGAGCGGCACTTTCAACCCGTCAGCGATCGTATCCGGCGCGTCATCGGCAATAATGTGACCTGCCCGGAAAGATCGCGCCGCGTCATCGGCCTGATCAGGCTCGGCCGCGTAAATCTCCATCTTCGGGGCCAGATTGGACAGCGTGAGGCAGGTGCCAGAAATCATGCCGCCGCCCCCGATGGGTGCGATCACGGCGTCCATATTGTCGATCTGGCTCAGCATCTCCAGAGAGCACGTCGCCTGGCCACAGATCACACGCGGGTCGTTATAAGGATGCACGAATTCTGCGCCGGTGGCTTCCTGCACTTCTGCGAAAACGGCCTCACGGCTGGTGGTCGAGGGCTCGCATTCAGTGATGATGCCACCATATCCTCGCACGGCGGCCTTTTTCGCCTCAGGCGCCGTGCGCGGCATGACCACATGACAGGGAATGCCCCGGCGCCCTGCGGCATAGCTCAGCGACAACGCGTGGTTGCCGGATGAATGCGTCGCCACACCCTTCCGGGCCATTTCATCGCTCAGCCCGAAAACTGCATTTGATGCGCCGCGCACTTTGAATGCGCCCGCCTTCTGAAAGTTCTCGCACTTAAAGAAGAGTTCCGCCCCGGTGAGCTCATTGAAATATGAAGACGTCAGAACGGGCGTCTCGTGGATGTAAGGCTTGATGCGCGCGTGGGCCTCGCGCACATCATCGATGTTCAGATCGGCTATGGTTCTCTGATCCAGCATGTTCCCCCCTCAGGCTGCGGATTTCACGGATGCGCTGTTTCCGGCGCGCAGATATTCCTGTGCAGCAGCAACACCGCTGCCCAGCTCAACGCCGTAATCAAGGTCGGCCATCGCCATCTCGATTGTGGCCAGCCCTGACAGCACCATGACGTCTGTCAGGCTGCCAAGGTGGCCGATGCGGAAGGCCTTGCCGTTCATTTCACCCAGACCGATGCCGAAGGAGACACCGTACTGATTAAATGCCTGATCCGTAAGTGCGTTGCTGTCGAAACCTTCGGGTACGTAGATGGCGCTGACCGTATCAGAATAGAGATCGGGTGATTTCGCGACAAGTTCAAGCCCCCAGGCTCCAACGGCACGGCGCACACCTTCGGCCAGCCTGTGATGGCGGGCATAAACATTATCGAGCCCCTCTTCAAAGAGCATCTTAAGGCTTTCGCGCATGCCATAGATCAGCTGCAGCGGCGGCGTGTACGGGAACCCGCCGGAAGCGTTTGCGCCCATCATATCACGGAAATCAAAGAAGGTCCGCGGGAGACTGGCAGTCTTCATCGCATCAAGCGCCTTGGGACTTACGCCCAGGATCGCCATGCCTGTGGCGAGCATGAACCCCTTCTGCGAGCCGGAAACCGCAATGTCGACGCCCCAGGCATCCATCTCAAAGGGCATAGATGCAAGCGAACTCACACAGTCAACAAAGAGCATGGCCGGATGGCTTGCCGCATCCATTGCCGCCCGCACAGCCGCGATATCCGACTTCACGCCCGTTGCGGTTTCGTTGTGTGTTACCAGCACGGCTTTGATCTCATGGCCACTGTCGGCACTCAGCGCGGCTTCGAACCGGTCTGCCGGCGCGCCGGAGCCCCACGGACATTCGATGATCTGGACATCAAGGCCGTGGCGCTCGCACAAATCAATCCAGCGGTGGCTGAACATGCCATAACGCGCGACCAGAACCTTGTCGCCGGGGCTCAGCGTGTTGCACACGGCGGCCTCCCACCCTCCTGTGCCGCTGGCCGGGAATGTAATGACCGTGCCCTCGGTTGTGCCAAACACCTTTTTGGTGTCTTCAAGCACCGGTGCAAAGGTCTCGACAAAATCCGGGGCCCGGTGATCGCGCGTCTGAATATGCATCGCATTGCGCAGGCGGTCAGGAATGTTCGTGGGGCCGGGAATAAAAAGCGGGTTTTGATCTGACATATTCGACTCCTCCAGAGTATCGACGCTGACATTAAAGAATAGTCCGGCGAATGCAATTTTCTCGAAAACGTTTTTCAAAATAATATTTTTCAGTTTATATTGCTGTTTTTTATAGTTTTTATGTTTTTCAAAAAATATTTCCAAAAATATATTGGAATTATTTTTCAATAATGGTAAAACGTCATAACCTGGCAGGAGAGCAAAATGTCGACTCAAAAACGCCCGCGCGGAAGGCCAAGGTCACAGTTCCGCGAAAGCTCTGCGGGTACGCTGCAATCGCTCGACCGCGCACTCGGACTGCTGGGCGCTGTCGCGCGGTCCGAACGCGCAACCCTGACGGATTTGTCGCTGTCGATGGGCGTGCCCACGGCCACAACGCATCGTATTCTGACGACCCTGCAAAAACACGGGTTCGTCACCTTTGATGAGGACCGTCAGGACTGGATCATCGGGATCGAAGCATACCGCATCGGCATTTCCTTTATGAATCGCACCAACCTGACCGAGGTCAGCCGCCCCGTGATGCGCAGCCTGATGGAGAAGACCGGCGAGACCGCGAACCTTGCGATCCCTGACGGGGGCGAAGTGGTTTTCGTGGGTCAGGTCGAAACGCTCAACCCGATCCGCGCGTTTTTCGCGCGCGGGACCCGCACATCCATGCATGCTTCCGGCACCGGAAAAGCGATCCTGGCCGCCCTGCCCGACGACAGAACGCGTAAAATACTGATGGCGTCCGGCCTGACGGCATTTACCGGCAACACTCTGGTCACTCCGGTGGATTTCTTTGCCGATCTGGAAAAGACCCGGGCGCGTGGATGGTCCTATGACCGTGAGGAGCGGTATCAGGGCATGTCCTGCATCGGAAGCGTGATTTATGACGAACACCAGGAGCCCTGTGCCGGCGTCTCTATCTCCGGGCCGAGCACGAGGTTTGACGATCTGAGGGTGCCGGAACTTGGTGCCACCGTCGCAGAAGCGGCAGCGGAGATCACCTTTCTCATAGGGGGCCGTGCGCCTTCGGGGCATCTTACACGCGAGGCGGGAGAATAGCCCCGTCCCGATCTCATTCAGCGGCCTTCCGGGGCCGGACCACACGGAGGAACCCATAAATTTCCGGTAAGATTGTCGCGGAGGTGACTGATTTTCATGAAAAAACGCTTATTTTCTACTTTGCGTTGAAATGAACCGGGTATTTTGTAAAATGACGTCTTGTCGCAGGCAGCAGGTCCGCTAGATTGCAAGTCTGGAAGCTGGAGGAGAGTTTTCTGCACTACCCGCATCACGGGCTCAGTTGCGTGCCAACCGGCAAGACATCCTGACTCTTTCTTTAACGGGTCGAGAGACCACAACGACCGGGCTCAGGCCCATTTCCTTGGGAGGAAACATGACAAATAAAGTAAACCGCAGAAAATTCCTGCGCGGCTCTGCCGTCGCGGGTGCCGCAGCTCTTGCCACTCCGGCGATTGCAGACGGTCACGGTACGACACTCAAAATGCAGGCAGCCTGGGGCGGCGGTATCTTCCTCGAGAACGCACAGTCCTTTGCGGCACGCGTCAACGAGATGTCCGGCGGCTCACTGACCATCGAAGTTCTCTCGGTGGACGCGGTTGTCAAAACCAGCCAGATGCAGGACGCCGTACACCGCGGCGTTCTCGACGCGGCGCACTATGTGCCTGCCTACTGGTACGGTAAATCCAAAGCGGCCTCGCTCTTCGGCACAGGCCCCTGCTTTGGCTGGTCGAGCCAGGAAGTGCTGGGCTGGGTTAATGCCGGCGGTGGTCAGGAGCTCTTTGACGAGCTGATGGAGAGCCTTCGTCTGAACGTTGTCTCGTTCTTCAACTCACCGATGCCCGCTCAGCCTCTGGGCTGGTTCCAGGAGCAGATCACAGACGCCTCTCAGATGAGCGGCCTCAAGTACCGGACCGTTGGTCTGGCCGCAGACGTTCTGCTTGAAATGGGCATGTCCGTTGTTCAGCTGCCCGGCGGTGAAATCCAGCCGGCGATGAAATCCGGCCTGATCGATGCGGCGGAGTTCAACAACCCCACGTCCGACCGTGACTTTGGTATGCAGGACGTGTCCAAGCACTATCACCTCGCCTCCTACCACCAGTCTCAGGAGTTCTTTGAGGTCACGATCAACAAAGACAAGTTCAACGCACTGGCCGATGAGCACAAGGCGATCATCAAGAACGCATCCATGGCGGAAAACTCCGGTTTCTACTGGGGCAACACCAAGCGCTATTCCGACGACCTGATCAAACTGCAGGAAGCGGACGGCGTAAACGTGTACCGGACACCGGACAGCGTTCTGGCCGCACAGCTGGAAGCATGGGACGTGGTCACAGCACGTATCGCAGAGGACGACCCGTTCTTTGCCAAGGTGATGGAATCACAGAAGGCCTATGCCAAAGACGTGATGAACTATCTGAACCTGAACCAGCCCGACTATAAGCTGGCGTATAACCACTACTTCAGCTGATCGGTTCAGCTTTCAGGTGAATGTCCGGGCGCCCCAGCGGCGCCCGGATCAACAAAGCGGTCCGCAAAACACCGCAGGATCTGTGACAGGGGGAAGCAGACCACATGAAACTTGTACATTCCATCGAGGGCCTGAGCCTCTGGGTCGGACGCGCCTTTGGCTGGTGCATCCTGATTCTGACACTATCAGTCTCTTATGAGGTTTTTGTGCGCTACGTGCTGAACGCACCGACCGTCTGGGCCTTTGACATGATGATCCAGATGTATGGCGCGCTTTTCCTGATGTGCGGGGCTTACGCGCTTGCCCAGGATACCCACGTGCGGGCCGACGTCATCTACCGGCTGCTGCCGGTGAAAGTGCAGGCCGGCCTCGATTTTCTGCTGTATTTCCTGTTCTTCTTCCCCGGTATTCTGGCGCTCGTCTGGTTTGGCTATGAGATCGCCTCGGACAGCTGGCGTTACAAGGAAGTCAGCTTTAACAGCCCCGCAAGTATCCAGATTTACTTCTTTAAATCTCTGATCCCGGTCGCCGGCGCGCTGCTGCTGATCCAGGGGTTTGCAGAGCTGATCCGCTGTGTGATCGCGTTTCGCACCGGCGCCTGGCCCGAACGTCTGGCCGACGTCAAAGAGACCGAAGACCTGCTTGCCGATGCGGCCATGGGTGACGTGCCCGTGCCGATCCCCGGTCAGGGATACATCGACCGCAAGAAAAACAACTGATCCCAGCTGACAGCCGAAAGATAATAAAATGACAAATCCCGAAGTTGCCCTGTTGATGCTGGGCCTGTTCATTGTGCTGGTGCTGCTGGGTTTCCCGATCGCCTTCACGCTGCTCGCGATGGGCGTGGCCTTTGGTTACTACGCCTACCATCAAGGCGGCCCGATCGAGACCTTCAGCGATATTTTCAACAACAACATCTTCTATCTGCTGAACCAGAACACCTATTCGGTGATGGAGAACCCGACGCTCGTCGCCATCCCGCTGTTTTTGTTCATGGGATACGTGGTTGAACGCGCCAATATCGTCGATAAGCTTTTCTTTTCGCTCTATATGGCCGCGCGCAATCTGCCGGGCTCACTGGCCATCGCTGCTCTGCTGACCTGTGCGGTTTTCTCTACCGCTTCGGGCATCGTGGGCGCGGTTGTGACGCTGATGGGCCTCCTGGCCTTCCCCGCCATGGCCAATGCCAATTACAACAAAAGCTTCGCTTCCGGCGTCATCTGTGCGGGCGGCACGCTCGGCATTCTGATCCCGCCGTCGATCATGCTGATTGTTTATTCGGCCATTGCGGATCTCTCGCCCCTGCGGCTTTACGCGGCGGCTGTGTTCCCGGGGCTGCTGCTGGCCGGTCTTTATATCGTCTATGTGATCGTGCGCGTCTGGATCACCCCGTCGCTTGCACCCAAGCCACAGCTCGACGATGTCCCGCCCCCGCGCGAAATCTACTGGAACCTGCTGGTGAGCTTTGTGCCGCTGACCGTGCTGATCGCGCTGGTGCTGGGCTCTATTCTCGGCGGTCTGGCGACCCCTGCTGAAGCCGCCGCAATGGGTGCTCTTGGCGGTATGGTGCTGGCCGTGCTTTACCGGTCGATGACCTGGACCAAACTCAAGGAAAGCGTCTTCCTGACGGCCAAGGCGACGGCGATGGTCTGCTGGCTCTTTGTCGGCTCCTGGACCTTTGCCTCGGTCTTCTCCTATCTCGGCGGCCACGACATCATCGCCGACTGGGTTGGCGGGATGGACCTGGAACCATGGGAATTCCTGGTGCTTGCGCAGATCATCATCTTCCTGCTCGGCTGGCCTTTGGAATGGTCTGAGATCCTGATCATCTTCGTGCCCATCTTCCTGCCGCTGCTCGAAGTTTTCGGTGTGAATCCCTATTTCTTTGCAATGCTCGTCGCACTGAACCTGCAGACCTCGTTCCTGACGCCCCCTATGGCCATGTCGGCGTACTATCTTAAAGGGGTGCTTAAGAAACAGATCGAGCTCATGGAAATTTTCCGTGGCATCATGCCCTACCTTGGGATCGTGATATTTACGATGGTGCTTATGTATCAGTTCCCTGGTATTGCCCTGTGGTTCCCTGACTTCCTCTTCGGGCCCTATATCCCGTGAAGATAAAACCACACTCTCTGAGTGCGCAGGAGGCGGCAGCTTTTATCGCCTCCGGCAAGCTGAAGTCCGTCCAGCTGGTGCAGTCGTGTCTTGACCGCATTGCTGAGACGGATGGCGCGATCCATGCCTGGGCGCATCTGGATGCGGACGCAGCACTGGCACAGGCTGCTGAATGCGACCGGATCCGCCAGAAAGGTCTCGCGACCGGTCCGCTGCACGGTGTGCCTGTGGGTCTGAAAGACATCATCGACACGCGCGATATGCCCACTCAGCGGGGCACAAAGATCTTTGAAGGCCGACAGCCTGAAGAAGATGCCCGCGTGGTTGAGATGCTGCGCGAAGCAGGTGCTGTGATCATGGGCAAGACGGTGACCACGGAACTGGCTTTCGTGCACGCCAATGAGACGCGCAATCCGCACAATCCAGAGCATTCGCCCGGCGGCTCGTCGAGCGGATCGGCTGCAGCTGTTGCCGCAGGACAGATCCCGCTCGCGATCGGGACCCAGACCAACGGGTCGGTGATCCGGCCTGCGTCTTTTTGCGGAACATTCGGGTTCAAGCCCACCCGCGGGATGATCCCGCGCACCGGCGTGCTCCAGACCTCGGTATCGCTCGACCAGCTGGGCACTTTCGGCCGTACACTGGGCGATGTGGCGCTGCTGGCAGATGTGATCTCCGGCTATGATCAGCGTGATCCCGAAAGCTTTGCCCGCGCGAGGCCTGATATGGCTGCAGGTGCAGCAGCCGAGGCCCCGGTAGAGCCTGCCTTTGCCTGGTTTAACCTGCCCTTCTGTGACCGCCTGTCGGAGGCCACCCGCGAGGGGCTCGAAGGGGTAATGGACATCCTTGGCGAGGACCGTGTGGAACGCATGGACCCGGCAGATCAGCTGGGCGAGCTTGTGGCCGTACAGGCCCGCATCCATGAGTACGAAATCTGCCAGCACCTCTCTGAAACATTCGACACACATTGGGACGATCTGAGCGAGACCCTGAAACCGGTGCTGACCCGCGGCCGGCAGATCTCGGTGGATGAGTACGAGGACGCCCTCGCCGTGAAAAAATCTGCACAGAGCTTTTTCGCGGACTTCTTCACGGACTATGATGCTATCATCGCCCCCGCTGCCGCGGGTGAGGCCCCGAAATTCGGAGATGGCACCGGAGACCCGATCTTCTGCACGCTCTGGACGCTTGCGGGGCTGCCATCGGTCACGATGCCGATGCTGGTGGGCGACACCGGCCTGCCCATCGGCGTCCAGCTGATCGGCGCTGTTGAAAAAGATGACCGCCTGCTGCGGACCGCGCACTGGCTGCAGAAACACATCGCGGCCGAAGCCGCCTGAGGAAAGGAAAAACCGATGTCTTATGGTGTTAAACTGTTGATGGGGTTTATCGGAACCGCCCTTTTGTGCCTCTTCGTCGGGGGCCTCTCTCAAAGTATCTCATCCGGATTTGCGGGCTTCTCCGGTGGCCTGCCCTTTATGGTCATCGCGATCATCGTCTGCGGAATGGCGGTCTATGACTTCTGGGACGAATGCGTGCGCAAGAAGAAGTAACAATGGCCGATAAACCACGCCTCTGGATTACCCGCCGCCTGTCCGATGCCACCCTGGAGCGCGCGTCGCGCGACTATGACACGGTCATCAACCATGAGGACACGCCCGGCACAGCGCAGGATCTCATTGCCGCCAGTGCCGAATTCGATGCGATCATCCCCTGTCATTCCGAGCACTTCAGCGCAGAGGTTGCCGCACAGCTTGATCCGCGCCTGAAGATCATCGCCAACCACTCCGTCGGCGTCGATCACTGTGATCTGCCCGCACTCGGGGCGCGCGGCATCACGGTGACCAATACGCCTGATGTGCTCTCGGATGCCACAGCTGAGCTTGCAATGCTGCTGATGCTGGGGGCTGCGCGCAACGCGGTCGCCGGCGACCGGATCGTGCGCACCGGCGCCTGGGATTTCTGGTCTCCCTCTTTCATGGTCGGCAAGCAGGTGACGGGCGCGCGTCTGGGGATCATCGGCATGGGCCGCGTAGGCCGCGCATTCGCGGCCAAGGCGCGCGGGTTCGACATGGAGATCCATTACTACAACCGTTCAGAGCTTTCGCCGGACGCGGCGCAGGGAGCCACCTATCACAGCACGGTCGACAGCCTGCTCAGCGTTGCCGACTTTCTCTCGCTGCACTGCCCTGCCACGCCTGAGACCACCGGCCTGATGAATGCGGAGCGCTTTGCCATGCTGCCGGACGGGGCGGTGATGGTGAACTCCGCGCGCGGCGCGCTGGTGGATGAGGCGGCCCTCACAGCGGCCCTCGACAGCGGAAAACTGACGGCTGCGGGACTTGATTGTTTTCAGACAGAGCCCGGCGGCAACCCTGCCTTTGCCGCCTATGACAACATCTTCATGCTGCCCCACATCGGCAGCGCCACGACCCGCACGCGCGATGCAATGGGCTTCCGGGCACTCGACAATCTGGATGCATTTTTTGCCGGTAAGACGCCGGGCGACAAACTGGTCTGACGGCTCCTTACCCGGAACGCAAAACGGCGCCCCGATGAGGCGCCGTTTTTTGTCAGACAGGTCGCGCAGATCAG
>CBDUCB010000046.1:0-18819 GCA_965365545.1 uncultured Roseobacter sp. | reverse complement strand
CAACGCACTGAGATAAATCGCTCCCATAAAAAGGACAGCAAGTAGTACCCCCGGAACCAACCCTGCAATAAACAGCCTTCCAATTGACTCTTCGGTAACAATTGCATAAAAAATAAAACCAACACTCGGTGGAATCAAAATCCCCAGGGTTCCTCCGGCAGCAACGCATCCTGTTGCCAGTCGCATGTCATAGCCTTTCTTTTTCATTGCTGGAACGGCAATAGTTCCCATAGTCACGGCTGTTGCCAGGCTTTCACCGCAAACAGCAGAGAAACCGGCACAACACGCCCGGACCCGAGGCGCACTCAACATTTCAGGCCATCAGCCACGATGTGAACTTCGCTGTCTCCGCCAAGACCGGTCGTGCGCATTGCAACCGCTTCAACCATCGTACGGTAAGGTCCGACACGCGCACCCGCCGGATCGATCGCGGGCAGACCATCGCGCAAAACGGCAATGTCCGTGGTCGTTCCGCCAATATCGCTGACCAGCGCGTTTTCAGCACCCGTCAGCCAGCGTGCGCCGACAATCGAAGCCGCGGGGCCGCTGAGGATCGTCTCAATCGGCCGCTCGCGCGCCTGGGCTGCGGAAATCAACGCGCCGTCACCACGCACAACCATCATGGGCGCGCTGATCCCGGTCTGCTTCAGGATGTCTTCTGCCCGCCCGATCAGACGTTCAATCATACCGATCAGCCGCGCGTTCAGCACTGCCGTAACCGCCCTCTTCGGACCATTGAGGCGCGACGAAAGCTGATGCGAGGCGGACACCGGACGCCCGGTCGCAGCGGCGATCATTTCAGCAGCGCGCAGTTCATGCGCCGGGTTGCGTGTAGCGAACTGTGCCGCCACCGCAAAGCTGCTGACCCCCTTACCATGCAGTTCCAGAAAATCTGCAATTGCCCTTTCATCAAGAGGCACAACTTCTCCGCCCGCATGATTGTGCCCGCCCTCACAGATCAGAACCGGATCCCCGCGCAACACTTCTGAAAGACCATGCACATCAAGATCCCGCGCCCGAAAGCCGATGTAAATCAGCCCGATACGCCCGCCCTGGCCTTCCACCAGCGCGTTTGTCGCGAGCGTCGTGGAGAGCGATGCCATAGCAACATCCCCGGCATTCTCTCCGGATGCCGCGAGCACCGCGCGCACCGCTTCACCGATGCCGATCGCCAGATCATGGCGTGTTGTCAGCGCCTTGGCCGAGGCGACAACCTCAGTTTCATCCCGGATCAGCACCGCATCCGTAAAAGTCCCACCGGTATCGACGCCCAGAACAAGTGTCATCCGGACACCTCAGACAAGATCTTTATCCGCACCACATGATAAATCGTTCTGTGCTTGGGCGTCATGCGTTCAGCTCCGCCAAAGCCCATTGCGCCGCATCAGCCACTGCCGCATCGGCATCCCCGGTCAGGCCGGCCACGACCGGTGCGAGATCCGCAAGGCCGGAATTCCCTATCGCGTAAAGCACATTGCGCACGAACCGGTCGCGCCCGATGCGTTTGACCGCAGAGCCTGCGAACATCGCGCGAAACGCCGCATCGTCCAGCGCCGCAAGGTCTGCCAGCGCCGGCGCTGTGTGATCAGGCGGGGCCAGAAGTCTGATGTCCTGTGCCGCGACGGCGAATTTATTCCAGGGACAGACCGCCAGACAATCATCGCAGCCATAAATACGGTTACCAATGCCCCGGCGCAGATCTTCTGGCACCGGCCCTTTGTGTTCGATGGTCAGGTAGGAGATGCAGCGGGTCGCATCGAGTTGCCAGGGGGCCGGGAAAGCATCAGTCGGGCAAATGTCGAGACAGGCGCGACAGGAACCGCAATGTTCTTTCTGCGGCTCATCCGGCGGCAGATCGAGTGTTGTGAAAATTGCACCCAGAAACACCCAGTTGCCAAAATCCCGGCTGAGCAGATTGGTGTGTTTGCCCTGCCATCCAAGTCCGGCGGCCTGCGCCAGTGCTTTTTCGGGCACGGGGGCGGTATCGACAAAGACTTTCACCTCGCAGTTTTGCTGCGCGATCAGCCAGCGCGCCAGTCGTTTGAGGCGTTTCTTCACTACATCATGATAATCGCGGCCCCGGGCGTAGACCGAGACCGCGCCCCGGTCAGACTGACCCAGAACCGTCAGTGGATCTTCGTCAGGTGCGTAACTTTCGGCCAGCATGATGACCGAGCGCGCCTCAGGCCAGAGCGCCGCCGGATTGCCGCGCCAGTGCATGCGATCCGCCATCCATCCCATCTGACCGTGATAGCCCCTGGCCACAAATGCGGTGAGACGCTCCGGCACCTCAGGCACCGCGTCCGGGCGACAGATACCGGCGGCAACGAAGCCTTCTTCGAGGGCCTGCGCGACCAGCCGGTCCTTCAAAGCCTGCATGTCGTCATCTTGCCCGAACGCATCGCCACGGTCCGGCAGCCTGCGGCTGAAGCTCATCAGAAATCGAGGTCATTGTAATGCTTTGGCGGCGGAAAGCCCGAGACCTGATCCGCGAGGATCGACCGGAAGGCCGGACGTGATTTTATCTTTGCATACCAGTCTTTTACCACTTCAGAACGGTTCCAGTCGATGTCGGAGATATAATCCAGCGAACTGAAATGCGCAGCCGCAGCGAAATCCGCAAGCGTCATCGCATCGCCTGCAAGCCAGCGCCGGTGATCGAGCAGCCAGGCCATGTAATCGAGATGATAGCGGATGGCTTTGGCACCGGCTTTCACATTGCCGCTGTCGGGATACCCCTGACCCATGACCTTTTTATTCACGCGCTCGTAGAGCAGCATGGACGTGACCTCATTGTGGAACTTGTCATCAAACCATCCCACCAGACGCCGCACTTCCTGCCGCGCGATCGGGTCTTTGGGCAGAAGCGGCGGCTCGGGGCGGGTCTCTTCGATATACTCACAGATCGCGGCACTCTCGGCCATCATCACACCGTCAAGCCGCAGCACCGGAACTTTTCCGGCAGGGTTGCGCCGCATGAAATCCGGGTCTTCCTCCCAGTATTTCTCCTCCACCAGTTCCACCTCGATTTTCTTTTCCGCAAGGCTCAGACGAACTTTGCGACAGAAAGGAGAGAGCGGGACGTGAAACAGGCGGGCCATTCGGGCGGAATCCGTGATTGTCAGGTGCTATCCCTTCAATGCCCGTTCAGACGGTCGGTTTCAACTCTGGAAACAGGCCGCACGGCCGTCTTTGCTGATTGTCGCCGCACCTGAGAGGATCTGCCGCGCCCGCTTGCGGACGAAGTCCGACGGCTTCGAGGCCGAGCGCCCCTTCGGATCTGGCAGGATCGCCGCAAGGCGCGCGGCCTGCACATCCGACAAATCGCGGGCCGGGACACCAAAATAATGTTGTGCAGCAGCGCCCACGCCGAACACACCTTCATCAAACTCCGCAATGTTGAGATACACTTCGAGAATCCGCTCTTTGGACCACACCAGTTCAAGCATCGGGGTCAGCAGCGCCTCCAGCGCTTTGCGCGTGTAATTCCGCCCGTGCCAGAGATAGAGGTTTTTCACCGTCTGCTGGCTGATCGTCGAGGCACCCCGATTACCGCCATCCTCGATCGCATCCTGGATGGCACGCACATCAAAACCCCAGTGGGTGCAGAAATTGGCGTCTTCGGCGGCCACCGCCGCACGCGCCATAACCGGGGCGATCTGCGCCATTGGCACCCAGTCGTATTTCACGGCACCCAGCCTGCGGTTTTCGCCGTACATATAGGGCGTGGTCCACGGCGCCACAAAAACACCCAACGCCATCACGAGGGCGGCGATCACAAACCCGCCAAGCAAAATACGAAAAACCCAGCGCCGCAGCGCTTTTATAAAAAGTTGCGGTGCGCCGGGGCTTTTCTTCTTTCGACGGGTGGTTTTCCGCTTGGCCATGGCCCGGGTATAGGCGGGCCATGGCGTCTTGTGAACCGAAAGCTGCGGCGATTATTCCGCAGGAACGGCCGCGTCTTCAATCCCCAGCGGAGCGGGCAGATGATCCAGCATCTCTTTGGGACAAATCTGCAGGAAATTGCGCTTTTCGGTGTCCCAGTGCTGCAGGATATCGGCGACCCGGCGGCTGCCGGTTTCGCGCAGATGCATCTCAAGCAATTCTTCGAGCTGCCCCAGCCAGTGATCTGTCGTGACCGGGCAGATGACCAGCGTTTCCATATTCATCATGGGCCGCGCTTTACCGTCGGGGTCATAAAGATAGGCCATGCCACCAGTCATACCGGCGCCGAAGTTGGCACCGATCTCGCCGAGGATCACAGCAACACCGCCGGTCATATACTCGCACCCGTTTGAGCCGCACCCTTCAATCACGACCTTTGCGCCGGAGTTGCGCACGGCAAATCGCTCGCCCGCCCGTCCGGCGGCAAAGAGATAGCCCGCCGTGGCACCGTAAAGCACCGTGTTGCCGATGATCGTATTTTCGCAGGCTTTGATCGGCGAGGCCATGGGCGGGCGCACGACGATCATGCCGCCCGAGAGCCCTTTGCCCACGTAATCGTTGGCATCGCCCGACACCTCCAGTTTCAGCCCCGGTGCCGCAAAAGCGCCCAGCGACTGACCTGCAGAGCCCGAGAGCTTGACCGTCAGGTGATCGGGTTGCAACGCATTGTTCATGCCGAACTTTTTCACGATATGGCTTGCCGTACGGGTGCCCACGGTACGGTGCGTGTTCTGCACCGCATAAGAAAGCTGCATCTTTTCGCCGTCCTCAAGGAAGCGCGCCGCATCCCGCACGATCTCAGCATCCAGCGTATCAGGCACCGGGTTGCGTGCCTTGGAACGGTTATAAACGATTTCAGCCGCGCCATCGACGGTGATCAGCAGCGGATTGAGATCCAGATCATCAAGATGCGCTGATCCGCGGCTGACCTGCGCCAGCAGATCGGCGCGCCCGATTACGTCGTCAAGACTGCGCGCGCCGATCTGTGCGAGAATCTCACGCACTTCGGTGGCGTAGAAGGTGATCAGATTGACCACCTTATCCGCATTGCCGGTGAATTTCGCGCGCAGGCTTTCGTCCTGCGTACAGACACCCACCGGGCAGGTATTGGACTGGCACTGGCGCACCATAATGCAGCCCATCGCGATGAGTGCCGCAGTGCCGATGCCGTATTCCTCGGCCCCCATCATCGCGGCCATGACGATGTCGCGCCCGGTGCGCAGCCCGCCGTCGGTACGCAACGTCACGCGTTCGCGCAGGTTGTTCATCGCCAGCACCTGATGCGCCTCGGTCAGGCCCATCTCCCACGGCAGGCCTGCGTATTTGATCGAGGTTGCGGGGCTGGCACCTGTGCCGCCGTTATGGCCTGAGATCAGGATGATATCAGCCTTGGCCTTGGCCACACCTGCCGCGATCGTGCCCACACCCGAGGAGGCCACGAGTTTGACGGTGACCTTGCAGCGCGGGTTGATCTGTTTGAGATCATAGATCAGCTGTGCCAGATCCTCGATGGAGTAGATATCGTGGTGCGGCGGCGGGCTGATCAGGGTTACTCCTTTGGTGGAATGTCGCAGACGGGCGATGAGGTCTGTCACCTTCATGCCGGGCAGTTGTCCGCCCTCGCCGGGCTTGGCGCCCTGAGCCACTTTGATTTCCAGCTCCTCGCACTGGTTGAGGTATTCCGCCGTCACGCCGAAACGTCCCGAGGCCACCTGCTTGATCTTGGCCGACGGGTTGTCGCCGTTGGGCTCGGGGACAAAATGCGCCGGATCCTCGCCACCCTCGCCGCTGTCGGATTTCGCACCGATGCGGTTCATCGCAACGTTCAGCGTCTTATGCGCCTCAGGGCTCAGCGCGCCCAGGCTCATGCCCGGCGTGACGAACCGCTTGCGGATAGAAGTGATGCTTTCGACCTCTTCGATCGGTACCGGTTTACCCAGAGGTTTGATGTCCAGCAGGTCGCGCAGATGAATGGGCGGATTGCTCTGCATCTTCGCGGAATACTGCTTCCACATCTCGTAGGAAGCCCGGTTGCAGGCCATCTGCAACATGTGCATGGATGTCGCTTCCCATGCGTGTGTTTCGCCCGAAGTGCGTGCCTTGTAAAAGCCGCCGATCGGCAGAACGGATCCGTCCCCGCTCCAGCCCTTGCGGTGCACTTCCTCGGCCTTGTGCTGGATGCCCCAGATGCCGATGCCCGAAATCCGGCTGGTCATGCCGGGGAAATACTCCGCAACCATCGCGCGGCTGAGGCCCACAGCCTCGAAATTCAGCCCGCCACGATAGGACGAGATGACCGAAATGCCCATTTTAGCCATGATCTTCAGAAGGCCCTGGTCGATAGCTGTCCGGTAACGCGCTATGGCCGTCGTGAGGCTGGCGTCCAGCAGGCCCCGATCAATCCGGTCGGCGAGGCTGTCTTCGGCAAGATAGGCGTTTACCGTCGTCGCGCCGCATCCGATCAGCACAGCAAAATAATGCGGATCGACGCATTCCGCCGACCGCACATTGAGTGAAGTAAAGGTGCGAAGACCCTTGCGCGTCAGGTGGCTGTGCACAGCACTTGTGGCGAGGATCATCGGCATGGCGACGCGCGCCTCGCCCGAGTGCTGGTCGGTCAGCACAATGTGCCCCGCGCCCGAACGCACGGCGTCTTCGGCCTCTGCACGGATACGCTGCAAACCGGCAGAAAGCGTGCCGGTCTCAAACGAACAGTCGATCTCCACCAGCTCGGCGTTGAAGTGCTTTTTCAGCTCCTCAAACTGCGAATTACCGATGAAAGGGCTGTCGAGTGTCAGGATCTCGGTCTGGCTGCTGTCCTCATCAAGCACGTTCTTGAGGTTGCCGAACCGCGTCTTGAGGCTCATCACGCGGAATTCACGCAGACTGTCGATCGGTGGGTTTGTCACCTGGCTGAAGTTCTGCCGGAAGAAGTGGCTGAGCGGACGGTACTGACCCGAGAGGACTGCAGAAGGTGTATCATCCCCCATCGAGGCAATCGTTTCTTTGCCGTCCTCGGCCATAGGTGCGAGGATCTGTTCGAGTTCTTCGACAGAATAGCCCGCGGCCACCTGACGACGGCGCAGCTCACCACCGGTAAAGAGCGGCTTTTCGGTCACCCCGCCCAGCTCGCTGTCGAGATCGTTGATCTTGCCGACCCATTCGCCAAAGGGCTGGGAGGCGGCAAGTTTGTCCTTGATCTCGGTGTCATGGAAGAGGCCGCCGTTTTTCATATCGACCGCCAGCAGCTGTCCGGGGCCCAGAGCACCCTTCTCCACCACCCGGGCCTCATCAAGCGGCACCATGCCCGCCTCAGAGCCCGCGATCAGCATATTGTCAGACGTCACCACATAGCGCATCGGCCGCAGACCGTTGCGGTCCAGCCCGGCGCAGACCCAGCGACCGTCGGTCATTGCAAGGGCGGCGGGCCCGTCCCAGGGCTCCATTACCGAGTTGCAGTACGAATACATATCGCGCCAGGCCTGCGGCAGTTCCACGGCCTGTTTGGACCAGGATTCCGGCACCAGCATCGTCTTGGCCATCGGCGCGTTGCGCCCCGCGCGCACAAGCACCTCAAAGACCGCATCGAGGGCGGCACTGTCCGACGAGCCCGCAGCCACGATCGGTTTGATGTCCTCGGCCATGTCGCCGAAGGTTGACGACGCCATGCGGATCTCGTGGCTTTTCATCCAGTTCAGGTTGCCGCGCAGCGTGTTGATCTCACCGTTGTGGGCCAGCATCCGGAAGGGCTGCGCCAGCCACCACTGCGGGAAAGTATTTGTGGAATAGCGCTGGTGATAGATCGCAAAGGCGCTCTCAAACCGCTCGTCCATCAGGTCGGGGTAAAATTCAGCCACGTCCTGGGCCAGCATCATGCCCTTGTAGATGATCGACCGGCAGGACATCGAGGCGATGTAAAGCGTCGGCACCTGGGCTGCGAGCGCTGCCTTTTCGATGCGCCGGCGGATCACATAAAGCTCGCGTTCAAAGGTCTCCTCATCCACGCCCTTGATGTTGGAGATCAGGATCTGCTCGATTTCGGGCCGTGTCGCGTTGGCCTTTTCACCGAGCACCGAGATGTTCACCGGCACATGCCGCCAGCCATAAATATAATAGCCCATGCGCAGAACCTCGGTCTCCACGATGGTCCGGCAGGTCTCCTGTGCGGCAAAGTTGGTCCGCGGCAGAAACACCTGCCCGACCGCCATCAGCAGGTCTGTTTTCGGCTGATGGCCGGTGCGGCGCACCTGATCGTAAAAGAAATTTGCTGGTATCTGCACGTGGATGCCGGCACCGTCGCCGGTTTTGCCATCCGCATCGACCGCACCGCGGTGCCAGATCGCCTTCAGCGCCCGGATGCCGTTTTCAACGACATTCCGGCTTGGTTTGCCGTCGATCGAGACCACAAGGCCGACGCCGCAGGACGAATGCTCTTCGCTTTCGTCATACATGCCGTGCTCGGCCATATAGGCGCGTTTTGCCTCTTCGCGGGCCACCCATGCATCATCATAAGTCATCCGGCATCTCCTTTGACGAAATTGTTCTTTGCTTCATATTCGGCGCGCGTGGCTTTGGGGTGATTGCCCCCGATCTGCGCTGCGGCCATGGCATCATCTGTGTAAATTTCGGACCTCAGCGGCCAGTCGCGGGCCGTATCGAAAAGCCCGGGCATCAGCTCAAATGACGCGGACGCGTCATCCGTATTGCGCATCCACAGGTTCGATCCGCAGACCGGGCAAAACGCCCTTTCCGCAAAATCCGACGAGGCATAGCGCGTCACATCACCGCGAACAGACACCGCATCCGCCGGCGCTTCAAAACACATGAACACACCGCCCGACCACCGCTGGCACATGCGGCAATGGCAGATGCCCGGGCGCGGGTCATGCCCGCCTGAGACGGTGATTTCGACGGCACCGCAAAGGCAGTGCCCGGTGAGAGCGCCAGTCTCATTCATCTGTCGCATCCGCGTCGGTGAACATTTCTATCGTCTCTTTTGTGCTCAGGCGGCGGTGATCGCCTGCCAGTTCATATCCTGACGGGCAGCGATCGCTGAAAAACTCCAGTGTCAAACGACCACCTGCCGCATTATCAAACAGCCCCGCCGCAAGGTGGCGCACCCCATCATGTTTCGTACCGTACCAGAGCGTCGATCCGCAGGTCCGGCAAAAGCCCCGCTCGGCCCAGTCCGATGAGACATAGCTCTGCGCCGGTCCTTCGACAGTCAGTGTTGCGGCATCCGTATCGACGGACATAAACATTGAACTGGTGTGCCGGCGGCACATGTCACAGTGACACGCGCGCAGACGCGGATCCTCAGAGCGCACCGACACGGTGACCGCGCCGCAAAGGCAGCGGCCCTGAAGAAGCCGCCCTTCAGTCATGAAGTTGTCCGCGCGGGATATCACTGGCGGGTCGCTGCAGATCGTTTTTCATCTGATACCTCCTCCGGACTTCGCAATCAGCCTGCGACATCCGTTTCAGCCGCAGTTCCTGCTCGCGGGTGCATGTGTCGTGCATAAAATCTGACCGTCGTTTTACTCTGCCGCGATGGCGTCCGGGGTATCGAGCTTTGCCAGGATCGCCGCTGCGCAGTCGCGGCCATCACGGATCGCCCAGACCACCAGGCTCGCGCCCCGCACGATGTCGCCAACGGCATAGACGCCCTCCAGATCCGTGGCCCCGGTGGTGAACTCAGCTTTGACCGTACCCCAGCGTGTCACCGGCAGTTCGGGCTCGTTCCAGAGGGTCGGTAATTCTTCGGGCTCAAAACCAAGGGCCATAATCACCAGGTCCGCTTCTTCGACATAATCTGCCCCGTCAATCACCTCCGGCGCCTGACGACCAGTGGCATCCGGCGCCCCGAGGCGCATCTTCTGCACCATAACTCCTGTCACCGGGTCGCCCGCGAAACCTCTGGGCGCGGAGAGCCATTCAAAGATTACACCCTCTTCCTCAGCATTCTGCACCTCGCGCTGGCTGCCGGGCATATTGGCGCGGTCCCTGCGGTACAGACACTTAACGCTCGTCGCACCCTGACGCACCGAGGTGCGCACGCAGTCCATAGCGGTGTCACCGCCACCGATGACCACCACGCGTTTACCTTCGGCGTTCAGCATACCGGTGTCGAACTCCTCCACGGCGTCACCAAAGCTCTTGCGGTTGCTGGCGGTGAGAAAATCGATAGCCCGCACAAGCCCCCGGGCACCCACACCCGGCGCCTCAATCTCGCGGGTTTTGTAAACGCCCGTGGCGATGATCACAGCGTCGTGCTTGTCGCGCAGGTCGGCAAAGCTGATATCCTCGCCCACATTGCAGTTCAGCTCAAAGGCTACGCCGCCTTTTTCCAGCTGTTCGTTGCGACGCATGACCACGTCCTTTTCCAGCTTAAAGCCGGGGATGCCGTATGTGAGCAGTCCGCCGGCACGGTCATAACGGTCATAGACGGTGACCTGCACGCCGGCACGGCGCAGCACATCCGCCGCCGCCAGCCCGCCCGGGCCTGCGCCGATGATACCCACGGATTCGGTGCGTTCCTGCGCCGGGCTGATCGGCTGGACCCAGCCCTCCTCCCAGGCGGTATCGGTGATGTATTTTTCCACCGCCCCGATGGTGACTGTGCCGTGCCCGGACTGTTCAATGACGCAGTTGCCTTCACACAAGCGATCCTGCGGGCAGATCCGCCCGCAGATCTCGGGGAAGGTGTTCGTGGCCTGGCTCACCTCATAGGCTTCCTGCAGCCGCCCTTCGGCGGTCAGCCGCAGCCAGTCAGGAATATTATTGTGCAGCGGACAGTGACTCTGGCAGTAGGGCACACCACACTGGCTGCACCGGCCGGATTGCTCCCGCGCTTTTTCTGCAGCGTATTCAGCATAGATTTCATGGAAGTCTTCCTTGCGGATTTCTGCATCACGTTTTGCGGGCATATCCCGCTCAACGGTCACAAATTTCAGCATTGGTTGCTTAGCCATCGTCTATTTCCTCCGCAACAGAACAGCCTTCCCTCTAAAGCATGTCCGAACGGAAATAAAGTCAGCTATGCTGACCTTTTATCAGAAAATTTCGCTTGTTCCGGTTGCGTCGTGCCTCAATGGAGCGAAAAGTGTGTCCGTATCGGACCTAAATTGACGCTTTCCATTTGATTCTCCGCGCTTATACCACAGGCGGGAACAGCTCTTCAGGGCAGCACAATGACACTCCTTCAGCTTCTCATCGTTGCGATCATACAGGGGATCACCGAGTTTCTGCCCGTCAGCTCGTCCGGACATCTGGCGCTGCTGCCCGCCCTGACCGACAGTCCGGATCAGGGTCTTGCGATTGATGTGGCTGTTCATGTCGGCACGCTGCTGGCTGTAGTTCTTTACTTCTGGCCGGACGTCAGGATTGCAATCGCCGGAACGGGCAGGCTGCTGCGCGGCCGGGTGGATACGCAAGGCGCCTTTCTCGCCCTGTGCCTGGGCATTGCGACGGTACCCGTCATCATCGCAGGTCTCGCGATCAGGCTCGCCGGGATTGATGAAATGATGCGCTCTGTGGCCGTGATCGGATGGGCGATGCTGATCTTTGGTCTGGTGCTGTACTGGGCGGATCAGACCGGCGGCACAGGTAAAACCTCTGCGCAATGGTCCATCAAAGACGCAGCCCTCATGGGCCTTGCACAGATGCTGGCGCTCATACCGGGCACGTCCCGTTCAGGGATCACGATTACCGCCGCGCGGCGTCTTGGCTATGGCCGTGAAGGGGCGGCGAAACTGGCAATGCTGATGTCGATCCCGACCATCCTGGCCTCAGGCGTATTGCTGAGTTTTGATGTGGTTGCCGGAGCTGACTGGGCTCTGGCGCGCGACGGCGCCATCGCGGCAGCTTTTGCCTTCGTTGCGGCACTTGGGGCGCTGACGCTCATGATGCGCCTGCTGAACAGTGTCAGTTTCACACCTTACGTAATTTACAGGGTCGTGCTGGGTATCATCCTGCTGGTCATCGCCTATTCCTAGGTGCGCAGATTGCGGGCAGATTCCTTGATCGCGTCATACTGACCCGACGGGCGGAACCGCCACAGGTATTCCGGCAGTACGGAGCCCATATCCGTCGGTGTAATCCCAAGATCCGCAAAGCTTTTCTGATCCCCGGACACCACGTTGTCGTTCGCAAGGTTGCGCACCTGATCGCGGGTAATCATTTTGTTCGGGATGAGCCCGAGTGAAAGGGTCTGCAGCAGGTCAAAGCCCCAGGCCATGATCCGCGCGGCGAAAAACGGAACGTTCAATATGAGGCGGCGACGGTGGATGATGTCCAGCATCTGCTGCATGAGATCTCTGAACGTTTTTGCCTCTGGTCCGCCAAGTTCATAGATGCCCGGGGCGGCATTCCTTGTAAGCGCGGCTTCCGTCGCCTGCGCGACGTCGTCTACGTAAACCGGCTGAAACTTCGTATCCGCACCGACGACCGGCAGGAAGGGGCTCATGCGGGTCATTCCGGCAAAGCGGTTAAAGAATTCGTCCTCGGGACCGAAAACCACGGATGGCCGCAGAATTACAGCACCCGGCATATGGTTGAGCACGGCGGCTTCGCCTTCAGCTTTGGTGCGGGCATAGTCGCTTTCGGAATTTTCATCAGCGCCTATGGCTGAGATCTGCACCATCTGAGTGATGCCAGCTTCGGCAGCAAGTCGCGCAATCCGGGCGGCACCTTCGGCCTGCACCGCGTCAAAACTGTTTTTCCCGCTTTCCGCGAGGATACCGACGCAGTTCACGACAGCATCCGCGCCCTGCATCACCTGAGCAACAGAGGCATCGTCGCGCACATTGCACAGCACCGGCTCGACCTGACCCACGACGCCGTAAGGTTTGACAAAAATCGCCTCGTTCGGCCGACGCACTGCGACCCGCACACGCCAGCCGGCTTTCGCCATTCTGCGGGTAATATAACGCCCGACAAAACCTGAACCGCCATAGATCGTGACCAGCTTCGACATAGTGTGCCTCTTTGCGTTGTGCGCCCCTGTCCGATGTACCCCCCGGACAGCAGTGAAACAAGGCGCAAATCCGCGCGGGGGACGGGTTTTGTCCCGCTCGTGCAGCGATGAACCGGCCTGAAACGGGTGGCAAAAATCCGTTTGACACCTCTGAGCGTTGGGCTTACACGCCTGATCCACGACACCTGCCCAGGTGGCGGAATGGTAGACGCGCTAGCTTCAGGTGCTAGTACTCGCAAGGGTGTGGAGGTTCGAGTCCTCTCCTGGGCACCAAAATCAAAATACTGATTTTGATTTTTACCGGTCAAGCCATCCTTATTCGCTTCTGACGAGGCAGTTCGGTCGCTAAAAGCGCCGCATATCGGTAATAAGGAAAAAACCGCTTTTTCTTCTTGCAGGTGATTTTAATGACGATGCCGGGCTGTCCTGACTTATTCATAAAGTAACTGCCCTTTTACAGCTCCATAGAAGCAATGCTCACCAGATGCGTGAGAATCTGGCCCAGGACGCATTCGTCAGGCAGACTCGGCCAGAACTATAGCAAATCGTTTTAAAAGGCGGAGCCTTCTTTTTCCCGTTGCGCAGACCGCTGCGATCAGCCGGGCGAGGCTAAGGACACTATAGCCTCGGTTTGTGTCACAAATCCTGCGGGTCCTGATCCCGCCGGCACCGACACGCCCTGCCAGATATGGTCCGAAGCCGATACCACCCGATAAGAAGCCGGTACACCATAGAGGAGCGATGCCAACCCGCCCCTCACACGCCCTGCTTGCAATTCAGGCGAATGTCGTTTTTGATAGATATGTCGTTTTCCGGGCATTCCGCCCGTCATGGCGCAGAGTGAGATCCGTCCTTTCGCCACGCAGATACTTCCAGCCACGCAGAAACCTGGCCTGCCCACGGTCTTTCATTTTCACATCCACACCGGAGAAGAATTTATGACGTTTTCAAAAACTGTTCACCCCGCTGCCCTGAAATATGCCCGCGAAACAGAGGCCGGCACTCTGTCGCGGCGCGAATTCATGACCCGTGCCACTTCTCTGGGGGTCACTGCTGCCGCTGCCTACGGGCTGTTGGGGCTCGCTCAGCCGGCAAAAGCTGCGGCCCACGCTCAGGCAGGCGGCACGCTGCGCATTGAATCCACCGTCAAAGCGCTGAAAGATCCGCGCACCTATGACTGGCCGCAGATGTCCAACTATACCCGCGGTTATCTGGAATACCTGGTCGAGTACCAGATTGACGGCAGCTTTGAGCCAATGCTGCTCTCGGGCTGGGAGGTCAACGAAGATGCCACGGAATACACGCTGTCCGTCCGGTCGGGGGTCACATGGACCAACGGTGATGCCTTTACCGCGCAGGACGTGGCCTTCAATATCGAGCGCTGGTGCGACAAAGGCGTCGAAGGCAACTCTATGGCGTCCCGCATGGGCTCGCTGGTAGATGCAGAGACCGGTAAAGCCCGGGAAGGATCGGTCAGCGTGGTCGACGACGCTACCGTGCGGCTGACGCTGGACAAACCGGATATCACTCTGATCGCCGGCTTCTCGGACTACCCGGCTGCCATCGTGCACCAGAGTTTCAACGGTGATCCGCTCGATAATCCGATCGGTACCGGCCCCTATCTTCCTGCAGAGTTTGAGGTTGGTGTGCGCGCTGTACTGGTCAAAAACGAAGACCACACCTGGTGGGGCGAGGGCGCCTATCTCGACCGCATCGAATACCTTGATTTCGGCACGGATCAGGCAAGTATCGTCGCTGCTGTCGATGCTGATGAGGTCGATATGGTTTATGAATCGCTGGGTGATTTCATCTTTATCCTCGACGATATCGGCCTGACGAAATCCGAAGCTGTCACCGCCAATACGGTGGTCATCCGCCCCAACCAGGAGGCTGTGGTGGACGGCAACACTCCTTATGCAGACGTCCGTGTGCGCCGCGCTCTGGCGATGGCGGTGGACAATGCGGTTCTGCTGGAGCTCGGATTTTCAGGCAATGGCCGGGTGGCGGAAAACCATCACGTGTCTCCGATCCATCCCGAGTATGCGGAGTTGCCCGCCCCGGTCTATGATCCCGCCGGCGCCAAAGCGCTGCTGGACGAGGCCGGAATGGGCGATTTCGAACACGATCTGATTTCGATCGATGACACCTGGCGCAAGGACACGACAGATGCGGCGGCATCGATGCTGCGGGACGCCGGGATCAGTGTGAAACGCACGGTTCTGCCCGGGGCCACGTTCTGGAACGACTGGGCCAAATATCCTTTGTCGAGCACGGACTGGGCGCAGCGCCCGCTGGGCGTTCAGGTCCTGGCGCTGGCTTATAAATCGGGAGAGGCGTGGAATGAAAGCGCCTTTGCCAACGAGGAGTTCGACAGCCTGCTGGAAGACGCCCTGGCGATTGCCGATGCCGACCAGCGGCGCGAGGTGATGGCAAAGCTGCAAAAGATCATGCAGGACGAAGGCGTGCTCATTCAGCCCTACTGGCGGTCAATCTACCGGCACCACAAAGAGAGCGTCGTCGGTGCCGAGATGCACCCGACGTTTGAGATTCACGTCACCAAACTGGGGTTTGCCGCGTAACGCAGCCTCAGACTGAAATAACTGACGGGTCCGCTCATAAAGCGCGGGCCCGTAACCATATCTGCTGCTGGTTTTGCCCCCGGCGTCATGTTTCTTGATCCGAACTCCGATCGGGGTGATACTTTGCCACCGCGCGTAAATCATCACTGTCCGGATACTGACGTAAACCCCGGACCCAACCGGCAGCGAACAATCATGCAATCTGCAGATCAGGAAAGCGATCCCTCACGCACCGGGCGGCATGACCGCGTGACGGCCATGGTCAGCCGGCTCGCAGATCAGGATAAAACATATCTGCGGCGCCGCAGGCTGGGCGATGGGCCAGACAAGAACGCCATCAGTTTTGTCGAAGAGCTTCTGAAAGAAATCGACGCAGATCACAGAGACGCGGATAAAGAGGCTCTGGTCGCCCGTGCCGTAAAGGACCGCACGGAAACACCTGCCGTCCTGCTTGTCGTGGCAGGATGGCTGAGCCTGAGGCTGAAGCGCTGGAGCGATACACAAACACTCGCCCGCGAACTTGTTGGGCGGGATCATCACGACCTGCTCGCCCAGCGCCTGATCGATGCGGCGGAGGAGAAATCTGCGGATCTGGAAACTGCGACTGACCGCTGGCTGAAAACCCGGACGTGCAACGCGCCTTTCCGGGAAATGGAATCACGCGCGAACGGTCAGGTACATTTTTGCTGTTCCGCCTGGCAACCGGTGCCCATCGGACGACTGGATGCGCCACGTCCGGACGGTTTCTGGAATTCTGAACGCGCCCGCGAAATCAGGCGGTCTGTGCTGGACGGCGATTTTACGCATTGCAGCCGCTGGCACTGCCCGTCGATCGCAGGGCGCCGTCTGCCGGAACGCACACCGGGCACCCCGGCACCGGCGCTGCGGGCTGAGAAAGGGCCGCAACGGGTGATCCTGTCGCATGATCGTTCGTGCAATATATCCTGCCCGAGTTGCCGGACCGGTCTGATCAGTTTGCCGCATAAAGAAACCACAAGGCTGAACGACATATTCGAAGAGCATCTGCTCCCGCTTGTGCGTAATGCCCGACACATAAAGGTAACGGGCTCCGGCGATCCCTTCGGAAGCCGTCATTTTCGCCATATTCTGCAGCGCCTGACCAAAACAAAATCCCCGGCGCGGCGCATTCAGCTGCATACAAACGGCCTGCTGCTCAACGAGCGGGCCTGGAACGATCTCAATCTGCAGGACAATGTGTCCTCCGTGTGGATTTCAATCGATGCCGCCGAGCCGGAAACCTATTCAGTCCTGCGGCGTGGCGGAGACTTTGACACGCTGGTGAAAAATCTCCGGTTTCTCGGCGATCTCAACAAGCGCGGTGATATCGACACTCTGAGACTGGATTTTGTCGTGCAGCAGGCAAATTATCTGCAGATGCCTGCCTTTGTAGATCTGGCACGGGATGTCGGCGCTGACAGCGTTTACTTTCTGCGTCTGCGAAACTGGGGGCATGTTCCTGCCGAAGTGTTCCGCAATCAGGATGTATGTTCCCCCGACCACCCGGAGCATGACCGGTTGCTGACTGTCCTGACTGATGACCGGTTTATATCGGACGCGGTTGAGCTTGGCAGCATGAGCCGACTGGTCAGCCAGGTCCGGCAGGCAGGCGCCCGTCGCTGAGGCGGAATATCTCGTAAGGGGCCGTCATGCTCCTGCCGCATTCCTGTCCGAATCGCGGCAGTATGCGCTTTTTCCGTCTGATCCCTACGGCTGACGCCGGTCGATTCGAATTTTGCGGCACGATTTTGACACATTCTCCCCGGTAGCGACCGGATCATGGTTAAATCACTGTTATATATACATTTCTAAGCAGAATTTCTGCAGAGAGTGCATATGAAATCACTCTCTGAGAACGTGTCCACAGAGCGTAATCGCCGCATGTACGGGGCAATGTTTCCACAGCGGCGACGATCGGGCGAGAAAGTTGAAATGCAGCAGAAATGTGGCATATGTTCGTCCTGACCGGTGCTGTGAGTATCAGTGACGAGGTCCGGTTAATCAGTTCTGGGTGGGGCGCACGCAGGAGTTTGTATGAACCTCAGAACCAGAACTTTAAGACCATCGTTGTTTTTGATGGTTGCAGTTATTTCAGGATGCAGCGTCGGTTCAGATCGTGTGGTGACACGCGGTTTCGTTGATGCTGTACCTGAACCGGCTGATCAGTTCTGTTCCGGAGCGGGTGCCCTGCCCGTCCGCTCCGGTCCCGTTTATGCCGTGCCCGAGACCGAATGTGCGGCTCCGTCTCTCGCCCTTCTTCGCGAACCCCGACAGGTGATTTACACCACCCGCGCACCTCTGGATGAGGCCGCGCCCGGGGCGCAGACAATGTCAGGCAGCACGGATACAGGCCCCAGAACGACGGAAGATCGTAACGGGCTGCAGAATACGACGCCGTTTGACGAGTAATAAGGTCAGGATGTTTTATGAGTATTGATCCCCGCAGCCGTCGCCTTCGCGCCCTCGACAACCGCTTGTCTGATCGTGTGCTGATTAAACCCGCGCGCTACAGGGCTGACCTGCATATGCCCGACAGCCACACGGTTGCTGCCTATATCATCCGTGCCCTGAAAAACGGGATCACCAGTGCGCAGCTTGAGGCCGAAACCGGGTGGTCGCGCTCCACCGTTCGGGTCAATCTGCACAAGATCGCAAAGAAATGCGGCATCGGGGTCGTGCGCCGTGACGAACTGCTCTATCTGGTTCTGCCGGATGGTTCCGAAGAAGCCGGGCGGCCGGTCCGGGTCATTAACCCCGAAGACGCGCCGGCCGGAGCGCCACGCGGGACACAGGCAGGGGCTGTCATCACCCTGTGATCAGTCCGGCCGGGCTGTCGTTTCTTCAATCAGGTTTTTATAGAGTTTCCGGATCCTTTCGGTGACCGGCCTTGCGCCGTTTCCGACCGGTTTTCCATCCACGGAGGCCACCGGTGTCTGCGCCCCGAAGGTGCCGGTCAGAAAAGCCTCATCTGCGCCGTGAACCTCGTAAAGAGAGAAGTTTTTCTCAAAAACCGGGATGCCGTCCGCGCGACAGAGATCGATAACCTTCTGGCGGGTGACACCTTTCATGCAGTAGTCGCCGGTTGAGGTCCAGACCTCGCCCTGGCGCACGATAAAGAAGTTACAGGCGTTCGTGGTGTTCACAAATCCATGCGGGTCGAGCATCAGCCCTTCGTCGGCACCGGCGGCTTCGGCCTGCAGGCAGGCGATCACGCAGTTCAGTTTCGAGTGACTGTTGAGCTTGGGGTCCTGCGACATCGGCAGGCCACGCACCTGGGGGACCGTCGCCAGCCGGATGCCCGCC
>CBDUCB010000045.1:0-19014 GCA_965365545.1 uncultured Roseobacter sp. | reverse complement strand
AGCCCGCGTGAGCCTGCCGTCGGCCGGTGGTGCCGAGGTTGTGGTTCTGGAGCCGGGCGTTCCCGGTGTCTGGGTCAGCGAAGCACAGACCCGCCGTCAGGGCGGTGATGTGATCGCTGTTTCGGAAATGATCCATGCCCGCGACGGTGCATTTGCACTGGATCGCTCGGCCATCCGCATCACCGTGCTCGGCGGCGCACACGGCGTGGACATTCAGGGCTGCACACCCGGCTGAGCGCGTGCGCCACCCGAAGCCCGCAGCATCAGTGCCCCCGCTGCGTAGCCCAGAGCCGCGATCACAGCAGCTCCTGCAACAAAGACCATCAGCGCACCGGTAACGGAAGTGTCACCGGTTCCGACCGGAACCAGACTGCGCATACCGGGCATCATGCTGCCCGTTGCAATCGTCCAACCGAGGGTTGCGCCCCCCCATGCAAGCACCACGCCCCAGAGCGCGAGAAAACTCATACGGATGCGGCGGACCGGCGCACCAAGACCGCGACGCATCGCCCGGATCTGCCGGCTGATGTCGTGCTGCACCGCTATCAGCGCGGGCACAACCAGCAAGACCAGGATCATGCCAAACCCAAGGCCATAGACCAGTGTGATGACTGTGGGCTTGAGGAACTGGGCCTGGCGGCTGGTCTCGTAAAGCAGCGGCGTCATGCCCAGCACTGTGGTGAGCGTGGTGAGCATCACCGGACGCAGGCGGTCTGTTGCCCCGTCGATGATCGAAGGGATCAGGCCGCGGTCTTCGGCATAGTCGTCAATAGTGGTGATCAGCACGATGGAGTCGTTTATGATAATACCGGACATGCCCAGAAGCCCCACAACCGTGAACATACTCAGGGGTACCTCCCAGACTGCGTGCCCGTAAATTGTGCCGACAAGGCCAAAGGGGATGATCGCCATCACAATCACGGGCCGGCTCCAGCTGCCGAAAACCCAGGCGAGGGCCGCATAGATGCCGGCCAGACACAGCACCATGCCCGAACCGGCATCTGACAGAAATCTGCTTTCGTCCTCTGCGAGGCCTGCAATTTCGTAATCGACCTGATGGATCCCGGCGATGCGCGGCATCAGATCGTCTCGCAGATACTGCGTGATCTCTGCTGCACGGGCCGGATCATCCTCAGAAACGTCGCCGGTGACTGTGATCTCACGCACGCCGTTGGTGCGGCGCACTGACCGGAAACCCGCACGGCGTTCGACCGTGACGATATCGGCAAGGGGCACGTAACCGCCATCGGGGGTCCGCATCAGAGTACCGGCCAGAAAATCCGCCGTCAGCTCATTTTCGGGCAGTTCGACACGAATTTCTGTGCTGCGCTGGCCATCCGGAAAGGTCGCGGCCTCGATGCCGGCCAGTCTGTTGCGCAGGTCACGACCAAGCTGATCCGTGGTGAACCCAAGGGCAAGACCCTGCGGGGTCAGATCAAGCAGAAGCTCGTCGAGATCATAGGCGAGGCTGTCCTGCAGCGCGGAGACTTCGGTAAAGTCCGAAAGCTCAGACTGCATCTCCAGGCTGGCAGCTTTGAGCACGGCGGCCCCGGCCCCGGAAAGTCTGACACTGATCGCGTCGCTCTGAGGGCCCCGACGCGCACCACGAAAGGCAATGACCTCCGCCAGCGGATGAGGCACCACGAGTTCCTGAAGATCAGACACAAATGCGGAACTGGTAAAGTCGCGCGCATCGGCATCTATGAGTTCGATGGATATCCCGCCCTGCAGATCCTTGTCCCTGTCTTCCGCGCCGCTCAGGCCCCGACCGAATGTGCCGCCCACCTGTGCTGTCACGTTGTCCACCGGATCCCGGCCATAACGTTCGATATACCGGGCGCGGAGCGTTTCTGTGGCACGCTGCATCTCATGCATCATCAGGAGCGCATCATCCCGTGACGCAGTTTCCGCCATCATGAAATTTCCACGAATCGTTCCCCGCTCAGGCGAGTCGAAAAACCGCCACTGGACATCACCGCGGATGAAAACTGCGACCTGCGAGGCGAGAATGGCGAGCACCCCGGCAAGCACGACGTAGCGCGCCGCCACCACTCCCGCCATGAGCGGGCGGAATGCACGGTCGCGCACAACGCGGAATCCCCGGTTTACCTGCCGGCTGGGCCAGTCATACCAGCGTTCTTTTGCTTTGGCCGCCAGCGCATGGGCCATGTGATTTGGCAGTACCAGAAAACATTCCACCAGTGAGGCGATGACCACCGCAATCACCGTCAGGGGAATGTCGCGGATAATCGTGCCGTACCAGCCACCGATCAGCGTGAGACCAGAGAAGGCAATGACCGTTGTGAGCGTCGCGGCAAAGACCGGCATAGCCATCCGGCGGGCAGCGTTTTCTGCCGCGACCACAGGCGGCTCGCCCAGATGCCGTGCGCGGTAATCTGCGTGCTCGGCGACGACGATGGCATCATCTACCACAATTCCAAGCGTGATGATCAGCCCGAAAAGCGAAACCATATTGAGCGACAACCCGGCAAGGTACATGATCGAAATGGCAGCCATCATCGCCACCGGAATACCTGCGGCCACCCAGAATGCTGACCGCGCGTTCAGAAAAAGAAAGAGCAGTCCTACAACAAGTGCGAGCCCCGTCAGGCCATTGTCGATCAGGGTGCTCAGCCTTGCACTGATGGCCTCGGAACTGGTGTTGCGCAACTCGATCGTAACGCCGGCCGGCAGGGTCGCCTGCAACTGCGCTGCGACCTGCTCCACGGTTGCCTGAATGCCAATTGCATCGCCTCCGGGAGAGCGGTCGACCTGCACCATCACCGCCGGGTTATCACCAACGAAATAGCTCTGGCGCCGGTCCGGGCCAAGTCGTGTCACAGTCGCGACATCACCGACCAGCAGCTGACGCCCGCCCGGTTCGCTGCGCAGCACGATCTCTGCAATCTCGGCGGCTGTGCGTTTTTCAGACCCCGCCCGGACGCGCGCGCCCGCGCCATCCACGCTGCCTGCCGGATTGCCGGCGACTTCCGCACCGATCGCCCCCGCGATCTCATCCATGGAAATATCATTGCCGATAAGGCGGACAGACGGTACTTCGACCAGGATCTGTGGCGTCGCCACACCGCCGATGCTGGTGCGGGTCACCCCGGCCTCAAAAAGCCGCGCCCGGAAAGCATCAGCATACTGCACCAGCTGCTCACTGCCGACCGGCCCGGTGATCACAACATTCGTTACCCTGTCCCAGCTGGTGTTGAAACGGACCTGAGGGTCATCCGCGCCGGCAGGCAGCCCGGTCACAGTGTCCACAGCGCTTTCCACATCGCTCATCGCCTGATCAAGGTCGCGGCCGGGTTCAAAGGAAATGCGGATCGTGGCGGAGCCTTCGGACGCCGTGGCAGACGTGTAATCAACCCCCTCCACGGCAAGCACCACCGGCTGCAGCAGCTCGATGATGCCACGGTCAATATCCTCAGCGCCCGCTTCATCCCAGGCCACGCTGACGGTGATCGTACTGGGTGTGGTATCAGGAAAAAACTGCGTGCGCATGTTTGGCACGGAGACTGCACCGGCCAGCAGCATGACGACGAGAATGAGATTGGCGACCGTGCGGTGCCTGGTAAAGTAGGACAGGATACCGCCCGCTGCCGCCGGCATTCGCCTGTTCATCCCGGTGCACTGCCGGCAGCGGGCGACCCCAGAGAGGCCTGATCATCGCGCCCGGTCTGCACCTGCTGCCTGCGCACAGACACGCCCGGCCCAAGCAGCGGTGTGCGCCCTCTGACAACATCCTGTCCGGTCAGCCCCGGCGCACGCACCAGCACGTCATCACCCTGGCGACGCAGGACTTCGACCGGGAAAACGGCAAGCCGGTTATCTTCGGAGACAACCAGCAGCTCTCCGGCGCTGTCGAGCGCCGTGGCCGGCAGGCGGATCACATCTTCAAGGGGCTGTTCGGCTATTTCGACGGTTGCGAAATCGCCAGGCCGAAACCCCGGCGCGCGTCCGAGCCGCGCAAAGAGCAGACGCCCTGTCTGCCCCTCGCCCGGCCCTGCACTGACCCGCGATATGCGCCCGGTTGCCGTCAGATCGACGCCGGTGACATCCAGCGAAACCGTAACCGGTGCGCGGAAAAGATCACCCGAGGGTCCGAGCAGCCGCGCATAATGCGCCGTGGAGATACGAAAAGCCACCTCCAGATCGTCCGGATCCACGAGGTCGGCCAGGCGCTCACCCTCACTCACCAGCCCCCCTGCGACCACAGCCGTCTCACTGAGCGTGCCGGAAAAAGGTGCGGTGACGGTCGTGTCGGCAAGCTTCCGGCGGGCGTCTTCCAGCGCGATCTGCGCGCGCGACAGACGTGTGGCCGACAGATCCACGCGCGCCTCGGCCTGCGTCACAGACTGGCGGCGCGAGATCACAACCGCGCGGGCCGCAGCGGCTGCAAGTTCTGCGGTCTCGGTGGCTGCGGCACTGCCGACGCCGCGCTCGGCAAGATCGGTCAGGCGGGCAAAGGCCCTTTCGCGCAGCCCTGCCTGCTCTTCGGCCGCGCGTTGATCATCCTGCGCCAGGGTCAGACTGCGGGCAGCTTCGCGGGTTTCCGCCTGCGCATCGGCCAGATCCGCGCTCAGGCGCGCGACCTCCGCTTCGGCGTCGGCAGGGTCAATGCGCAGCAGCACATCACCGGCGCTTACGGTGCCGCCATCCTCAAAGCTGTCGGAAAGCTCAATGATCCGCCCGCCGGTCGCCGCGCGCAGTTCCAGCGTGCGCCGCGCGGAAATTTCGCCAAACGCCCGCAGAACGGGTGTGATCGTCTCACTCTCGGCCTTTATCAGGCTCACCGCAAAAACGCGTTCGCGTGCAGGAGGTCCCGACGGCGCATCCGCGAACCGTACTTCCAGGGCCCCCGCGATCATCTGTGCGGCCCAGACCAGCAATCCCAGCGTCACCGACGCAAGGAAAAGTCCGATCATACTTTGCCGCAAAAACCGCATAAATACCCTTCTCAGCACAAAACGCGCCGTTCCTTATAACCTGGAACGCCGCCGGAAAATACCAAGGCACAAAGGTGTTACGCGATCCCTGGCTATTTCCGTCGCTTATGTTCATCGAGACGCGGCATGATTTCCACAAAATTGCAGGGCCGGTGGCGGAAATCGAGTTGTTTTGCCAGAATTTCATCCCATGCGTCCCTGCAGGCGCCGGGGCTGCCGGGCAGCGCAAAGAGATACGTCCCGTTGGCCACGCCGCCGGTCGCCCGGCTTTGTACGGCGCTCGTGCCGATCTTATTCATCGAAACAATGGTGAAAACCGTGCCAAAGGCGTCGATTTCCTTTTCATAGACGTCGCGGTGCGCCTCGACCGTCACATCCCGCCCGGTCAGCCCGGTGCCGCCAGTGCTGATTACAACGTCGATGGCACCGTCTTCGCACCAGGCGCGCAGCTGGTCTGCGATTTCTGCGCGTTCGTCAGGCAGGATGCGGCGGTCCGCAAGCTCGTGGCCTGCGGCGAGAAGTCGCGAAACGAGTACCTCGCCTGATTTATCGTCTTCGGCCACGCGCGTGTCCGACACCGTC
Source organism: uncultured Roseobacter sp. (assembly GCA_965365545.1). Taxonomy (GTDB): domain Bacteria; phylum Pseudomonadota; class Alphaproteobacteria; order Rhodobacterales; family Rhodobacteraceae; genus Roseobacter. The sequence continues at coordinate 13,477 of CBDUCB010000045.1, read as the reverse complement.
AGCACCGCAATGCGGACCGGAATGAACTCCATCGTTTCGTCAATGCGGCTCATAAAACTGGTCTCCAGGTCGTCTGATGTTGTGCTGGCATATCAGGCAATTGTCAGCCGCGCGCGGATTTCGAGCAGGTCGGCCCAGGCGTCCCGCTTGGCGTCCGGCGTTCGTAGCAGATAGGCGGGGTGGCACATGGGCATAGCAGGCAAACCGCAGGCCTCGGTCCAGGACCCCCGCAGACGGGTAATGCCGCGCTTGCCCAGAAGCGCCTGGGCACTGATATTTCCCATGACAACAAGAATCTGTGGGCGTGCCAGTTCAATGTGGCGCAACAGGAACGGCCGCATCATCGCAATTTCTTCGGGCGAAGGATCACGGTTCTGCGGGGGCCGCCAGGGCAGTACGTTGGTGATATAGACCGGCGTATCATCAGGACCGCGGCCCAGACCAATTGCGGCGAACATCCGGTCAAGCAGTTGTCCTGCGGCCCCGACAAAGGGGCGGCCCTCGCGGTCCTCTTCGCGCCCCGGTGCCTCGCCGATGATCATAACAGCGGCACCGGGCCTGCCATCACTGAACACGAGATTGCGCGCGCCCTTTTTCAGCGCACAGTGCTCAAAACCCGCCAGTGCCGCGCTAAGACCATCCAGATCTGTGGCCGCCATCGCAGCCTTTTCCGCTTCGGCAACCGGGTCTGCGGCCCACGCTGCCGGCGGCTTCACGACGGCGCCTGCTCTGGTCCCCCGGGCTGCTGGTGCCGCCTGCTTCGGCGCCGTTCCGGGCATTGTTTCGGGCAGGTCATAGCAATTAACCGGCGTGTCACCGATGGCCTCGGTCGCTCCGAGTTCGGCCTGCCATTCCAGCAGCGCCCGCGCATAGTGAAAGTCCGCTGATTCCATATCGCCATTCTATGCGGTGCAGCCGGGAAACTGAACTGCCCCTGTGCATATGCCACACACCGGTTATGTGGCATTTCTGCGCCTTGCCCGTGCCCGGCCCGCTCCTTATAAGGCTGATAGCCGCCTGAGGATCTTCATGACGTTTCCGCACCGCCATCTGCTTGGGATCGAGGCTCTGCGCCCTGAAGAGATCACAGTCCTCCTTGATCTGGCCGACAGCTATGCCGCCCTGAACCGGCAGCCTGACAAACACGCCGATGCGCTGGCCGGCCTGACGCAGATCAACATGTTTTTCGAGAATTCCACGCGCACGCAGGCGAGCTTTGAGATCGCCGGTAAACGTCTGGGCGCGGATGTGATGAACATGTCGATGCAGGCCAGTTCAGTCAAAAAGGGCGAAACCCTGATCGACACGGCGCTTACACTCAACGCCATGCACCCCGATCTGCTGGTGGTGCGGCATCCGCATTCGGGTGCGGTGGATCTGCTGGCGCAGAAGGTCAACTGTGCCGTCCTGAACGCCGGCGACGGGCGGCATGAACACCCCACCCAGGCGCTGCTCGATGCGCTGACGATCCGGCGCGCCAAAGGCCGTCTGCACCGGTTGTCTGTCGCGATCTGCGGCGATATTGCGCACAGCCGGGTGGCGCGATCCAATATCATGCTGCTCGGCAAGATGGAAAACCGCATCCGCCTCATCGGCCCCCCCACTCTGATGCCTGCCGGCATCTCCGAGTTTGGCGTGGAGGTTTTCGAGGACATGAAAGAGGGCCTGCAGGACGTTGATGTGGTCATGATGCTCAGACTGCAGAAAGAGCGTATGGACGGCGGGTTCATACCGTCCGAGCGGGAGTATTATCACCGTTATGGTCTGGACGAGGAAAAACTGGCCTTTGCAAAGCCCGATGCCATTGTGATGCATCCCGGGCCGATGAACCGTGGTGTGGAGATTGACGGCACGCTGGCGGATGACATCAACCGCTCGGTCATCCAGGATCAGGTGGAAATGGGTGTCGCGGTGCGCATGGCGGCGATGGATCTGCTGGCACGCAATCTGCGCCTGACACGGACGGAGGCGGTATGAGCGAAACAATCGCGATTGAACGCAATGAAGGCAGCAAAATCAGGGTCTTCGCGGTGAGCCGCGCGCCGGCCGACATGCGTGCGGCACTTGATGCGGCACCGCGGGCAGATGTGGCGCGGGACCTTCTTGGCGATCCGCACCTTAATACGGCCTCAACCGAAGTTTTTCCGGTGTCTGATCTCGCAGGCGTCGGTCTGGGCGCCTATCTCACCGAAGGCTACGCCGTTGATGCAGATGTTATCGCGGCCGACCGTGCAAAGCTCGACGCGCTCGACGGGTATGTGCTGCTGCTTTTTTCAGACAGCTTTGGCGGCGCCGAGAGCCGGCTGTCGCCGGGGCCTGACCTTACACTGATCGGAACCTACGAGGAATACCGGCCCGATGAAGGCGTGCCGGCGGCTCTGACCGCAGACAGCGCGATGCCCTATCCCGGCGTGCCCGGTGAGGTGCCTGCCCCGCCCGCGCGCAGCGGTGCCGGCAGTGCGATGGTCGTCTTTGCTCTTCTGGTGCTGCTGGGCCTGCTGGTCTGGTGGCTGCTGACATGAGCCTGCGGAGGATGCGATGAACGAACCCAAAGATCCGAAGATGTCCGGCCGCATCGCCATGATCGCGCTGATCGTCGCTTTTGCTGTGGTCGGGCTGATGATCTGGGTGGGGTCATGACGGTCTCTTCCGGCACGCGCGTGTTCCGCTGATGAGCCGGATTGCCTTTCTGAACGCGCGTCTTGTCGACCCTGAAAGGGCGCAGGTCACCACGGGCGGCCTGCTGGTCGAGGAGGGCCGGATAAGAGCTCTGATGCCTGCAGAGGCGCCCGCACCCGGGGATGCGCAGGTTATAGACTGCGGTCTGAAATATCTCGCGCCCGGTATTGTGGACATCGGCGTGAAGGTCTGTGAACCCGGCGAACGACATAAAGAAAGCTACCGGTCCGCGGGGCTCGCCGCCGCTGCGGGCGGCGTGACCACGATGATCACCCGGCCCGACACGACGCCCGCGATCGACAGCCCCGAAACGCTTGAGTTTGTGACCCGCCGCGCCAATGAGGCGTCCCCGGTGCGGGTGCTGCCCATGGCCGCGCTGACCAAAGGTCGTGACGGGCGGGAAATGACTGAAATCGGGTTTCTGATGGACGCCGGTGCCGTGGCCTTTACCGATTGCGACCGGGTCGTGAGCGACACGCGGGTGTTTTCGCGCGCGCTGACCTATGCACGCAGCCTCGGAGCGCTGGTGATTGCGCATCCGCAGGATCCGGGGCTCAGCCGCGGGGCGTCTGCGACATCGGGCAAATTCGCCTCGCTGCGCGGGTTGCCGGCAGTCTCGGTGATGGCCGAGCGCATGGGGCTGGATCGCGACATCGCACTCGTGGAGATGACCGGTGCGCGGTACCATGCGGATCAGATCACCTGTGCCCGCGCCCTGCCGCCGCTGGAACGGGCGCGCAACAACGGGCTCGATATCAGCGCCGGCACCTCGATCCATCACCTCACGCTCAATGCGCTCGATGTGGCGGATTACCGGACGTTCTTCAAACTGAAGCCACCGCTGCGGGATGAGCAGGACCGTCTCGCCATTGCCGGGGCGGTGAATTCCGGGCTTATCGATGTGATCTCTTCGATGCACACTCCCCAGGATGAGGAAAGCAAACGCCTGCCGTTCGAGGAGGCGGCCTCAGGGGCGGTGGCGCTTGAGACGCTGTTGCCGGCAGCAATGCGGCTTCATCACGCGGGGCTGATTGACCTGCCGGTGCTCTGGCGCGCGATGTCGCTCAATCCTGCGCGGCGGATGGGACTGGAAAGCGGACGCCTGACCAAAGACGCACCGGCGGATCTGGTGCTTTTCGATCCGGATGCGCCGTTTCTGATGGACCGTGCCACACTGCACTCGAAATCGCGTAACACACCCTTTGACGGAGCACGTATGCAGGGCCGTGTGCTGGGCACATGGGTGGCCGGAACGCGGGTCTTTGAAAGGGACAGATGAGCTATGAGGGATACGTGATGACAATGCTGCTCTGGTGGGCCCTGGCCGGTTATCTGATCGGGTCGGTACCCTTCGGCATCCTCGTGGCGCGGGTCATGGGGCTCGGCAATCTGCGCGAGATCGGCTCGGGCAATATCGGTGCCACGAATGTTCTGCGCACCGGCAATAAAACGGCTGCGGCACTTACCCTGCTGCTTGATGGCGGCAAAGGCGTGGTCGCGGTGCTGCTGGCCCGGTCTTACGGCAGCGGTGATCTCTACCTTATTGCCGGGCTCGCCGCGATGATCGGGCATTGCTACCCGGTGTGGCTTCGCTTTGCGGGGGGCAAGGGCGTGGCGACCTTTCTCGGCATCGTGCTGGCGATGCATTTCCCGGTGGGTGCCGGCTGCTGCATTGCCTGGCTTGCCGGTGCCTTTGCGACGCGCATCTCGTCGATGGGCGCGCTTGTGGCCTCGGCGGCTGGCATCCCGCTGGCGTGGGTGCTGGACGGCGGGAAAATGGCCTTTTACGTGGCTTTGATGGCTGCAATTGTTTTCTGGCGGCACCGGGCAAATATCGCGCGGATCCGCGCAGGCAGCGAACCGAAAATCGGACAAAAATCCTGACCCCTGAGGCTCTTGCGGCCTTTGAGCGGGCGCTTGATGCTTTGCCCGCAGGCAGCCTCACGGGCAGGTACGAGGGCCGGCTTTACCGCGCGGTCAAGACAGTTTTCAACAATGGCCGTTCCGTGAAACTGGTCGCCGAAGAAGCTGGTGGAAATGATTACATCAGCCTAAATTTCTTCCGGCTCAAAGCGGGTGCGCGGCTCTGCCCCTGCGAAATGAGCAGCGCGAAGGTCGCCGCGTTTGTGACAGGTTTTGTGCCGGATCAGTCCGGTGCAGCGTAGCTGCCGTCCGGGCCATGAACCTCGTCACCCTGCAGCGCCGGCGAGAACACACAGATGAGATGCAGCGGCACATCGCCCGTGACCCGGACCTCGTGTCGCTCGTGCGCGTCGGGCGCATAGAGTACGCCTGCGCGGATCTCATGCCTGCGCCCGCTGTCAGTCTCGGTGACGGTGCCCTGCCCGCTCAGGCAGTAACAGGCCTCGATGTGGTTTTTATAGTGCAGGTTCAGCACCGCACCAGGCAGCACGCGGGTTTCCGTCATCGAAAACCCCATACCGTCCGCGCGCACCAGCAGGCGCAGGCTCGTCCAGCCCGGACCAGAGGCATCGCGGCCGGTGTTTTTCAGCTCTGCAGCGTCGGTGATGATCATGATCGGGGTCCCCGTTTTTGCGCGTCCGTCCGGCGCGTGATTGAGCATTGCATGGCTGCACAGCGCATGCCAGGCTTCGGACATGACAAAAGTTCTGACCAGCCCGGACGGCACCCCCGCAAGTCGCCTCGCCTTTGGCACCATGCAGTTCGGCGGACGCGCGGATGAAACCGCGTCGCGCGCCATGTTCGAGGCGGCAGTCGCCGCCGGTGTGAACCATTTCGACACGGCCTATGTCTATAATGACGGCGCCTCTGAGACGCTGCTGGGCAGCATGCCCGGCGACCGGCGCGACGGGCTGATTATCGCGACCAAAGCGGCTTATACCGGCGGCGGGACACGTGACAATATCCTCACGAGCTTCGACATATCGCGCAAGCGGTTGGGCATGGATACGGTCGATCTGCTCTATATGCACCGGTTTGATCCCGACACCGATCTCAATGAGACGATGGAGGCGCTGGCGGAGCTCAGAGAAGCCGGCAAAATACGCTATGTCGGGGTGTCGAATTACGCCGCATGGCAGGTCGTGAAAGCCATCTGTGTCGCCGCCAAATTCGGCATCACGATCGATATCCTGCAACCGATGTATAACCTCGTGAAGCGCCAGGCCGAGGTGGAAATCCTGCCCATGTGCGCGGATATGGGCGTGGCCTGTGCGCCCTATTCACCGCTGGGCGGCGGGCTGCTGACCGGGAAATATGCTGCCGGCGATGCGGGCCGTCTGACGGAGGACGACCGCTATGCGGCGCGCTATGGTCCCGGGTGGATGCATGAAGCGGCGAAGGGTCTGAGCGCCATCGCACAGGAGACCGGCACCCCGGCTGCGACACTGGCCGTCGCCTGGGCCGCGCGCCATCCGATGGGACCGACGCCGATTATTTCCGCGCGCAGCGCAGAGCAACTGGCTCCCTCGCTTGATGCCATGACCTTTGAGATGGATGACGCACTTTATGCGCGGCTCTCGGCCCTGTCGCCGACACCGCCCCCGGCCACTGACCGGCTCGAAGAACAGGAATGAACGACATTCTCGCGATCGGCGGCAGGATCGCTGGCCTTCGGGCTGCATCGCACATATACGCGCCCAGCGCTGCGGGCGATGAGGTGAAGCCGGCCGGTCCGGGGGCGGGCAGAAAGATAGGATCTGAACCGGATATGTCTGATGCGCCGACGCGAGGGCGGCTCAGGTGACCGGCAGGTTGCCCGCAAGCGCCAGCGTAGCGACCGCTGGAGACGGTGCAAAGATGCACGCTCCCGCCGCCGCCCGGAATGCCGGTGCGCTGAGCGAATTTCTGCAAAGCCATGCGCCCGGAACCGGCTCCGCTCTGGAAATCGCCAGTGGCACCGGACAGCATGTGGCGGTATTTGCCGCCGCCCTGCCCGGACTGATCTGGCAACCCTCTGACGTTGACCCCGCGCGCCGTGCCAGCATTGACGCCTGGGCGCAGGGGTCCGGGGCCGGCACAGTCCTGCCCGCGATTGATCTCGATGCAACGCGGGCGGGCTGGTCGGCGGATCATGCAGGTCAGGCGCTGATTGTGCTGGTGAACCTGCTGCATCTCATCTCCGGCCCCGCGGCGCAGACCGTCGTTGTGGAAGCAATGGCGGCGCTGTCACCCGGAGGGCGGTTTATCTGTTACGGTCCCTTTCGCCGCGACGGGATGCTGACCAGCGAGGGTGACGCAAGGTTCGACGCAGATCTGCGCGCGGCTGATCCCGCAATCGGGTATAAGGATGACGGTGAGATCACGGCCTGGCTGCGCGCTGCGGGGGCGTCAGGTGTGGCCTGTCACGAAATGCCGGCAAACAACCTGGCCTTTGTCGCGACGCGCGGTTGAACCCGGCACTGCGGCGTGCCGGGCGTTGTCCTGCACCCAGACTACGGCTCAGCCGTCGATGCGGATGCGTTCGTTTTTCGGATCATACGGGCTGTCTTCGGTGACTTCCGCGTCCCAGAGCCGGTCCAGCATCTTCACCTGCAGCTTCGTGCCGGCGACCGCAAGATCGGGCGTCACGTACCCCATCCCGATGGATTTCCCGAAGGCAACCGAATAGCCGCCGGAGGTCAGACGGCCCACACGGGTTTCGCCATGATAGAGCGCCTCGCGGCCCCAGGGGTCAGCATCTTCCGGGCCGTCAATAAGAAGCGTCACGCATTTTGAGCGCACACCGGTTTTTTCAAGCTGTGCCTTGCCGTGGAAGTCTTTGCTGAGATCCACAAAACGCGGCAGATCAGCCTCCAGAGGGGTTGCGTCACGGCCAAGCTCGTTGCCAAAAGCGCGGTATGATTTCTCCTGTCTGAGCCAGTTCTGCGCCCTGGCGCCTACGAGTTTCATACCCAACGGCGCACCTGCATTTTCGAGCTGATCAAAGAGGTAGTTCTGCATCTCGATGGGGTGATGCAATTCCCAGCCGAGCTCGCCGGTATAGGCCACGCGGATCGCCCGTACCGGGCACATCCCAAGCTCGATATTGCGCATGGTCAGCCAGGGGAAGCGCTTGTTGGAAAGCACCGTGGCCGGGTCGGCATCTTTCACAAGCGCGTTCAGCACATCGCGCGACTTTGGCCCTGCGATGGCAAAAACGCCCCACTGCGTCGTCACGTCATGGCACTCGATATAGCCGAATTCCGGGGCTTTGTCCTCGATCGCCTTGCGCAGGAAATCGGCGTCATAGGCCGTCCAGGCACCCGCACTCACGAGATAGTATTCATGCTCCGCAAGCCGGACAATGGTGTATTCCGTGCGCGTCGTGCCATGTCCGGTGAGCGCATAGGTCAGGTTGATACGCCCCACGGAGGGCAGTTTGTTACAAGTGAACCAGTTGAGGAACTGTGTGGCCCCTGGCCCTTTGACGAGATGCTTGGTGAAGGCCGTGGCATCGATGAGACCCGCGCCCTGGCGGATCGCCTTCGCCTCATCTGCCGCGTGCTGCCACCAGCCGCCGCGCCGGAAGCTGCGCGCGTCATGGTCGAAACTGTCCGGTGCGTCCAGCGGGCCGAAATAGTTGGGCCGCTCCCATCCGTTCACGTGACCAAACTGCGCGCCGCGCGCCTTTTGCCGGTCATAAACTGGTGCCGTTCGCAGCGGGCGGCAGGCGGGGCGTTCTTCATCCGGATGATGCAGGATATAGACGTGCTCGTAGGCTTCCTCGTTCTTGCGCGCGGCATATTCGGTGGTCATCCAGTCGCCGTAGCGTTTGGGGTCGAGCGAGGCCATGTCGATCTCTGCCTCACCCTCAACCATCAGTTGCGCGAGGTAATAACCGGTTCCGCCGGCGGCCGTGATGCCAAAAGAGAACCCCTCGGCCAGCCACATATTTCGCAACCCGGGTGCCGGACCAACCAGCGGGTTGCCATCGGGAGTGTAACAGATGGGACCGTTAAAATCGTCCTTCAGCCCGCTCTCTTCGCAAGAGGGGATGCGGTGGATCATCGCCAGATACTGCTCTTCGATCCGCTCCAGATCCAGCTGGAAAAGATCGGCGCGGAAACTGTCAGGCACACCGTATTCAAAGCGCGCGGGCGCGTTTTTCTCATAGACACCGAGGATCCAGCCACCGCGCTCTTCACGCACATAGGATTGTGCATCAGCATCGCGGATCACCGGATGTTCGGGGTTGCCCGCGTCTTTGCGGAATTTCACCAGTTCGGGGTCCTGATCCATGACGATGAACTGGTGCTCGACCGGGATCGCGGGGATTTTGATGCCGAGCATCTTTGCGGTGCGCTGCGCGTGGTTGCCTGAGGCGGTGACCACATGTTCGGCGGTGATCACGATCTGCTCGTCGGAGGCCACCAGATTGCCGCCCTTTTCGACCATTTTCGTCGCGGTCACCTCCCAGTGGGTGCCGGTCCAGTGAAAGGCATCCGCCTGCCATTTACGTTCAATCATCACACCGCGCTGGCGGGCACCCCTGGCCATCGCCATGGTGACATCAGCGGGGTTAATATAGCCGTCGGTGTGGTGATAGAGCGCGCCCTTGAGGTCAGAGGTGTTGATCAGCGGCCATTTTGCCTTGATCTCATCGGGCGTCATCCACTGATAGGGCACGCCGCAGGTCTCGGCTGTCGAGGCATAGAGCATGTATTCGTCCATGCGCTCATCCGTCTGTGCCATGCGCAGATTGCCCACGACCGCAAATCCCGCATTCAGGCCGGTTTCCTCTTCGAGGGTTTTGTAAAAGCGGATGGAATAGTCGTGGATATGCGTGGTCGCGTAGCTCATGTTGAAATACGGCAGGAGCCCCGCCGCATGCCAGGTCGAGCCCGACGTCAGCTCATCTCGTTCCAGCAGCATCACGTCGTCCCAGCCGGCGCGCGCAAGGTGATAGGCGATCGATGTCCCGACGGCACCCCCGCCGACTACCAGTGCTTTGACCTGCGTTTTCATGACATGCTCTCCCGCGTTGGCGCCACTGCAGGATCATTAGCCCCAGATCGCGAAACGGCGCAAAACGCGCCCGACCGGTCATGGCGGGAAAGCGACATGAGGCGCTTCTGCGGGGTGGCAAAGCCGCATTCAGGGACGCGCGGGGAAGATTTTGCCGGGGTTCATGATGTTGGCCGGGTCCAAAGCGGCCTTTATGGCGCTCATGATCACCGTGGCCTCCCCGAGCTCTTTTTCCAGATAGTCCTGTTTGCCCTGGCCGATGCCATGCTCGCCGGTGCAGGTGCCGCCGACGGAGATCGCAAGCTCGCTGAGCCAGGACGCGAAAATTTCGGCGTTCTCCACCTCCTGCGGATTGTCCATATCGACAAGCGGCGTGACGTGGAAATTGCCGTCACCGGCGTGGCCGACAATGGGTGCGATGAGACCCAGATCATCCGCTTTTTGCTGGGCAGCGGTGACGCATTCGGCCAGCCGCGAAATCGGAACGCAGGCGTCAGTGGCCACGCCTTTGGCGCCCGGGCGGTACTGCAGCATCGCCCAGTACGCATCGTGGCGGGCCTTCCACAGGCGATTGCGCTCTTCGGTGCTTGTAGTGGCCTCGAACCCGTGGCCGCCGACCTCACCGGCCAGTGCGCCGAAGATCTCCGCCTGCTCGGTCACGCCGTTTTCGGTACCGTGGAATTCCAGCAGCAAAAGCGGCGTTTCCGGCAGACTGAGCTTTGAATACCCGTTGATGGCTTTAACCATCGTTGTGTCGAGAAGCTCGATCCGGGCGACGGGCACACCGTACTGGATCACGGATGTGACCGCCTGACAGGCCTCATCAACCGATGGAAAGGAGCAGCGCGCGGCACTCATGGCCTCGGGAATCCCCTGCAGGCGCAGGGTGATTTCGGTGATCACGCCAAGCGTGCCCTCACTGCCCACGAGCAGACGGGTGAGGTCATACCCGGCAGAGGACTTGCGCGCGCGGGTGCCGGTGCGGATGATGCGCCCGTCAGCCATGACAGCCTCCAGCGAGAGCACATTGTCTTTCATGGTGCCGTACCGCACCGCATTGGTGCCGGAAGCGCGGGTAGAGGCCATGCCCCCGAGCGAGGCGTTGGCACCGGGATCAATGGGGAAAAAGAGGCCCTGATCGCGCAGGTGGGTGTTAAGATCCTCCCGCGTCACGCCCGGTTGCACGCGGCAGTCGAGATCGCCGGGGTTGACCTCTATGACCTGGTTCATCTGGCTGAGATCAATGCTGATCCCGCCGGCGGGCGCGTTTACGTGACCCTCCAGAGAGGTGCCGGTGCCATAGGGGATCACCGGCACGTCATGGGTGGCACAGACTTTCACCAGATCAGAGACTTCCTGCGTGCTGGTCGGGAATACAACCGCATCGGGCGCCTGGTTCTCGATCCAGGTGGTGGTGTGCCCGTGCTGCTCACGCACGGCCTGACCCGTCTGCAGCCGCTCGCCGAACTGTTGTTTCAGCACGTCGATCACGGTGCGGATGCCGGTCTCGTTTCGCGGCAGCGTGGTTACATTGACCATGTCACTCTCCTTACAGCGCTGCGGCTCACTGCCCCAGCGCAATACCTTCGCGGCGCGGATCCGCACCGCCCTGAAGTGTCTCTCCCAGAGATATCGCGTGCAGACCGGATGTCAGGGCGCGGATATTCACCTCATATCCCATCTGCGTCAGCTCCTGCTCAAGCGCTGTGGCCGCGCTGCCCTCTTCGAGGTCATAGGTGCCAAACCGGTTCACGGCATGAGGGACGGACACCGCCTGCTGCACGTTCATGCCCCAGTCAAGCCAGGCTATGATGCTTTCGGCCACATAACCGATGATGCGGCTGCCCCCCGGGCTGCCGATGGCCAGTACCGGAGCGTTGTCTTTCATAACGATCGTGGGCGCCATGGATGAACGCGGGCGCTTGCCAGGCTCCACGCGGTTGGCGACCGGCACGCCCTCGCTGTGCGAGCGGAAGGAGAAATCGGTGAGCTCGTTGTTCAGGAGGAAGCCGCGCACCATCAGCCGGCTGCCAAAACCGTTTTCGATTGTTGTTGTCACAGAGGCGACGCTGCCTTCGGCATCCACGATCACGAAATGCGAGGTGGAGGGCAGCTCAAGGGAGGCATCATCGGCCCAGAGCAGTGCGTGATCGAATGCCGGGGCGCCGGGCGCTGCGTCTTGCAGCGCCTTGTCGCCGCTGAGCGCGCCCGCGCGGTCGCTGAGATAGGCCGGATCGATGAGCCCCTGCACAGGTACTGGCACGTAATCGCTGTCGGCCATGTAACGGCCACGGTCGGCGAACGCCAGACGCGAGGCGTCCCCGATCAGACGGCGCACATCCGCATCGCCGGGCCCGGCGCTGAGATCGAAGCCTTCGAGCATCCCGAGGATCTGGCCCACAGTCAGGCCGCCCGAGGACGGCGGACCCATGCCGCAGACGTCATGCGCACGGTAACTGGCACAGACCGGAGCGCGTTCTTTGACTTCGTAGATGCTGAGATCGGTTTCGGAGAGCACCCCGGGGTTGCCTTCGGCACTGCGCACGGTGCTGACGATGTCTGCTGCGATCTCCCCGGTGTAAAAGACCTCAGCACCTCCTGTCGCCATGGCCTGCAGCGTTTGCGCGTATTCCGGGTTGCTCAGGGTCTGCCCCACCGCGAGCGGTGTCCCGCCCGGCATGAAATAGGCGGCCGTTGCTGGAAAGCGAGAGAGGCGGTCCGCATCGCTCGCGATAAGGGCCGACAGACGCGGAGAGACGGCAAATCCGGCCTCCGCCAGATCGGCCGCAGGCTGCAACAGCCCTGCCCAGTCCATGCGGCCCCAGCGCTCATGCGCGGCCTGCATCAGCGCCGGCGTGCCGGGTGTGCCGACAGAGAGACCGCCGACAACCGCATCAAAAAAGCCCAGCGGTTCACCGTTTTCGTCCTGAAAGAGGCGCGGCGTGGCTGCCAGGGGTGCAGTTTCGCGCCCGTCAAGCGTGGTCAGTTCGCCAGAACCTGCATCGTAATAGACCAGAAAAGCGCCGCCCCCGAGCCCCGAAGATTGCGGCTCTACCAGACCCAGTATCGCCTGCACTGCGACAAGCGCATCCGCGGCTGTGCCACCGGCGGCCAGCACATCCGCACCGGCCTGCACCGCGAGCGGGTTGGCGGCGGCCACCATCCAGTCGCTGGCCTCCACCGGCCTGCGCGCGGCTTTGGCCTTAAAGGCGGCGGCAATATCCTCTGAGAGCGCCTCGAAAGCACCCTGCGTTGCGGGCTCGGGCTGGACCGCGTCGGCGGCCTGCTGGGCGTGCACCTGCGTTGCAATCAGTAAAGCGGCGGTAAGCGGGAAAATACGCATAACTGTCCTTTCGGGATCAGAGAAACGAGTCACAACATGGAAGGTACGACCTGATCCGGTGGCCGGTGTCCGTCGTCGAAGGTCTTGATGTTGATGATGACCTTCTCGCCCATTTCGATCCGGCCCTCGCGCGTGGCGGAGCCCATGTGCGGCAGCAGCACGACGTTGCCAAGCTCACGCAGACGCGGATTGACCCTGGTGCCGTGCTCATACACATCAAGGCCGGCCCCCGCAATTTCGCCTGCACGCAGCATTCGTGTCAGGGCGTTTTCGTCGATCACCTCACCCCGTGAGGTGTTCACGATGACCGCTTCGGGTTTCATGAGTTTCAGCCGGCGTGCGTTCATCAGGTGAAAGGTCGAGGGCGTCGCGGGGCAGTTAACCGAGATCACGTCCATGCGCGACACCATCTGATCGAGGCTCTCCCAGTACGTCGCCTCCAGCGCTTTTTCGACCTCGGGGCGCAGACGGCGGCGGTTGTGATAATGCACCTGCATACCAAAGGCGGCAGCACGGCGCGCGACCGCC
>CBDUCB010000044.1:0-19293 GCA_965365545.1 uncultured Roseobacter sp. | reverse complement strand
TTCTTTGAAGTCACTGGCAAACGGCTGCCAGCCGCCCACGGAACGGGTATGGACCCGCGCGCGCACCTGATCCTTGCTTGCTGTTTCCACCCGCGCGTTGCTCTCTTCAGGATGTAGCATGTCCTCAGTCCAGGTCAGGCCGCAGTGCGCCGCGATCGCACGGGTGCCGCTGTCCATGTCTGACACCAGATCTTCATAGCGCACTGTCAGGATCCGGTCGGCGCAGGTTGCCTGCCAGTGGCGCATATAGAGCGCAAAAAGGTTGGCGTAATCGGCGATATCCGGAAGACGGCTGGCGAAATTCATACCCTCAGTGACAAAGCGGCGGCGCCACATGGACAGAGCGACATCGCGGGGGTCGCGCTCGACGCAGACGAAGCGCGCGTCCGGAAATGCATCCGCGAGCAGCCCGATGTAGCGAAAGTTTGCAGGCATTTTGTCGGTGAAAAAAGACGCCTCCTCCGGCACGGGGGGCATGTCTGCGCGGAATCCTTCGGCAAAGTCGGCCAGCGCCTCTGCAGTGACCGGGCGACCGGTTGCCAGAAAGGCCTGAGTAAGGGCGGCGGCCATCGGCAGTTCACCCCGTGCCGCAACACCCTGCGCCCGGCTCAGGATCATCTCGACCAGCGTCGTGCCCGAACGGGGCAGCCCGGTGACAAAGACCGGCGAGGGTGTCTGAGCAGCGGGGCGTGCGATGTCGGGAGCGGCGGGAAAAAGCGAGGTCATACGTTCGAATTCGTCCTGCGCGGCGCGCCTGTCCCAGGGATTGTGCCGCGCGTCCAGCGCGTGCAGCCGGTGTAAAAGCTCCATTGCTTCGGATGCCTGCCCTGAGCGATGCATCGCCGTGGCCATGGCAAGCATGAGCTGTGCCCTGTCCGCAGGGTCGGCCGGGCGTGCGGCGAGCGCCATTTCCGCAGCCTCACGCAACCGAGGCAGCGTATCGGGCGGACAGACTTCGGCCACGCGAGCGAGGGTGTTCGGATGGCCCGGTGTAAGCCGCAGCGCCCGTTCCCAGGCTTCCAGCGCGCGCTCCTGCAGGCCCATCTGGCTGAGTTGCTTGCCAAGCTGGCGCAGCGTTTTAGAATCGTGCGGCCGGCGCTCTGCCGCCGCTTCGAAATCTGCCAGGGCGGCGGCATCTTCGCGCAGGAAGGTGTATGCAACCGCGCGCAGGTTCAGCGCATCCGCCATTTGCGGGTCGCGGGAGAGGGCCTCAGTCGCGGCCTTCACCGCTTCCTTGTGAGCGCCCGCATTCTGGTACAGCATCGCGCGCATGTGCCAGGGGCGCGGATCATCCGGAGCCACGCTGATCAGCCTGTCAATCTGACCGGCGGCTTTCGTGTCCTCGCCGCAGAGCACCAGAGAAAGGGTCAGATTGCACCGGAAGTCTGTCTGCTCAGGGGCTGCTTTCACCGCTGCGGCAAAATGGGGCAACGCCACTTTGTGCTGCCCGCCTTTGGCAAAGGTCAGCCCGGCCATATTCTGCAGCCCGGCGTTGCGGGGCTCTTTCTTTGCCAGCGGCCGGATGCGTTTCTGAGCCGCGGCATAGTCTCCCGCGGCCATCAGTTTATTGATCTTTTGCACGATATCCATGGACATGCTGTCTGATGAATGTCCGCAGCCGTGATGTCAACGCGCAGCTATTCGCCGGCACCGAGTGTCTCAAAGCGCAGCCCGCGCGCCGTACGCGCCGGAAATCCTGCCCAGTAAGTGTGATCTTCCGTTGGCAGCGCCTCTTCATCGAGTGCCACAACCCCGTCGTTTGCATTTGGGATAAGCTCCAGATAGGGGCGTCGCGAGATATCGCCCCTGAGATGCAGATCGAAAAAGGCCGTGGCGAAATGCTGCGCGATATTGTTCATCCGCGTGCTGTCCCAGACCGGGTCGGCATAGTGCTCAAAGGGCACAAAATCGAGTGTTTCAACCGGGTCCCAGGCTTCGGCCGGGGCCGGGATAGGGGCGGCGGCATTGTGATTTGCGTTTGTAAAGGTCAGCAGATGGCGTTCGGTATTGCCGGCCTCTTCAAAAATCGTCCGGATCGCCCCGTAGACGGAAACGTCATCAGAGCCCCCCGCCATAATCAGCGTCGGTGTATCCAGTCCGGCCATGCTGTTGGCGTCCCAGACGTCCGCGTTCCGGCCCCAGGGGCCGATGGCCACGATCGCCCGCACGCGCGGATCCCTCAGCGCCGCCAGGCTCTCAGAGCCTGACAGATGCGCCGCCAGCAGGCCACGGGGCGTACCCCAGGAGGCTTCGGTCGCCTGTTGAGTGACGCCCGCGCCGCCAAAAACGAGCGCACCGTATCCGCCCATCGAATAGCCGATCACGCCCACGACGGACGTGTCGATGATGCCGCCCAGCCGGCTTTCCAGCGCCTCCATCTGATCAATGACAAAGCGCTGGTCCAGTGGCCGGTGATACAGCGTCGACCCGAAAGCCCCCTGATCAGAATAGGTGCTGTCGGTGTGGTCAATTGAAACCGTCACAAAACCTTTCGATGCGAGGTTTTCGCCCAGATGCGACATCAGATACCGGTTGCCGGGATAGCCGTGGCTGATCACGATCAGCGGAAAGGTGCCTTCTCCCACCGGATCAGCATCGCGCGTCGCCCGACCGGTCAGGGTGACGGGTGTCACGCCATCGCGCAGAACCGTATCATAGCTGGTGCGGGCGCGGTTGTCGTCTTCTGCAGGGTACCAGACCTCTACCGTCAGCGGCCGGTCATAGAGGGGGATATCCTGGTCAGTGACATTCACGATGTCGATCTGGCCCGGGTTCACAAATTCAAGCGTTTGCACGCCCACAGGCAGGGTTCCGAAGAACGCAAGTTCAGGAGCATCGGGGCGGACAAGATCCACAGGGTTGGTGAGAGCAGGTGTCGCTGCCAGAGCGGCAATGCATGCGTAGATGCTGGTTCTCGTCACGGTCTGAACTCCGGTCGCATGTTTTCTGCCCGCCTCATAACTGAGCAATCTGACACGATCTGAACCTAAATCAAGCACTTATCCGTCCGGACGGCCCGCGAAAACGCCTGAAACGGTTCTGTGCCTGACTTCCACCCACGCGGGAATGATGTTGCGGGCTGGCAGAATTTTTACGCTGATCGCCCCTTTTCTTGTGCGAAGCCCGGGCGTAAGGCAGGCATATGCCACAGATGATGACATACTCCGGACACACCCGGGCCGTGCTGCGTCTCGGCCTGCCGCTGGTGGGCGGGCATGTGGCGCAGGTTCTGGTTGGGGTGACCGATACGGTCATGCTGGGCTGGTACAGCGTCGATGCTCTGGCCGCGGTTACGCTGGGCGGGACTTTTTTCTTTACGCTTATGATTTTTGGTGCCGGCTTTGCCTGGGCAGTGATGCCGCTGGTGGCCTCGTTTGCGGCTGAGAATGACGAAACGGGCCTGCGCCGGGCCACACGCATGGGTCTCTGGCTGAGCCTTGGCTTCGCAGTGCTGGCGTTGCCGCTGATGTACTGGTCAGAGCCGGTGCTGCGGCTCATGGGCCAGAGCAATCAGGTGGCCGCGGATGCGGGTCTTTATTTGCGGGTTGCAGGCTTCGGCATCTTTCCCGCACTGATCGTGATGGTGCTGAAATCCTATCTTGCGGCACTGGAACGCACGCAGGTGGTCTTCTGGATCACTGTCGCGGGTGCTGTCGTGAACGGGCTTGCAAATTATGCGCTGATTTTCGGCAACTGGGGCGCGCCGGAACTTGGTATTACGGGGGCCGCAATTGCATCGGTGGTCAGTCAGATGGCCTATCTGATTCTGACCGTGATCTATGTCCGCCGCAGTCTGCCGCAGCATGCGCTCTTCCAACGGCTCTGGCGGGCCGATCCGCAGATGCTGAAACGGGTCTTTTCACTGGGATGGCCGATCGGGCTGACCAGCCTGTCTGAAACCGGGCTTTTTGCGGCCTCGGCGCTTATGATGGGCTGGATCGGAACGGTGGCGCTGGCGGCACATGGCATTGCGGTGCAACTGGCCGCTGTCACATTCATGGTGCATCTGGGCCTGAGCAATGCCGCCACGATACGGGCGGGCAATGCGCTTGGCCGGCGCGATCCTGTCCACATGAAACGCGGCGGCATCACCGTCACGGTGCTGTCTCTGATTACCTCGGCGCTGACCATTGCGGTGTTTGTCACCTTTCCCGAGCCGCTGCTGAACCTCTTTATGCAGGAAGATGAACCTCAGCGTGTGGCGATCCTGTCGATCGGCGTCGGGCTCCTGGGTATGGCCGCGCTTTTTCAACTGGTTGATGGTGCCCAGGCCATCGCTCTCGGCCTGCTGCGCGGGGTGCAGGACACCCGTGCCCCTATGATTTATGCCGCAGTGAGCTACTGGGGGCTGGGGATCCCGTGCTCTTACGTTTTCGGATTCTGGTTCGGCCTTGAAGGTATCGGCATCTGGCTGGGGCTTGTCACCGGGCTTGGGATGGCTGCGATCCTGTTGTCCTGGCGTTTCTGGCTGGTTGCACTGCGGGACGTCAGGGCGGGCGTTACGGTCGCCGGTTGAGGATATCTCTCTTGACCAGCCAGGGCCGCGTGACCAGGCTCGGGCTCAGATCCCGGGGGAATGCTATGGTAACCGACAGATACGACAATACGATCACTGCCGCGTCAGCGGCTGTTGCGGATGCTTATGCGGATGCTGTCGATTGCCTGCTGGCCGGTGCGCCGGGTCTGATCCCGGCTTTTGAAGCTGTCACGCAGGCAGATCCGGAGTTTGCCCTGGGCTGGGTCGGTCTGGCGCGTGCGCATCAGTCTTTCGGGGCGATGCCGGAGGCCAGGCAGGCGATGGAGCGCGCGCGATCTGTCCCGGCCGGGCTCACGGAACGCGAACGCAGCCATCTCAACGCTTTTGATCTGCTGATCGCGGGTAAGGGGCCGCAGGCCTATGCCGCGATCCGGGCGCATGTGAACACATGGCCACGGGATGCACTTGTTGCACAGACCTGCTCATCGGTCTTCGGGCTCATCGGATTCTCCGGGCAGCCCGGGCGTGAGGCTGAAATTCTCGCTTATACCGCGGCGCTGATGCCGCATTACGGCGAAGACTGGTGGATGACCAGCCAGTACGCGTTCGCATTGTGTGAAAACGGGGCGCTGGCGCGGGCAGAGGATCAGATTGACCGAGCGCTCGCACTCAAAGACCGTAATGCCCATGGCGCGCATGTACGCAGCCATATCCTTTATGAAACCGGGCGCACCGCAGAAGGACGCGCCTGGCTCAGTGACTGGCTGGCACCCTACGCGCGCGACGGGATCATGTATGGACATCTGACCTGGCATTCGGCGCTCTGGTCACTCGCGGAGGGGGATACCGAGGCGATGTGGGCGCAGGTGGATGCGGCGGTCGCCCCTGACAGCGGCACTCTGAGCCCGGGTATCAATGTGCTGACCGACACCGCATCAATCCTGCAGCGCGCGATGATGGCGGGTGTCGGGGTTTCAGCGGATCGCTGGGCTGCAGTCAGTGACTATGCTCTGCGGACCTTTCCTGCCACCGGCAACGCGTTCATCGACGTGCATGCCGCGCTTGCGCACGCCATGGCGGGCAATGATGCGGCCCTGGAGGCGATTATTTCCGCTCCGGCCGGGCCGGCGGCGGATCTTGTGCCGGGGCTGGCCTGTGGTTTCCGGGCAATGGCTGCAGAAGACTGGGGTGCTGCGTCAGAAAATCTGACCGGGGCGATGAACGATCTGGCACGGATCGGCGGCAGCCGGGCGCAGCGTGATCTGCTGGAACAGTGCCTGCTGACCTGCCTGATCCGGGACGGGCGCGACCGCGAGGCACACGACATCGCCCGTCTGCGCAGGCCGTTGCTGGTATCCGGCGCGGATGCTCATGCTGCGCATTAAGTAAGTTTTTCAGAGTCTTGTAAAATAACTATTTATTTGATTTCCAGACTGGCGCTATGCCGGGGGTCCAGCTGATCAGATATCCCAGAAGCTCGCGCAGAACATCGCGCAGATCCGAGGCCTTTTCTGTGTCATAGATCCAGGGTTCTTCCTCGCATGTCAGATAGGTGCTCTGCGCCAGTTCCATCTGGATGGCGTGCACCCCGGCGTGGGGCCTGCCGTAGCGCCGCGTGGTCCAGCCGCCCTTGAAACGGCCGTTCAGAACAGTCGTATATCCCGACGCCCGGTTGCAGATGCCGGTCACGCCCGCGGCCAGACGTGCATCGCAGGAGGCGCCGTTATAAGTGCCGATATTCAGGTCCGGCAGGCGCCCCTCGAAAAGATGCGGCACCCGTGAGCGGATCGAGTGACAGTCAAAGAGGATGGCAAAGCCGAATTTCAGCTGTACCCGCGCGATCTGCGCGGCAAGGGCGGCGTGATAGGGGGTAAAGAACGCAGACTGAAGGCTTCTCATCTCGCGGGCGGTTGGCGGATCGTCCCAGATCGGGTCCCCGTCAAAGGTGGTAAGCGGCACCAGCCCGGTGGTGTTCTGCCCGGGATAAAGAGAAGCGCCATCGGGATCGCGGTTGGCATCCGAAACATAGCGGTGAAAGCGCGCCCGGACGATTGTGGCCTCCGGCACCAGGCGGTCGTAAAGCCTGTCTACATGCCAGTCCGTATCGATGAGGCCCTGGCCGGTCTGATTGAGCCGCCGGTACCAGATGGGTGGAATGTCGGTGCCGGTATGTGGCATGGACAGGATCAGAGGGCTCTCTGCGGGCAGCACATGGACCGGCATCTATGATATTCTCCGCGCTGGCAAAGGGTCGCGGCTCCTCAGGTTTCTTTCCTGTCGTTTATAACATTCATCTGTGCGAGCCCGCTTTGCCCCAGATCAACCTTTGCGAACGGCCCGCCGTGACACATCTGCCCCGGGTCGGTGGTATCGACGGGCTCTGCGGCGGCCAGCACTTCGGCGGCGAACACTTCGGCGTTGTCCTTCGGGCGGTACCCCAGAAACGAGGCTTTCGCATTGTCCACCGGCGCGCGGTCATTGTCGGAAACGCCGTAGATGATGGCAAACCCTGTTGAGGGCGTGTCGATGGCCCGCACCACCAGCCGGATAAGATCGCCGTAACTCAGCCAGGAGCCGAGGGCGCGTGAGTTGTTGACCTGCGCGCAGCTGAGAATGCGCAGATGCACCGATTCCAGCCCGCGTTTGTCCCAGTACATGCGGCCCAGATCCTCGGTGAAACACTTGGCGAGGCCGTAGAATGTATCAGGGCGGTGTTCGGCATCCGTGCCGATGAAATCCGATTTCAGATGCATGCCCACCGCATGGATCGACGAGGCATAGATGATGCGCCGCACGCCGGCCTTATACCCCGCCTCCCAGATATTGTAGGAGCCCACAAAATTCGGACCGAGCAGCTCCTCAAAAGGCTTTTCATCAACGATGGCACCGAAATGGACGACCATATCGGCCCCTTCGAGCACCGGGGCGATCTGATCCATTTCGGCCAGATCCGCCTGTACATAGGTCTCGCCGGGATAGAGTGTGCCGATATCGTCAGCGATGTCGGTGCTGACCAGTTCGTCGCAGAGCGCCGTCAGCGGCTCCCGCAGATAAGATCCCAGCCGGCCGGCGGCCCCTGTCAGCACCAGTTTCATCGTATTTCTCCTCTTTGGTCTTTCATATCACTGCCCGTTCCGCAAACGTCTCACCAGCCAGGATCCGCGACACCGAGAAGGGGCTGAGATCGAGGCTGCGCCAGGCGCCGTAGATGATGCGTTCGGCCAGACCGCGTCCGAAAGCGGGTGCCTGTTGCAGCCCGTGGCCGGAAAAGCCGTTCACAAACATGAAGTTATCCACCTCCGGGTGTGGTCCGACAATCGCGTTCTGATCGAAGGTATTATAGTCGTAGTGTCCGACCCACATGTTGATCAGCCGGATCTGCTCAAACTGCGGGATGCGGGTGGCGATAACGGGCCAGAACTTTTCTTCCCAGAGCGCATGATCAGCGATGAAATCGTCATGGTTTACCGCCGGGTCCTCATCGGGCGGGCCGCCCGCGAGATAATAGCGCCCGTCGCTGCGCACATGTACGCCCGAGGGGTCGATGGTCAGCGGCAGATCACGGTCGAGCGGGTGAGCTGCGTCAAAGATCCAGGTGTAGCGTTTGCGCGGCTCAACGGGAATGTCGAGGCCGGCCATCTGCGCTGTTTGTGCTGCCCTGGTGCCGGTGGCGTTCACGAAAGTGCCGCAGCCGACGGTGTCCCCGGATTTCAGGGTGACGCTGTCGATGCGGGCACCCTGCCGGTTCAGGCCGGTCACCTCGTCGTGGATATATTCCACGCCATTGCGCCGCGCCATTTTACGAAACCAGTCGAACATCGTTCCACCATCGAAATATCCCTCATCCACCAGATTGTGGTTGCCGGCGATGATATCGTCGAGCTGGTAAAACGGGTAGGCGGCCGCGATCTCTTCGCGCGACATATGGCGGGTGGCGGCGCCGAGGGAGGCCTGGACCTGCTGGCTTTCTTTCAGGGTCTGCGCGAACTCCGGCGTATCAGCGAGATACATGTACCCGTAACTTTGCAGCGCGAGTGCGGGCACATCCGGATCGCCGCCCATGAACTCTCTGAAATTACGGATGAATTCGGCGCCAAACCGGGAGATAGCGATATTGGTTTTATTGGAAAACTGCTGCCGGATGCAGCTGTTGGTGTGGCTTGTCGCGGCGAATTCGTAGGTCGGATCGCGTTCGATCACGAGGATGCGGCCGTCAAATCCGGGCTCGCGGCTCAGCCACCAGGCGACGGAAGACCCATAGATCGCTCCGCCGGCGATGATCACGTCGTATGATGTGTGTGCTGGCATGGCGCAGCTCTTTTTCCGACCGGTTTACGGTGACCAGCAACACCCGATTGCCTGCAACGTCAAGCTCTGTGAACGCCGGTAGGCCGCTTGTCCTGTAACTGGCCTCGCGTGGTGCGGCGCTCGGGCTGTTGCGTGAAGCGTCATGGGTCGCCGGGGGTCAGCCGTTTTCGGCGAGGGCGCGCGCGTCCTGCGCCATATGGGCGATGATGTCGCGCCATCGGTGCATGTCGCGCGGGTTAGAGGCGTTGCCGTCGAGCCCGCGGCGCAACACGCCCTGAAGGATCGCGAGCAGCCTGAAATAGGAAAATACCAGGTAGAAATCCCAGTTGGCGGGTGGGTCGATGCCGCGGCGGTCGCAGTAGCGTTCCACATAATCGGCCTCGTCGGGCAGGCCTTCGGCATGCCGGTTCACACCGCCGAGACCCCGGAAGTGGCCTTCATAGGGCAGGCGCCAGTGCATGCACTGATAGGCGAGATCGGCCAGCGGGTGCCCCAGGGTGCTGAGTTCCCAGTCGAGCACCGCGGCAATCTCTTCGCGGTCCGGGTGAAAGATGATGTTATCAATGCGGTAATCGCCGTGTACGATGCTGCTTTCACCGTCATCGGCGACCATATGATCGTTGAGCCAGCCCATCAGCCAGTCGGCATCAGGAAGCGGATCCGTCGCTGTTTCGCGGTACTGGCGTGACCAGCGCGCGACCTGGCGCTCGAAATAATTTCCCGGCTTGCCATAGTCGCCCAGGCCTGCGCGCTCAGGCTTCACCCGGTGCAGTCGCGCCAGTGTTGAATTCATCGCGTCATAGATACGGCCCCGCGCGGTGCGTTCCTGATCGGGCAGGGCTGGGTCCCAGAAAATGCGCCCCTCGACCAGGTCCATCACCATGAACTGAGTGCCGAGCGGCGTGTCATCGCCGGAGAGGTAGAACACTTCCGGCACCGGCACGCCGGTCCGGGCCAGCGCTTTCATCACGCGGTACTCACGGTCTACCGCATGGGCGGATTTCAGCAGCTTGCCGGGCGGTTTTGCCCGCAGCACATAGGCGTTGTCCCCGCTGCGGATCTGATAGGTCGGGTTGGACTGGCCGTCGGGGAATTTGGTGATCGTGTCCAGACGCCCGAAACCGGCGACGTGTTGTTGCAGGCAGCTTTCCAGTGCGGCGTGGTCAAACTCGTGCATCCGGAAATCCCCCTGGCGCCCATGGACATCTGACCGCGATCTAAGCAAGTCTGGCAGCGCGGGGAAAGCCCTGAAAACCGGCGCGGGAGGAAATGCCATGGATATGAACTTCAGCATGCGGCCGGAAATGCGTGATTTGCTGGCGCGCGTGGCGGCGATGATCCGCGACGAGGTGATGCCGCTGGAGGCTGAATATCACGCGGAAGTCGGTAAAGGCGACCGCTGGACCTATACCGACCGGCAGGCTGAGATTTTGCAGGGGCTGAAGGCTACGGCAAAGACTGCGGGCCTTTGGAACTTCTGGCTGACTGACAGCGAACGCGGCTTCGGTCTCAGCACGGTCGAGTACGCGTATTTTGCCGAAGAGATGGGGAAAACGCCGCTGGGGGCGGAGGTGTTCAACTGCTCGGCGCCGGATACCGGCAATATGGAAGTTTTTGAGCGGTATGGGACGCAAGCTATGAAAGACTTGTGGCTGGCGCCGCTGCTCGAAGGGGAAATCCGGTCGGCCTATCTGATGACGGAGCCTGATGTGGCAAGCTCGGATGCTACCAATATCGCCATGTCCTGTGTGCGCGACGGAGATGAGTATGTACTGAACGGCGAGAAGTACTGGGCATCAGGTGCAGGGGATCCGCGATGCAAGGTATATATTGTCATGGTGCGGACCGGCGATGACGATGCCCCGAAACATCAGCGCCATTCGATGATTGTGGTTGATGCGGAAACGCCCGGCATCGAAGTGCTGCGCCCGATGATGGTCTTTGGCCATGACGACGCACCGCACGGGCATATGCATCTGCGTTTTACCGACGTGCGCGTGCCGGCAGAGAACATGCTGCTGGGCGAGGGGCGCGGCTTTGAGATTGCACAGGGCCGGCTGGGGCCGGGGCGGATTCATCACTGTATGCGCTCGGTCGGGCAGGCTGAGGCCGCGCTGGAGCTGATGTGCCGGCGGTCCCTGCAAAAAGAGGCCTTTGGTAAGCCGCTGGCACAGCTCGGCGCGAATTTTGACCTGATAGCTGAGTGCCGCATGGAGATCGAGATGGCGCGGATGCTCTGCCTCAAAGCGGCCTGGATGATGGATCAGGGCGATGCGCGTGCTGCCGCCCCCTGGATCAGCCAGATCAAGGTCGTAGCCCCCCGTATGGCGCTCAAAGTGATTGACGAGGCGATGCAGATGCACGGTGGCACCGGGATCAGCCAGGACACACCGCTTGCGATGGCCTGGACCTGGCAGCGTGCGCTGCGTTTTGCGGACGGGCCGGATGCGGTGCACCGCCGGCAGGTGGCGCGGGCCGAGCTGCGCAAATACACACAGGAAAAGATCTGACACCACAGGACGTTTGACAGTGCGCGCCCGCCTGCCCTAAATGCAGGCGCCGGGGGTTTGGGAAGAGGTATTCGGGTGTTCGGAGCAAAAGACCGCAAAAAGGTCGAAAAGCTGATCGGCAAGGTTGCTTTGCGGGACCGCGCGGCCTTTGACGGGCTCTACGAGGCCACTTCCGCGAAACTATTCGGTGTCTGCCTGCGTGTGTTGAACGACAAAGCCGCAGCGGAAGATGCCATGCAGGACACCTATGTTAAAATCTGGAACAACGCAGACCGCTACCAGGCGAACGGTCTGAGCCCGATGACATGGCTGATTACAATTGCGCGCAACACCTCCATCGACAGGCTGCGTGCAAAGAAAAGCGGCAATACCGATTTTGACAGTGTGGAAAGCACGCTGGTGGCGCCGGGGCTGACGCCTGAGCAATCCGCTGTGGCGGCGTCCGAGGCACGCAAACTGCAAAAATGCCTCGACGGTCTGGAGAAAGACCGCGCGGCGGCGGTGCGCGGCGCGTATCTGGATGGCAAAAGCTATGCCGAGCTTGCCAGCCGCTTTGACGTGCCTTTGAATACCATGCGCACCTGGCTGCGCCGTGGACTGATGTCGCTGAGGGAGTGTATGTCGTCATGACCGATGATCTGCATGTTCCGGGCGATGGCGAAGGCCCTGACGATGACAGCCTGGCGGCAGAATTTGCCCTCGGGCTCACGCCGGCTGATGAGCTTGGTCCGCTGCGCGAGCGGCTGAGGACAGATGCGGAGTTTGCAGCGGCTGTGGCCGCGTGGCAGCAACGGCTCGCGTCTCTCGCCGACGATATCAAACCGGTTAAGCCGCCACGCCGTGCGCACAAGCGGCTGAACCGGCGGCTCTTTGGCGCGGAACGCCGGCCGTTGCTGCAAAAGCTCTGGGTCTGGCAGGGCATCAGCTTTGCAGCGCTTGGTCTGGCGGCCTGGATCAGTTTCAGCGATCTGACACCCGATCAGGTCCCGACCGCCCCTGTCTATGCGACACAGATTTCCAATGCGGATGAGGGCCTGACGGTGCTTGCGGTTTATGATCCGTCGCGTGAAGCGCTGGTGCTGAACCGGACCGATGGCGGCGCGCGCGCGGGTCGTGTGCTGGAGCTCTGGGCGATTGCGCCGGATGCGGCCCCTGTTTCTCTTGGTGTACTGCCCGATGCACCGAACGCACGGGTGATCCTGCCGGAAGATCTTGCAGAAATCGCCGGCACGCTCACTCTCGCGATTTCGGACGAGCCAGAGGGAGGCTCGCCCACGGGTGCGCCGACCGGCGATGTGCTCGGCGCGGGCGCAGTTTCCGAACTCTGAAAAAAAACTGCCTCAGCCTGAAACTACAGCACAACCTGGTTCGTGACTGAACCAAACCAACCCGGCATAGCCCCCCGCCGGGACAGGTTGTGTAAAGAGTAGAACAGGCAAATGTTCTTGTTAAAGAGTTCCCGGCGGGTCGTTGTCACAGGCAGCGCCCGCCGCGGCCTGCAAAATACACGCCGGATGTGGATCAGTGATGCCTGTCAGCCATGATTATCGGGATTTCGCAAGTATCAGGGCATTAAGAGGTGTAAATCTCAAAATAATATTGCTTTTGGGATGCCTTGGGGGCCGCTTCAAACTGAGACTATTTCTTTCCGAAGCGTGATCCGGCGGCAAATCAGTCGTTTTTGGAATTGAGCGCTGGGATTTTCCGTTCCAGAGTGCCGGCCATGCGCGCGCCATTGATTGATAACCTGCAGTATGCCGACTTTTCACCCGGGATCTTTGCGCAGATGCGAGAGGGCGGTGTCGACGCCGTTCATGTGACCGTCGCCTATCACGAGAGCTTTCGTGAGATGGTGCTCAACCTCGAGAAATGGAACCGTTGGTTTGAGGCCCATCCCGACCTGATATTCAGGGGCACGACTGCCGCCTGTGTTACGCGTGCACAAAAGACCGGTCGGACGGCGATCTTTTTCGGGTTTCAGAACCCGTCGCCCATCGGTGATGACATCGGGCTTGTGGAGATCTGCCATCAGCTTGGCATCCGGTTTATGCAACTGACCTACAACAACCAGTCGCTGCTTGCGACGGGTTGCTATGAGGAGGACGACACCGGGCTGACCCGTATGGGCCGCCAGGTGGTTCGTGAGATGAACCGGGTCGGAATGGTGGTGGATATGTCGCATTCCGCCGAGCGTTCCACGCTGGAGGCGATTGACCATTCTACGCGACCTGTTGCGATCACCCATGCCAATCCGCACGCCTGGCACGCCGCCCTGCGCAACAAATCTGACACGGTTCTGCGGGCGCTGACCGAGGCGGACGGGATGCTGGGGTTTTCGGTTTATCCGCATCACCTGGCGGGCGGGACAGGCTGCACGCTTGAGAGTTTCTGTGGGATGATTGCGGATACTGCCGGGCGCTATGGCGCAGAGCACCTCGGCATCGGGACCGATCTGTGCCAGAATCAGCCGGACAGTGTGGTGGAGTGGATGCGGGGCGGGCGCTGGTCAAAAGGGATTGATGATGGCGAGGGCACTGCCGCCAGCGCGGGCTTCCCGCCTATGCCGGAATGGTTCCGCGACAACCGTGATTTCGGCAACATTCGTGCGGGTCTTCTGGCAGCCGGTCTGTCGGAGGCTGACACGGACGGGATCATGGGCGGCAACTGGCATCGCTTTTATGAAGCGGGCTTTTGCCCGGCATGAAGGACTTCCCGGATATCCCGCAGGCGCCGCTGCGCCCGCCCTCTGAGGTGATGCGGCTGAAGCGCATGGGCGCGATGTTCCCCACGCGGCTGTCTTTTTTGCGTACACTGATGCGCACTCTGGCAACCGAACAGGTGCAGGTGCGCTGCCCGGTCTGGGACATCAGCGAAGCCGGGTTTGGTCACGCGGTCTATTCTCTGGAGCTTGGCGGATATACGTATTCACTGGTCGCAGTCGCCAGTGATCTGCCGCCCGATCAGCGCACCGACCGGGTGATCGCCACCGCCTGGGATACGGCCTATGTCCTTTATGACGGCGTGCCGGATGCAGATGAGATCGCGCGGATCTGTGCGGCAGCGCCCCGGCAGGAGGCAGCGCGGTTTACAGAGCGGGATCTTGTGCTGAGCCGCGCCAATAAGTCGGTCCGGCTCTTTTCGCATGTGGTGGAAAGCCTGCGCGCAGGCCGCCAGCCCGACGAAGCACTGGTGCGCGCGACCGGTTATCTGATGCGGACCACCGCCGTCTATGGCAACGGAAAGTTCGGGATCGCCGACCGCGCCGTTTATGAGGACCGGCAGGGGCTCGAAGGCCCGTTCATGGCCGAAATGCTGACGGTCTGGCTGATCCGTCTTTTTACCCATGATCTGGCTGAGCATCTGGGGGGCAGGGCGCTCGACCGCAAGCTGAAACGACATCTGGGCATCGGAAATTCAACCGGGCTGGGCATGGCACCGTTTCTGGTGAACCATCCGGTGCTGCTGAATAACTGGATGATGGTGCGTGAAACGGCGCTCGCCCGCGTCCGCGCCGTTACCTCGCTCGATGCGGAACAGATTGCCCGTGTACAAGCGCTTTACAATCGCGCGGCACGGCACCTCGCCGAATGGGACGTGCCTGACCGGGCGTATCAGGCGCGGATCGCGGTGCTGCGACAGGACTGGCGGCGGCTTGAACCCTGTTTCGCGACCGCTGCCCTTGCCACTGAGATGCCGGTTGCGCGGCTTCTGGCGCATACCCGCCAGAGCAGCGTTGATCTGCAGGAACTGATGGTCGCGCTGGTCATGGAACCCTTCGGTGGGCTGGTGGACGGGCTGGCCGGTTGTATGAGCGATCCTTTCGGCGCGCAGGCTGTACCTTTTGCCGGCACCGCAGAACTTGCCGCGGCTGTTGATGCGGGGTTTGCCTGGGCGCTCGCCCCTGATTACGAGGACCCTGACCAGTGCCGGCAGTTCTGGTATGTCAGTGCGGCCAAGCAGGAACCACGGCTGGGTCTGCGGTTCGACGAGCCTGGTCAGGAGCTCGAAAGCCCGTTGGATATTGCCAGACGTATCAAGGAATTGCGGCGTGACCTTGAACAAAAAAATGAACCTCTTTCCGCGTTTCTGGCGCGCTTTCCCGAGCATGCGCTTGCGGCGTCGCGGGTGGCCCTGGGGGAGCGTTATCCCTATGCTGAGATCCGCGACAACCTGATCGCAGACACCTGTCTGCCGATTGATATGCTGCGCTGCAAGCTTGCGTTTTTCGGGGCCTCGCGGTTTGACCCGCGATCAGACAGATGGACACGGATCACGCTCTGCCAGGGGGCGCCGCTGGCGGATGAACTGGGCGCGCGCGCGGACGACTGGTGGTTGCCGGTGTTCGGCGGATGACATGGTCGGTTGCGGAAATTGCGGCGCTCGCATCAAAAGCGGCACGCGGTGCCGGAGCGCCTGCATGGCAGGCTGCGCGTTTCGGACAGGCAGCAGCGTTTCATCTGAGACACGGGCGCCCGGCGACGGAGCTCGGGGAGGCGCTGCTCAGCCTTCCCAACGGGCCGGCAATGGATCTGCCCCTCGCGCTGGATGCCGCCCTGGCGACAGAGGCGCCGGAGGCAGAGGTGATGGCCGATGCGCCGCCCGGATTGCTGCAAAGCTATATCGACGCGCTGCCCTGCCGCGCGGCCGCGACGCCTGGTGGGGCAGGAGTCTGGCGGCTGAGTATCGATCGGGGGAGACCCCGGGAACGGCCGGTCCCCGGCCGGATTTCCTGTGCAGATGCGTTGATCGCGCAAATGACCGCACTTGCGGAAAAAACCTATGTACCCGAAACAGATGCCTCGCGTGCCGCTGGTGCCGGTGCCGGGCTGACAGACAACGACTGACGCGTGTCAGGCGAAAGGGTCTTCGTCATAAACGACATGGCGGAGGTAGAGCCCCTGCGGCGGACAGACCGGGCCACAGGCCGCGCGGTCGCGCGCTGCGAGCGCTGCGGCCATATCATCCGGCGCCCATGATCCTGTTCCCACCCGCTCCAGGCTGCCGACAAAGCTGCGCACCTGATTGTGCAGAAAAGACCGTGCGCGCACATCAAAATGCACCTCTGTGCCGTAGTCTGTCCGGTGCCCGGTCACATCCAGGCAGTTGAGCGTTTTGACCGGGCTTTCGGCCTGGCAGATCGTCGACCGGAAGGTGGTGAAATCATGCCTGCCGGTCAGATGGCCCGCGGCTTCCTGCATTGCCGCGACATCAAGCTGCTGACGGACCTGCCAGACCAGCCCTTCAAGATGCGTGGCCGGCGCGCGACGGCACAGAATGCGGAAGAAGTACTGCCTTTCAAGCGCCGAGAAGCGCGCGTGCCAGTCGCTTTCCACACGGGCACAGGCAACAATCGCCACAGGCGCGGGCTTGAGGTGATAGTTCAGCGCTTCAGACAGCCGGAAAGGCTCCCACTCGCGCGCCATGTCGCAATGGGCCACCTGACCCAGGGCATGCACGCCCGCGTCCGTGCGCCCGGCGGCAGCGATGCTGTGATCGCCAGGTTCGATCCGCGACAGCGCAGCCTCGATGGACCCCTGGACGGTGGTTTGTTCTTTCTGGCGTTGCCAGCCGGCAAATGGCGCGCCGTGGTATTCGATTTTCAGGGCATAGCGGGGCATGGGCCGGCCCTAGCGCGCGGGCGAAGCGGCGTCAAATGTCTTTGCAGGCTGGCAAGCGGCCGCGCAGGTGCCTAAGTAGGAGGGAACGTAATAAAACGGGCAGTCAGGCTTTGGTTATCTCTGTGATTGCGGACACGGTGCTGCGCCAGATCGAAACGGTGCAGGATACGGTCAGCGAAACGCTTTTTGAGCCGGTGGTGCGCGTCGGCGTCACCGGGCTTGCGCGCGCTGGCAAGACGGTTTTTATCACCTCACTGGTGGCGAACCTGCTGGACCGGGGGCGGATGCCGCATCTGCTGGCAGCAGCCGACGGGCGCATTGATGCGGCATTTCTGCAGCCGCAGCCCGATGACACTGTGCCGCGATTTGATTTCGAGAGCCATCTGGCGGATCTCACGGCGCGCGAGCCGCGCTGGCCCGACAGCACCCGGACAGTTTCGGAATTGCGGCTGTCCCTTCGGGTGCGCCGCGGGGGGCTGCTGGCCGGGCTGCAGGGGCCGCGTACGGTGCATATCGATATTGTGGATTATCCGGGCGAATGGCTGCTGGATCTGGCGTTGCTGGACAAGTCCTATGGTGCCTGGTCGGCGGAGGTGCTGGCGCGGATTGAGGAGCGCGCAGAAGCCTCAGCCTATCGCGATCTGGTGGCGCAGACCGACCCTTCCGCCCCGCTGGAGGAAACCCGCGCGCAGGCGCTGGCATCAGAATTTACCGGCTATCTGACCGCGGCGCGGGCGGCGGGATACTCCGACTGCACCCCGGGGCGTTTTTTGCTGCCCGGTGATCTGGCGGGTTCGCCGGTGCTGACCTTTGCGCCGCTGCCCGGCGATGGCAACGGTCCGCGCGGCTCCCTTCTGCGTGAGATGGCGCGACGCTATGAAGCTTATCGCAAATCTGTTGTCCGGCCGTTTTTCCGTGAGCATTTTGCAAAGATCGACCGCCAGGTGGTGCTTGTCGATGTGCTGGGCGCGATTCACAAAGGGCCGCAGGCGGTCGAGGATATGCGCGCGGCCATGGCCGATATCCTCAGCGCTTTCCGCCCCGGGCAGAACGCTTTTCTGACGCAGCTTTTTCAGGGGCGCAGAGTAGGTAAAATCCTGTTTGCCGCAACGAAGGCCGATCATCTGCACCACAGCCAGCATGCAAAGCTCACCGCGATCACCGAGGCGCTGGTGCGTGGGGCCTCAGACCGCGCGAAGTTTGCCGGGGCGACCACCGCTGCGATGTCCATCGCCTCACTGCGCGCGACGACTGAGGAGACGATTTCGCATGACGGAACAACGCTTGATGTGGTGCGCGGCAGGCTGCTGGAGACCGGCAAACAGGCGGCCTTCCACCCTGGCGCGCTGCCTGACGATCCGGGCCATCTGCTGACACCGGCGCGCGAGGGCGCGCAAAAGTGGCTGGATCAGGATTACCGTGTGATGAATTTCGCACCACAGCCGCTTACTTTGCGCCCCGGCGAGGGTCCGCCGCACATCCGGCTTGATCACGCAGCCCAATTCCTTTTAGGAGACAGGCTATGACGGATATCACCATCACTCCGGCCCGGAGCCTCGATGCGGGCGCTGTCGGGCACATCCTGTCGCTGACCAACGACCAGATGCCCTGGCTGCCGCGGGTGCACACGGCCGCCGAAGAGATCCGCTACGCCGGCGATATGATCGAGGCAGGCTGGGTCCGGGTGGCGAAGGTGGACGGGCGCGTCGTCGGGTTCATCGCGCGCTGGGAGCAGGACGTGCATGCGCTTTACGTGCTCCCGGATGCTCAGGACAAGGGCGTTGGCACGGCTTTGATCGACGACGCCAAGACAGACAGTGAAACGCTGGCACTCTGGAGCTATGAGGCCAACGCGGGTGCGACCCGGTTTTACGGGTTGCGCGGGTTTATCCAGACCGATCAGACCGACGGCAGTGGCAATGACGCGGGTTTGCCCGACATCCGCTTTGAGTGGACCCGGAGCAAAAGCTGATGGCCAGAGGGCCGGTTCTTATCGATCTCGACGAGGCGGCGCCGGCGACATCGGTGGCTGAAGCGCCCCCTGTACCCGATCCCGGTTTGCCGGCCCCGTCCGGGCGGGCGATGCAGGCGGCGGCGCGTGTCGCTGCGCGCCGGCCGTCGCGGCTCGGGCGCTGGTTCTGGGGGCTGGCCGGCGCGCTCATCTGCGCACTTGCCGGCCTTGCGGCCTGGGAACTGGTGACCGGTCTTTTGGTACGCAACCCGGTGCTGGGCTGGGCGCTTGGCGGCCTGATGGCGGCGTTTCTTTTCGTTCTGCTGCTTGTGGCGCTGCGCGAAGCGGCGGCAATCGGGCGGCTGGGGCGGATCGACGATCTGCGCAAGGCGAACCAGTGGAACCCGCCGTCTGCTGGCGCCGACGTCT